>NZ_CP097322.1:359500-719000 GCF_023515955.1 Streptomyces sp. RerS4
CACCCTCGCGCGCTGAGCCGCCGCCCGGCCGCACCCCGCTGTGCCGGCGTCAGCAGGTGACGCACGTGCCGGCGGGGTGCGGGTGTCCGGTCTCCAGGCCGACGTGAACGCGCCGCGGGGCGTCCTCGGTGTCCCCGTCCCCGGTGGGCCACACTCGTACGGCGGTCAGGGCGGCGACCAGGCCGATCACGCCGAGGGCGCCCACGGCCACCGGCAGGCCTGCCGTCGCGCCCACCCACCCGGCCAGGGGGTAGGTGATCAGCCAAGCGGCATGCGAGAGGGAGAACTGCGCGGCGAAGGCGGCCGTGCGCTCCTCGGGCCGCGCCGAACGCCGGATGAGCCGGCCGGTCGGGGTGAGGACCAGGGAGCATGCGGCGCCGAACGCGGCCCACGCGATCAGCAGGGCGGGCCAGCGCCAATCACCCGCGGAGGCGGTGGTGATCACGCCGACGGCCGCGAACACCACGGGCAGGACCAAGGCGCCGCCGAGCATCACCGCGCGGTCGGCGACCCGGTCGAGGATCCGCGACAACAGCAGGGCGACCACCATCGAGCCGGCCCCGTAGGCGCCGAGGGCGAAGGCCACGTCGCCGGTGGACCGGCCCAGGTGGTCGCGGACGTAGACGACCGTGTTGACGGTGACCAGGGCGCCCGCCGCGGCCACCGCCAGGTTCAGCCACAACAGGGCCCGCAGGCGCGGGATCCGGAAGAACAGGCGACTGCCGGCGGTGGCCCTCCCGTACACGCCGCCGGAGCGCCGCTCGCCCGTCGGAGCCGGCTTGGGCAGTACGGCGGAGACGACCAGGGCGGTGGAGGCGAGGAATCCGCCGACGGTGCCCAGGAACAGCCAGTTGTAGCTCATCAAGGTCAGCAGGGCGGCGGCGAGCGCCGGGCTGAACAGGCTCTCCAGGTCGTAGGCGAGGCGGGACAGGGTCAGTGCCCGGGTGTAGTCCCGCTCCTTGGGCAGCACGTCGGGGAGGGCGGCCTGGAAGGTCGGGGTGAAGGCGGCGGAGGCGGCCTGGAGGGCGAAGATCAGGACGTAGACCTGCCAGACCTGGTCGACGAACGGCAGCGTCAGCGCCACCGCGGCCCGGGTGAGGTCGGAGCCCACCAGCAGCGCCCGTCGCGGGATCCGGTGCGCGACCGCGCCGACCGCCGGGGCGATGGCCACGTAGGCGACCATCTTGATCGCCAGCGCGGTGCCGAGCACCGATCCGGCGCGGTCGCCGGCGAGGTCGTACGCGAGCAGGCCCAGGGCGACGGTGCCCAGCCCGGTTCCGACCAGGGCGATCACCTGGGCGGTGAACAGGTGCCGGTAGGTGCGGTTGCGCAACACGGACAACACGTGGGCGTCCTTTCCAGGAGAGCGGACCCCACCACCATACCGTCATGTGCGCAGATGCGCACATGACGAAGGTGGCCGTGCGCACCTGCCGCGCCCACGGCGACGGACGACCGTCGAACTACCCTGGTCACATGCCCGCGAGCGAGTCACTCCCAGCTGCAAGCACTGCGCATCTGCGCGCCCCCGACGAGGCGCGCCTCACCGAGGCCGCCGCGGTCTTCGCGCTGCTCTCCGACGCGACCCGGCTGCACCTGCTGTGGCTCCTCGCCCAGGACGAGTCGGACGTCGGCTCGCTCGCCGAACGGTGCTCGGCGTCCCGCACCGCGGTCAGCCAGCACCTGGCCAAACTCCGGCTCGCCGGTCTGGTGGAGACCCGCCGGGAGGGACGGTACGTGTTCTACCGGCTCAGCGACGGCCACCTGCGCCGCCTCGTCGTGGAGGCACTGAGCCACGCCGACCACCGCGTCAGCGGCGAAGCCCCGCACGACTGAGGCGCAACCCCGCGGCCTACGTTCCCCTCCGCTTGAGGGTGCGCACGAGGCGCCGGCGGACGATCACTTCTCGATGCCCTGCTTCGGGCGCGCTTCGACGAGCTGACGGCATGGGCACGCGCACGCAAAGCGTCGGGCTCGCCCGAAGACGCCCTCCTCGCGTGGCCGGCCGACTGCGTGGCGTGCACACGTGAGTACCGGGGCGAGGTGGCGCTGAGGGCGGCTGTCCTTGAGGACGCCGAGTCCGCGCTCCACACCTCGTGCGTCACCATGCGTGCGGCGGCCCCGAGTCGGCTTCGAGCCACCGCGCCGGCATGCGGTCACCCCAGACGCTCATGTTCAGGAGGGCGTCGGCGTCCAGTTCGGATCGCGGCCGCTCAGGCCGACGGCCCGGTCCAGCAGCGGGGCGTCTTCCGGTACGGGGACGACCGGGCCGAAGGCGCCGCCGTCAGGGTCCTGCGCGGCCGCGAGCAGGAAGGTGTGGGAGGCGCGCAGTGCCGCCTCATCGGGTGCGTACTCCTGGCCGGTGGCCCGCGCCAGGTCCCAGCCGTGGATGACCAGTTCGTCGGCCGCCACCGCGCCCGCGACGTCGCCGGGCAGGTCCACGCCACCCGCGCGGGTCATACCCGTCCAGGCGGCCGGGTCCTTCCATGCCTCGGCCAGTTCGTCCAGGACCTGCGGCAGCTCCTCACGCCAACGGTCGGGCAGACGGGGCGCGGCGGCGTCCGGGGACGTGTCGGTCGTGGAACCCAGGTCCTTGCGGGCGGCGTCGCGAAACGCGACGGCCAGACCCGCGAGGTGGCCCAGCAGGTCACCGACCGTGTACGCCGGGCAGGGAGTCCGACCGCCAAGCCCGGCCTCCGGCACACCGGTGACGAGACGGGCCACGATGTGGGCCTGCGGTCCCAGATCGAAAGCCGCCACATCCGCCATCTGCCGCTCCTTACGTTCCGAACGCATCCGCAGGGTAGGCCGGGGGCGGAGCCGAAACCGTTCCGACATGCCCCGCCGAACGGTCGCGCCCTCGATCGGCCCTACGTGCTGCTCGGCGAGACGGGGGTACGGCTCCGGCTCCGTCCCCACCATGTCGGCGACACACCCACCGACCCGGGTCACGATGCGATCGTGGACGTCGTCCGGCTTGCCGGACCTCGCCGGGCTGCAGTGTTCCCGCAACCGCGCGGTGTCCGGTACTTCCCCGCCCGCGCCCGTCTCGGCAACGCGACGAACGGGGAGGGCGCGGGCTCCGGCCGCGCGGCCGAGGACACTCCGGGGGACGGAGTCACGGCGCGAGCTTGGTCGGCGTTCACGGATTTCGGGCCGCCGGAGCAGGCGAGCGACCCCCCGGCACGCACTCGGCACGGGAGCCGGCCGCGCGGCTGTGCCGCGGCCCGCGACGGAACCGTCACCGCCGCATACGAGGGCTGTAACGGTCCTCGCGGGAGCGTGAATCCGCAACCGGCGAGGGCATCCTGTCCAGACCAATCCAGCACGTTCCGTAGCCACGGGGGCTCATGATGCGCACCTTCCGCAGGACCGCCCACGCCCGAACGCTCGGTGCCATCGGCCTCACCGCCGCGGCGCTGCTGGCCGCCACGGCCTGCACGCCGAGTGACGACAAGGCCGGGGCGACCCCGCCGGCGCAGTCCTTCACCCCCTCCCCCTCCCCCTCTCCTTCCGCCTCCGCGTCCGCGCCGGCGACCGCCAAACCCTCCGCGTCGCCCTCCGCGCCCGGACGTCCGGGCGAGGCCGAGGGCGACCCGAAGGGCATCGACGGCAACTGCCCCGGCGAATCCACCGACGTGAAGGTCGAGTGGGCCGTGCCGCCCACGAAGGACGACTCGAAGCTCCTGCTGACGGTCACCAACACCGGCACCCAGCCGTGCAAGTTGCGCACGCACCCGGTGCTCCGGCTGGAGGACGGCCGCGGCCGGCTCGTGGGGATCTTCGAGAACTCCAAGCCCCGGACGGAGCTCACCCTCGCCCCCGGCAAGGAGGCGTACGCCGGCCTGCTCCTGCGCCAGAGCAACAAGGACGTCAGCACCCTCGTCAAGAACATGGCGCTCGCGCCGCACGGTCAGCGCCCCGACACCAACACGGGCGAGGGCGTGCTCCTGGAGATGCCGAAGGGTGGCGCGTACGTGGACGACAAGGCCCGTGTGACGTACTGGAACAGCAGCTCGGAGGCCGCGGTGTCGCCACTGTTCGCTCGCTGACGACGTCGACTGCTCGCGGCCCGCGCGCGGGAACCCGGGCCTCGCCGTCAAGCAGATCCCACCGCGATTCGCGGGACGCGCTCGCCGCCCTCCGGGTCCGTGGCCCACACTGGAATCCGGCACTCCACGCCTCGGTGCCTGTGCCGTCCGGAACCGTGGGAGGCGAGCATGGTCATCCAGCACCACATCACCCGGGACATCCTGCACGTGAAGATCGCGCAGGAGCTGAACGTCTCCAACCGGTCCGCGGCCGCCCTGGAGGTCGAGGCCCTCGTCCAGGCCCACCGCCCCCTCCGGGTCGCGATCGAGCTGCCGAAGACCGACCCCTCGCCCATGACCCTCAGCGCGCTGGGCCGCGTCCACCGCATGTGCCAGAGCCTCGGCGTTCCCCTCACCGTGACCGGACCGGGCGAACACGCGCCACCGCTCCCCCTCCGCCTCGATCCGCACCCGGTACAGGCCGAGCCTCTGGAGCACGGTGCGCGACAGAACCACTGAGCCCGTACGCCGTGTCCGGTAGGCCGCGACCGCGCCGGCACGGTCTGGGTGACCACCGGCGACTTCACCGTACGAGGCGCCGATCGCCCGGTTCACGGCGTCGGTGTCGGTGGCGGCCGGGGGAAGCAGGGTGCCGATGCCGGCTCCGGCGAGGCACGCGTAGGGCCATTGGGCGAACCCCACGCAACCGAGCGCCGTGCCGCGCTTCACCGCGGGCCTGGCACCGCGCTGGACGAGGATCCGACCGCCCCACTGGACAGCGAGGAGACCGACGCGAAGAACGTCACCAGGACAAACGCGAGCAACGCGATTCTCAAGGAACACCTCGATTCAGTGCTGTCCGGGGCCTTCCGTTCCGATCGCCGCACCGTGGCGTTCACCGGCGACGACGCACCCGGGCGCTGCTGGAGGGACTTTCCAGCGCCGTGGACTCCGCGGTGTTCAGCCCGGACGGGCTCCTCCTCGCGACCGGCAGTGACGACCGGTCAGTGGCGATCCGAAAGACCTGCCAGGCTGTCAACCGCAACCTCAGGGCAGAGGAACGAGCGGCATACCTGCCGGACCGGGAAACCACCCCCGCATGTCCGGGCGGGCGAACGCAGGATCAGGCGACCGGCTCTGGGACGGGGGCCTTCTGCCCTCGGCAGCCCCTCACCCACCCGGTCCACCGCGCGATGCGTGGGTCCGCGGGAAACCGGAGGCGTAGCGGAGCGCCAGGGCAGGCTTCGCCGTGGGCCACCAAGCCGCCAACGGGATGTGGGGATGGACCGGTGGTCGGCGGACCGCCCTACGGCCAGGCCGGGTTGCCCGCCGGGGGCTGGCGGCTGTGCTGATGGTTCGGGGGGCAGCTCCCCGAACCCCCGGATGTCCCGTACCTGCCCCACCCCAGGAGGGCGTGCAGAAAACGGCGTTCATCCCGCAGGGGGGGGAGCAAGACGGCGTGAACTCCAAGGAGTTCTTCGACAACGAGTCATCCCGCCGGTGCGGGAGCAGGCGAGACGCTGAGCAGCCCGGTCAGCGCGACGGGGTCATCCCCGCGGATGCGGGGAGCAGCCGAAGACATCTTCGAGGCTGGTGTGGCCGACGGGGTCATCCCCGCGGGTGCGGGGAGCAGTCCATCTCGGACTTGAGCTCGTCGATCCGCCCGGGGTCATCCCCGCGGGTGCGGGGAGCAGTTGATGAAGGCGAGGGCCAGGTCGGCGCCGAAGGGGTCATCCCCGCGGGTGCGGGGAGCAGGGCAGGTTCGAGAAGGACCACGCCCACTGGGAGGGGTCATCCCCGCGGGTGCGGGGAGCAGGCCCAGAGCGCCGCCGAGGATGAGGGCGAGGCGGGGTCATCCCCGCGGGTGCGGGGAGCAGCCGCCGGTAACCCCTTTGCGCTGATGTTCATCGGGGTCATCCCCGCGGGTGCGGGGAGCAGCCGAAATCCCCGGCCTGGCCCCAGGGGAGGCGGGGGTCATCCCCGCGGGTGCGGGGAGCAGACGGCCACCGCCAGCGTCCTGCGCAGTGCCAAGGGGTCATCCCCGCGGGTGCGGGGAGCAGGCTTGCTGAGCTGGGAGTGTATGCGGGCAGCGGGCTCTGATTGACGACTTTCACTGAATCCGACAAACCGGGCCGATTCCGCGTCCCAATGCCGTCGACTGATGGCGATCGCCACGCGGATCGAGTCACACCGGGCCCAGCTGTACGAGTTCAAGGGCCACCAATGGCGAAGCGCGGTGGTCAACGCGCTCAAGATCCCGGGGCAGCCCCGGCCGACGTGGGGGTCGTCCCCTCGGAGTCCACGGACTTGCTGCCCGCTCCCCCTGACGGTACGCCGACGCGGGCCCTTGCGCATATGCCTCCAGCATCACCCACCACCGCATACAAGGCCCGGTGACTCCGGCGCGGCCCTCCAGCAGCGAGGGGAAGAAGCTCCCCACCCGGATCTTCGGGATCGTCGGCTCCACATCGCCAGCCTGCGTAGTCAGTGCCTTCTCGCGGTGGCCGTTGCAGCCGCGCCCTCACATCACCGCGGGCTGGGTCATCCTGCGGGTGCGGGGAGCAGGCTTTCCGGCCTGGAAGGCCATGTGGGTGGAAGGCAGCGGTCGACCACTCTTACCAAATCGGATAAACAGATGTGCGGAGACACTCGCGGCTCCTCGACGCACCATCTAGCCCCGACCCAGCCGGAGTCGGCGGTGGCAAGGCCCTGGGGCACGTAGCGCGGTGAGGACGGCGTCCAGGGATGGGTCGTATGTCGCCCTCGGCCCCGACGCCGAGGGGCGGACGCTCCTTAGTCGGCGACAGGATGCGCTCGACGGGTGGCGCTTCACGAGGAAAGGTCCCGCTTCCCCGCACTGGTCCACGCCGCGCGAGCCGTCATGGAAACGTCGCCATGGGGACCGAGCTGCTGGGATCCACTCACCCGGTGGTCACTGCGTTGCGCGAAGCGTGGCATGAGTCGCCGGCGACCCCAGAGGGCAGCAAGTCCGGAAGCTCCACAGGTCAGCGGTAGCCGCCTAGCGATTCAGCAGCACGGATCGCCGCCCTCGCCCGCGTGGGCATCTCCGCCACCGTGCACGGACGTCGCCTCTCCGCCACCGGCGTCGCAGGTACGGCCGCCGCCGGAAGGGCGGCGAGGCCCGACCAGATGACGCGCAGTCAGAATTCAAGGTGCCGCTGTCGGCCGCGTGGGCAGTCAGGGAGTGCTCGATCCCGCCACGTGCACGCTGAACGGGGTGGTGACCCGCATCGAGTAGCCCTGTCCCCGGCGGATCGTCTACCCGGCGGTGAGCGCCTGGTGGACCGCGTCGTCGGCGACGCGGCCAGGTGCTCGGCGACCAGGCCGGTTACGTAGACGACCGCGATCGGGTCGGCGACCACCGCCTGGATGTCGTCGGTGACGTCGTCTTGGCCGTCGCCGAGGGGGGCCGAACCGGTCGTCGGCAGTGCCGCGTGAGCATCGCCACGGATCGAGATCGAGAGGCCGTGCGGCGCGCCATCGCGACAGCGGACGGTGGTGGCCCGACAGGCGGGAGAAGGATGCCGTACGTGCGCCCCGTCGGGTCAGGACCGCAGGTAGGTAAGGACGGCCAGGACCCTGCGGTGGGTCTTGTCCGTCGGAGGCAGGTCCAGCTTGGTGAGGATGTTGCCAATGTGCTTGCCGATCGCCGCTTCGGAAACCACCAGTTCCTTGGCGATCGCGCCGTTGGACTTGCCTTCGGCGATCAGCGCCAGCACCTCGCGTTCGCGCGGGGTGAGCTGCTCCAGCGGATCGCGGCGGCGGCGCAGCAACTGGCGTACCACCTCGGGGTCGACCACCGTCCCGCCGTCCGCCACCTTGTGCAGCGCTTCCACGAATTCCTCGACCTGGCCCACCCGGTCCTTGAGCAGGTAGCCGACGCCCGATCCGTCTCCGGAGTCCAGGAGCTCCGCGGCGTAGGTCCGTTGCACGTACTGGCTGAGGACCAGGACCGGCAGTGTGGGGCGCTTCGCACGCAGCCGTACCGCCGCGTGCAGGCCCTCGTCCTGGAAACCCGGCGGCATGCGTACGTCCGTCACCACGATGTCGGGGGCATGCTCCTCGACCGCCGCGACCAGTGCCCGCGCGTCCCCGACGGCCGACACCACCTCGTGGCCGCAGCGGCTGAGCAGGCCGATGAGGCCTTCCCTCAGCAGCACGCTGTCTTCGGCCAGTACTACGCGCAGTGATCGGCCGCCCTGGTCAACCCCAACTCGCAAGGAAACTCCACACGCAACAGAGTCGGTCCACCGGGTGGACTGGTCAGGGCAAGTCTGCCATCGAGGACGGACACCCTGTCCGCCAGACCGGTGAGGCCGCTGCCCGCCGAGGCGTCCGCGCCGCCGCGGCCGTCGTCGCGCACTTCAAGGAAGAGGCGTCCGTCGCGATGACCGCCGCTCACCCGCGCGCGATCGGCTCCGCTGTGTTTGTCGACGTTGGCCAGCGCCTCGCAGACCACGAAGTACGCCGCGGCTTCGACCGCCTGCGTGGGTCGGCCGGGCAGTGCAAGGTCGACGTCGACGGGGACGGTACAGCGGTCGGCGGCGTCCGCGACCGCGTCTTGAAGGCCGTAGTCCGTGAGGACCCTGGGGTGGATGCCGTGGATGAGTTCGCGCAGTTCCGCGAGCGCCGCGCGCGCCTCCTCGTGGGCCTTGTCGAGCTGGTCGGCGAGCGGGCCCGGCGGGGTGTCGAGGCGGGCCAGCCCGAGGGCCATCGTCAGGGCCACCAGGCGTTGTTGGGCGCCGTCGTGCAGATCGCGCTCGATACGGCGCCGCTCGGCCTCGAAGGCCTCGACCAATCGGACGCGGGAGCGGGCCAGTTCGACCACCTTGGCGCCGAGTTCCCCCTCGCGGGAGGCGATCAGCAGCCGGGCCAGTTCGGATCGGGCGCCCGCCGTGACGCCGAGGACGTAGGCGCACAGGCCCAGCAGGAGCAGGCCCAGCACGGCGACGCCGAAGGCGGTCGGCCAGGTGGTGACCGTCCACTGCTTGAGCACCTTCGCCTCATGGCCGTCGCCGACCGTGGCCATCAGCAACGGGGTGGAGACCATGGACAGCGGGAAGAGCAGCGCGACCGTGATCGCCAGGGCGTCGACCGGCCACAGCAGCCCGGCGAACAACAGCGCGTACCCGAGCTCGCGCCAGGTCGCCTGTTCACGCAGCCGGGTGGTCAGCCAGGCCCACAATCCCGGCGCGGCCGGCACCTGGTGCGGGCCGGACACCGGGTCGCGGTCGATCAGGCGCAGCCTGCGCCGCTCCACCTCGGCTACGGGAATCCCGCTGAGGGCGAGCAGGACGAGCAGCGGCAGCCCCACCAAGACCAGGGCGAGCGCGCCACAGACCATGGCCACCGTCACGAGCCCCACCAGGGTGACGGCACCGGCCACCGCGCCGGTGAGCAGGTACGCGGCGGAGCGCCAGGGCCAGGGCGACAGCAGGAAGCCCGGCCGGGACATGGCCTGCCACACATTTCGAGGGTGCATGGGCATGACCGTAAGTGGGCGCGGCGGTCGGTGCCATCGGTCCAGCGTCCGTATCGGGGGTAGGCCTGGCCCTACCCAAGGTCTCGTCCCGGCCGTACTGCGTCACGAGGGGCTTCGGGGGTTTCGTGGAGGCGTCAACGAGCCGAGCAGTACGTGCTGATGGGGAGACGGACACATGACCAAGGACGCGATCCGGTTGCGCTCCGTGACCAGACATTTCGGGGCGGGCGGTATGTCCGTCACCGCCCTCGACCAGGTATCGCTCGCCTTCCCGAGGGGGACGTTCACCGCCGTGATGGGCCCGTCCGGGTCCGGCAAGTCGACCCTGCTGCAGTGCGCCGCGGGCCTGGACCGGCCCACGTCGGGGTCGGTCAGCGTGGGCGACACGGAGTTGACCGGGCTGAACGAGACCAAGCTGACGCTGCTGCGCCGCGAGCGCATCGGCTTCGTGTTCCAGGCGTTCAACCTGTTGCCCTCGCTGACCGCCGAGCAGAACGTGGCCCTGCCGCTGCGGCTGGCCGGCCGCCGCCCGAAGAAGGCCCAGGTGCGCGACGTGCTCCACCAGGTGGGACTCGGCGACCGGGCGCGGCACAGGCCGACGGAGATGTCCGGCGGCCAGCAGCAGCGGGTGGCCCTGGCCCGCGCGCTGATCACGCGGCCCGAAGTGCTGTTCGGCGATGAGCCGACCGGGGCGCTCGACTCGCAGACCGGCCGCGAGGTGCTGACCATGCTGCGTGGCATGGTCGACCGGGAGGGCCAGACGATCATCATGGTCACCCACGACCCCGTCGCCGCCTCCTACGCCGACCGCGTCGTCTTCCTCGTCGACGGCCGTGTCAACGGCGAGCTGATCGGCGCCTCCGCCGAGGACATCGCGGCGCGCATGACCAAGCTGGAGGCGGCGCCGTGCTGAGCACCACGCTGCACACCCTGCGCACCCGCTGGGTCACCTTCACCGGTAGCTTCGTCGCCCTCTCCCTGGGCGTGGCACTGATCGCCGTCATGGGACTGGCCCTGGCGTCCTCGCTGGACGCACCCGCCCGGGGGCCGGAACGGTTCGCCGCCGCGCCGGTCGTCGTCAAGGGCCACGACACCCTCAAGGTGCCCACCCCGATCGGCGAACGCGCCCGGAAGCTCGCCCAGCCACGTGCCGTGCCCGACGACGCGATCGCGAAGCTGCGCGATCTCGGAACCGTCGTCGAGGATCGATCGTTCCCCGTACGGGCCGAGGGCGGGCCCGCCGATCTGGTGGGCCACCCCTGGTCCACCGCGGCCTTCGCGCCGTACGAGCTCGCCGCGGGACGCGCGCCCGAGGCCGCGGACGAGGTCGTCGTCAGCGGTGACTGGGCCCGTCCGGGAACCGCGGTGCGGACCGACGGCGGCACCGTGCGCGTCGTGGGCACGGTCCGCGTCGTGGGCACCGTGCGTGCAGTCGGCACAGGGCGCGCAGTCGGCACCGTGGCCGGGCGCGGCTTCGAGGACGCCGTGTTCTACACCGACGCCCGCGCCGCCGAACTGTCGCCACGCAGCCTCCAACTCGTCGTCGACGCCGATCCGGCCGCCGTGCGCGAAGCGGTGCGTGGCAGCGAGGGCGTACAGGTCCTCACCGGGGACGCGCGCCGGTACGCCGACGCCGACCCCGACCGGGACAGCGAGGCCCTCACCGCGATGAACGCCATGTTCGGCACGGCCGGCGGCGTCACCGGGTTCGTGTCGGTGTTCGTGGTGGCCTCGACCTTCGCGTTCGCGGTGGCCCAGCGGCGCCGCGAGTTCGGGCTGCTGCGCACCGCCGGGGCGACCCCGGGGCAGATCCGCCGCATGGTCGTCTACGAGGCGCTCGTGGTCGGGGTGCTCGCCTCAGCCGTCGGCTGTGCGCTCGGCTCCTACGCGGCTCCGAAGCTCGCCGAGTGGGCCGTCGAGGAGAGCCTCGCGCCCCGCTGGTTCACCATCGGCGACTACACCTGGCCCTATCCCATGGCGTTCTGGACGGGCCTGTTCGTGGCCCTGTGCGGCGTGCTGGCCGCGTCCTGGCGGGCGGGCCGTACCGGTCCCACCGAGACGCTGCGCGAGGCGTCCGTGGACACCCGGGCGATGACACGGGGCCGCCTGCTGTTCGGCGTGGCCCTGCTGATCACCGCCGCGGTGACCCTGGCGCTGGCCCTGACGACGAACCCGGGCGACCTTCTGCAGCGCAAGACCTACGTGAGCCGGCCCATGCTGCTGATCACCGCGGTCGCGCTGCTCGCGCCGGTGCTGGTGCGGCCACTGACCCGGCTGATCGCCTGGCTGCCGGCCCAACTGCCCGGCGCCGGCGGGATGCTGGTGCGGGAGAACGCCGTGGCCGGGGTACGCCGCACCGCCGCCGTCGCGGCGCCGGTGCTGGTCACCGTCGCGCTGGCGGGCTCGCTGCTGGGCGCCACCGCCACCCTCGATGAGGCGAAGGCCACCGAGGTGCGCGAGCGGACGACCGCCGACTTCGTGGTCGCGGCGGCGGGCGACGCCGGCTTCGACGAGGCGACGCTGCGGCGGCTTCGGGCCGTGTCCGGCGCCGAGGTCTCGGCGAGCTCGTCGAGCGCCGTGTACGTCCTGGAGGACGGCGTCGCGCTCATCAGGTCCGACGCCAGGGCCGTCGAGCCGCGCCCCCTCGCTGCAACGGCCCGGCTCCCGCTCACCGCGGGCAAGACGAGCGACCTGGACGACGACTCGATCATCGTCAACGAGGAGTGGGAGAAACACACCGTGGGCGAGCGGGTGGACGTGTGGCTCGCAGACGGCACGAGGAAGTCCCTGAGGATCGCCGCGGTCATGAGCATCGGCACCGGTGACAACGGCGTCTACGTCACCCCGCGCAACGCGCCCGCGGCGCCCGTCGACCGGGTCGACGTACGCCTCAAGGACGGTGCCGACGCGGGCACCGTGGCCGCCGGTCTGCGTCAGGCGGCGCGGGCGTCGGGCGGGGAGGTCCTCACCAGGGACGCCTGGGTGCGGGCGACGTACCCCGAGGCCAACCGGACGACGCGGATGGGCTTCTTCCTGGTCCTGGGGATCGCTCTCCTCTACACCGGTATCTCACTGGCGAACACGATGGTCATGGCGACCTCCGACCGGGTCCGCGAGCTGGCCGTGCTGCGGCTCGCCGGCGCCACCAGGTGGCAGGTGCTGCGGCTGGTGGGCGCCGAGGCGCTGATGGTGGTCATGGTCGGCGGACTGCTGGGAGCACTGGTTGCCGGGCTCAACATGGTCGGCATGTGGAGCGCGCTGGGCCTGCTCTCGGTGTGGACGTCGATCGAGATCCCGTGGGCGACGCTCGCGGCGACCATGGGCGCGTGCGCGGCGCTCGCCGTCCTCTCGGCGATCGTCCCGGCCGGCCTCTCCCTGCGCCGCAGGGCGGTGGAACTGGCGGGCGCACGCGAGTGACTTCGCCTCAGTGGGCCCTGACTGCGGGTGCGGGGTCAGGTCGTCGCGTACTGGCGGGCGGTCCCGGGGCTGTCCCCACGCGAGCGGGTGGTGTACGAGGTCGAGGCCGGCCGGCCCATGCCCTGGGAGGCCGGGCATCCGTTGGGGGGCCGTGCCGTTGGAGCCGGGGTACGGCCGGCGGCACGTACGCGCTCACCGCGGTGCGCGACACCCTACGCGACGTGTCCGGGGCGAGCGGCGAGGACCACGACGGGCGGAGGGACGACGAGAGCGCACTGTTCGCCCTGACCGTCACCGACGAGGGCCAGCTGCTGCTGGACTCCTCCGTCGTCGCGCCGTGCGCCTAGGGCGTTTCCTTCGGATCATCTGATCGTTGGTTGGGGTGTGTCATGGCTGACGCGCAGTGGGCGATGATCGAGCCGTTGCTGCCGGACCGGACACCGAAGCGGGGTGGGCGGTGGCGTGATCACCGGCAGGTGATCGACGCGATCACCTTCAAGTACCGCACCGGCACTCCGTGGATGCATCTGCCCGAGCATTTCGACTCGTGGAAGGGGGCCCACAACCGGCTGCGGAAGTGGGCTGCCGACGGCACCTGGGAGATGGTCTTCACCGCCCTGCTCGCCCAGGCCGACGCCGAAGGCGACCTCGACTGGATCGTCTCGGTCGACTCCACGGCCGTCCGGGCTCATCAGCACGCCGCCGGAGCCCGTCAAAAGGGGCCCCGGCCGGCGAGCCGGCCGACCATGCCCTCGGACGGTCCCGCAGCGGGCTGACCACGAAGGTCCACCTCGCTGCGGACAGCCGATGCCGACCGCTGGTGTTCGTCCGCCCGGGCAGGCCGGTGACACGGCCGCGTTTCCCGAGTTCATGGCCCAATTGCGGGTGCCGAGGCCGATCGGTCGGCCCCGGACCACCCCGGATGTGGTTCTGGCCGACAAGGCGTACTCATCGCGCGCAATCCGAACCCGTCTGCATCGGCGCGGGATCCGGGCGGTGATCCCACAGCCCTCCGACCAGGCCGCGAACCGCAAGCGACGCGGCCGGCTCGGCGGCCGGCCGCGGCCTTCGACCGCGAGGCCTACAAGCAGCGGAACACCGTCGAGCGGTGCATCAACAGGCTCAAGCAGTGGCGCGGTCTGGCCACTCGATACGACAAGCCCGCCACCATCCACCTTGCCGGACTCCACATCGCCGCCATCTTCATCTGGTCAACGAGATGAACGGGAAGGGGCGTCCAGCGGGGATGCGCTGTGGCAGTGGCCCGCTCAGTCACGGCAGCTGTAGTTCCTGATCACAGCTGCTCGTGACGGTGGTGTCGTTGCTGGTGGCAGGCGATAGCCACGGCTTGGTGACGGCGCGCCGCCAGGCGATCCCGTGCAGGACGTGGTCGCGGTCGTGGACGGGTTGGGGCAGCACTAGGTCATGTCTGACAAATGATCACCGAGCGGGAAGTGTGCGCTCGGTCCAATGGCCTTGCCGTCCTTACGCCGGCCAGTGATTCTGGGCAGGTGCCAGGACAGGGGAAAAGAAGGCGGCGGCAAGAGGACGCGCGGCAGCGGGTTGCTGCTCGCACCGCGCCGGACGCGGGACAGTGGGAAGTCGTCGTTGAGACTCGGGACCAGGCGGAGATGCGTACGCGGTTGCGCCGTCTTCGGGAGGCAGGAGTTGACGGGTCGATGATCCGGATCGACACGCTGTGTGGGCGCCTGGGGCTGCCGACCACCTACCGGCTGAGCCGTTTCATGACGGACCCCGCGCGAGAGCCCGAGCACGAGCACTCTGATCATTGATCTTGTGGCAGGTCGAGGCGAGTTGACGGAAGCGGCGTGGGAGCGAATAGAGCCCCTGTCGCCGCGGGTGGATGGGCGTGGTCGTCCGTGGCGTGGTCGTCCGTGGCGTGATCACCGGCAGGTGGTCAACGGGGTGCTGTGGCGGCTGCGGACCGGGGCTCCGTGGCGCGATCTGCCCGAGCGGTACGGACCCTGGCAGACCGTCTACGAGCGGTTCGCCCGCTGGGAAGCGGACGGGACCTGGGCGAAGCTGCTGGAACACGTCCAGGTCCGCGACGACGCGGTGGGCCGGGTGGAGTGGACCGTCACCGTCGACTCCACGGTCAACCGTGCTCACCAGCACGCCGCCGGCGCCCGCAAAGAGGGGCCGCAGACGGGGACGAACTGGAAGATCCGGACCGCTCGCAGACGCGCCAGGCCCTCGGCCGGTCCCGAGGCGGGCTGACCACCAAGGTCCACCTCGCCGTCGACGGCCTGGGCCTGCCCCTGTCCATCGTGCTCACGCCCGGCAACGTCAACGACGCCACCGCCTTCGGCCAGGTCCTCGACGGGATCCGCGTTCCGAGAGTCGGCACCGGCCGCCCGCGCAGGACACCGCCCCGAGTCCTGGGCGACAAGGCCTACTCCAGCCGGGCGATCCGGCACCTGCTGCGACGCCGCGGCATCGCCGTCACGATCCCCGAGCGCCGCGACCAAGCGGCCAACCGCCGGCGCCGAGGGCGCCTCGGCGGCCGGCCGCCCGCCTTCGACGGGGAGATCTACCGCGAGCGCAACGTGGTCGAACGATGCTTCGCACGCCTCAAGCAGTTCCGCGCGATCGCGACAAGGTTCGACAAGCTCGCCGACCGCTACCGCGCCGGAGTCGTCCTGGCCTCGCTGATCCTCTGGCTCCGCGAAACCAGTCCGTGATCATTTGTCAGACACCCCCTAGGCCGTGTCTTTCGGATCAGACCGGGCCCGCTGTGTCTGGTAACCGCTCCCTGACCCGGCCTGATCCGAAATGTGCGGCCCGAGCGGCTCCGGCACCTGCAAGCTGGTCCGGGATGCCCGGCTGTCAGTGGCCTTTGGCAGCATGAACCCATGAGCAAGGTAGTGAACTACAGCATGGCGAACCGCGGCGAGATCGTGCGCTTCGTGCCCGCCCTGGACCTGAGCGCCGACGAGTCACAGCGCCTGGACAACATGCGTGTCAGGGCGAAGGCACGTCAGGACAGCCTCGACCATCAGGGCGTGGACTGGGGGCTGTCGGTCCCGGACGCCCTGGAGGAGCTGGTCTCCGGCCGTGCCGACTCCTCCGCCGATTACGCTGGCTGCGCCTACTACGCGGCTCTCCAGATCATCATCGACCACAACGCGAGCGACAGCTCGACGCTGGCGAGCTACCGGAGCCCCGTCACCTACTTCTCCGCCCTGGACGATGCCCTCGGCTCGGCGGGCGTCCCGGCCGACCTGCTGCCCTACCAGTACGTCTTCAGCGGCCCGCCCTCGGAGATCGGGTTCCACATACCCCATCCCCTGGAGGGATCACCGGAGATCGGCTGCTGGCCCCTCGCGAAGGCAGGCCCTGCGGTGAAGGCCTACCGCGCGGTGCTAGACCGCGTCGACGCCGATCTCCGGTACGACCTCGGGGAGCTCATCGAGGCCCTCGACGGTTGGGCCTCGGAGTGGAACGAGGGCGAGGGTGCCTGGTGGTGGGCCGAGGACGGCTCGATCTTCTTTTCGATCACCGGCTGATCCACTGAGGAAGCGGCCGAGGAAGCGGTCGCTCCCTCCGGGTGTCCAGCCGAGTTCGGTGTAGGGGCGGCCGGGGCAGATGCCCTCGATCGCCGCCCTGGTGTAGGCCGTTTCCTTCAGGTCACCCCGCAGACCAGATGAAGATGGCGGCGATGTGGAGTCCGGCAAGGTGGATGGTGGCGGGCTTGTCGTATCGAGTGGCCAGACCGCGCCACTGCTTGCGCCTGTTGATGCACCGCTCGACGGTGTTCCGCTGCTTGTAGGCCTCGCGGTCGAAGGCTGGCGAACGCCCACCTCGACGGCCGAGGCGATTGCGGTTCGCGGCCTGGTCGGCGGGCTGCGGGATCACCGCCCGGATCCCGCGCTGCCGCAGATGACAGCGGATCACCCGCGACGAGTGGGCCTTGTCGGCCAGGACCACATCCGGCGTGATCCTGGGACGGCCGATCCGCCTGGGCACCCGTAACCGGGCTATGACCTGCGCGAACGCGGGTGCGTCGCCAGCCTGGCCTGGCGTGATGACGAACGCCAGTGGCCGGCAACGGCCGTCCACGGTGAGGTGGATCTTCGTGGTCAGCCCGCCGCGGGAGCGTCCGAGGGCATGGTCGGCCGGCTCGCCTACCGGGGCCCGTCAAAAGGGGCCCCGGCAGCGTGCTGGTGGTCCCGGCAGTGATGGAGTCGACCGCGACGACCCAGTCGAGGTCGCCTTCGGCGTCGGCCTGCGCGAGCAAGGCGGTGAACACCTTCTCCGAGGTCCCGTCCGCCGCCCACTTCCGCAGCCGGTTGTGGGCGCCCTTCCACGGCCCGAAGTGCTCGGGCAGCTCCGTCCACGGTGTCCCAGTGCGGTACTTGAACGCGATCGCGTCGATCACCTGCCGGGCCGGGCGTGGGGGCGTGTCGTGTCCGTCGCGTTGCGGCCCGACGAGCTGGCGTACGTCGTTCTCCGGCTCGGTACCAGGCCCTGTGTCTGCCGGCAGACGTCGATGAGCGGCATCCCGCGACCCCGCTCAGGTGACTGCCCCACTCACCGTGTCCCCTGGTCCGCGCTTTCCTCCGTAGCCCGTCACAGCAACTTCTCGACGTTCCCATGGCCCCGACAGGCAGGGGGAACCTCATGCGATCGGTCGCCCGACCCCACTAGGCTGACGGCCCCGCGCACTCCGCGCCGCGCGGAGTTGGAGGGAATGGTGACCACGGAAGACTTGGAAGGCATCACCCGGCGGCGACTGGTGATCGTGGCGATCACCGACTACGGAGCCGACGACACAGAGTTCCGCGAAGCCATCGACATCCAGGCTGGACGCATCACCGACTGGCTCGCCGGCCCCAACCTGGACAAGAGGCAACGTTTCGAGGTCAGCCGGGCGCCCGCCGTACAGTCCGTCCAGGACCTGCGTGACTTCCTCCGTGACGAGGCCCTGACGGCCGCCACGTACGAGGAAGCCGTGGTCGTGTACATCACCGGCCATGGACTGGGCGGGAGTTCACATCGCCACTACCTGACGTTTGCGGAGACGGACGAGAAACGCCCGCTCGCTACGGCCTTCCAGACCAGTGAGCTCATTGCCGCGGTTCTGGACAGCGAGTCGGAACACATACTCGTGCTCGTCGATTCGTGCTTCTCAGGCACTTTGCACACCGAACTGAGCTCCCTGCTCCGAGACCTGGACAAGGACCGCTACGCCTTCCACGGAGTCGGTGTCGTCACCTCCGGGGACTTCTCCGCGCAGCCATTGATCGGCTCCTTCACCGAGCGCGTGGCCCTGGCGTGCGAACGGATGCGGGACGAGGCCGCCGGGTACACCGCTTCCCACCTGTCCTTCCAGGAGTGGGAACAGCTCCTCGACGAGGTCGGGCAGGATGAGCACGGCCACGAGAAGGGCCTCATCGACGCCGAGTGGGCCTTCCCCCGCTCCCGGAAGAAGCGCCCGAGTGCCTGCCTGCCGAACCCCCGCTATCGGCCCGCCGTGAGCACGGCCGGTCCGGCGCTCCGGCAGTTGGCCCTGACGACGACCGTCGGGACCGACGTGCCGCTGGGCTCTCTCGACGACTTCTGGCTGGAGCGTGCCTCGGGGCGGCCGGCCGACGACGACCCGGGCTGGTACTTCAGCGGCCGGGTCACGCCGATGAAAGCCATGACGGCCTTCCTTAGGGGCGACGAGGACGAGCGCGTCCTCGTCGTCACCGGCGCCGCAGGTTCCGGGAAGTCCGCGCTGCTGGCCCGCCTCGTCACCCTCTCCGACCCGGGATTCGTCACCGACCCCCGGTACGCCGGCATGGTGGCGAAGGTTCCTACAGAGCTCCGGCCACCCCGGGGGTCGGTGGACATCGCCGTGCTGGCGCGCAACAAGTCCGCACGGGTGGTGGTCGAGGACCTCCTCACCGCGCTGGGTGCGGAGGACGCTTCCGATCCGGACTCGATCGTGCCCCTGCGGACCCTCCTGCGGCTGCTCTCGGATCGCAGCACGTCAGCCCGCAGGCCCGTCACCGTGGTCATCGACGCGCTGGACGAGGCACAGGATCCGCTCGCACTCGTCAACGACCTCGTCCTTCCGCTGGCCCGCCTCAGCGTCGCCGCCGGCGACAGCAGCCCGCTGCGCCTCCTCCTCGGGGTACGAAGCTCCCCGCTCACGGGCCAACAGGGCGAGGAGGTGCTGCACGACGAACGCGCCGACCAACTGCTGCTGCGCCTGACCGAGGCCCTGGGCAGCGAAGGGGTCCGGCCCCGCATGGTGCGCAGCGATGGTCCGTCCTGCGTCGACGACATCGCCGCCTACGTCGCCACCCTGCTGCTCGCCCCCGCAGACAGCCCGTACCATTTCTCGGCCGAAGCAGCCGCCGAGGCCGCGCGAACCATCGCGGCCGCGGTAGCCCCCTCGTTCCTCGACGCCCGGATCGCCGCCGACCAACTCCGGAAGGCCGGGGCGCGCCAGGACCTCACCGAGTCCGGCTGGTTGCGGCGTCTCGCCGACGGCACCAGCGGGCTTCTCCGGGAGGACATCGCGGCCGTCTCCTTGAGCACCGGGGTGCCCACGTACGCGCTGGTCACCGCCCTGAGGGCGACGACGTTTGCCCCTGGGGCCGGGCTTCCCTGGGCGGAGGTCTGGCCCGCCGTCACCAGCGCCCTGGCCACAGCCGAGTACGGGCCCGGCATCGGCGCGGACGCCGCCGACCATGCCATTCGGACGCTCCGCAACAGCCGGCTCGCCGGCTACCTGGCCACGGCCGAGGAGGACGACCGAGCCGTCTACCGTCCCGTCCACCAACGACTGACCGACCTCCTGACAGCGGATCACACCTGGCTGTTGAACCCGCCCGACGCGACGTCCTCCCTGTCGTGGCGCTCGGACACCACTCCGCAGACGCCCACCGCGGCCCATGCCGCGATCACCCATGCTCTGGTGGACCTGGTCGAACGGTCCCGGCCGCACACCGCCCACCCGTACGTCCGCAGGCACTTTCTCCATCACGCGACCGAGGGAAGGGTACTGACTGACGCGGCCGTGCCCTCGACGCTGCTGGCCCAGGAGACGTCCGGCACGCTGCGGACCCGCCTGGGGCTGCCGCTCCCGATCACGGACCCGGACCGCCGGACACTGACGGCTGCGGCACTGATCGAGCCGTACGTCGACGCGACCGTGGACATGGCGTCGCGCATGAGCAGCATCGCGTTCCAGATGGCCGTGCGGGACGAATCACGGCAGGCGCCACAGGGCCTGCCGGCGAGACTCGCGTGGGGCCGATGGGTGGCTCGTGTGAACGTCCTGGCGCCTCCCGGGGACAGTGCGACAAGCATTTGCTGCGTACCTACGCTGGACGGGCGCACGCTGATCGCGGTGCTGTCACGGCACGGGCAGGTCGAGATCCGGGACTCGGCAACAGGACGGCTAACGGCCGAGATCGGGTCCGAGAACGAGCCGGTGCACTCCGTGCAACCGATCCGATCCGCCGACGGCCGAACGTCCCTGCTCGCGTTGAACTCCGACAGCATCTCGATCCACGATCCGACGTCAGGCCAGCCACTCGCCCACGCGTCCCTGCCGTTCGCAGAAGAGGCACACGTCTTGAACGACGGTTCTGCGGGCCGGCAGCTGTTCGTGCTCACCGGCCAAGGCGCGTTCTTGTGGAACGCCGGCTGGGGCGGTGAAAGTGGGGCGGGGCCCGAGGGGCTCGTCAAGGCAAGGGGCTTTCCGCCGGTGCGCCGGCTGCCCACGCATACGACGACCGCTGTGGTGCGCAGGGCCGACGGGCGTCCTCTGGTGGCTGTGGCCACCCCGGACGGCATCCGGCTCTGGGATCCCTCGTCGGGGCTCGCGGCTGCTCCCCCTTTCGGTGGCGCGCATACGCACTCCCCGGTGTCCGTTCCGAGGCAGGGCGCGGACGATCTACTCCTGATCAAGAACGGAATCTCGTCCGCCTCCCTCAGCCAGATGTGGAACCCGTTCCTCGGCAGACCGGTACCGTACAGCCGGATCGGTGCGCAGGTGGTGACGGTACTGCCCGGCGGCAGGGGTCTCGCCTACGCCGAGGCGGGCCGGGTCATGGTTCGGAACATCGACGGCACCCTGGTGGAATCGTTCGATGCCGACGTCACGGACGTTCACGCGATCGGCGCGCTCGAAGGTCCGGAGGGCCCGCGCATCGTGTCGGCCGGACCACAGGGCATCCGGATCTGGGACCTCGACAGTAACGGTGGCCCAAGTGGACTGCGGACGCCGGAGACGCTCTACCAACCGCCGTGGGGTGGGCAGAACCGCAGCAAGCAGTGGCCCCTGTGCTGGAGCGCGCCGGGCGTGGTCCTCGTCGGAACCGGCAAGGGCCTCGACGTGCACGACGCGACATCGGGGTCGCTGCTGAAACAGGTGGCTGCGGGCCCGGTGATGTCGGCGGAGCCGATCCCTTCCCCTTCGGGCACCGCATACGTGGCCCTCAGGGGCCGGGCGGGCTGGGCCATCTGGGACCTCGTTCGCTATGAGCGCGTGAGCCGTCTCAACGTGGAGGGGCACCCCTACTCACCGTCATGCGTCGCACATACGCCGGCGAACCTGCCGCTGTTCGCCACCCTCAGGACGGACGGGGCGATCGAGATGGTCACGTGGGACCCCTCGCGCCGCGAAACCATCACCTCGACGGTCACCTACCACCATCGCGCCCAGCAGGCGCGGGCCTGCGCCGCTTTCCCACCGTGGAGCGCAGGTGGCACGACGGTCATCGCGGTGGCTGCCGCGGACGGGGTGGACCTCGTCGACCTGAGTTCCGGAAACCTCGTACGGGTCTTGCGCGCCGAGGACCCGACCACGGGACCTTTCCGGTCCCTATGTGCCCTCCAGAGTCGGGGGCGGACTCTGCTGGCCTCCGCCACGTCGGCCGCCCTCCACGTCTGGGACACCTCGGACGGAGCCCTGCTCGCGGCATGCGCGACCCCCGACACCCAGGTCCTGACCGAGTGGCCCCTGCCCGATGGCCGCACGCTCCTCGTCTCGGGGAACCGGAGCGGGCTCCGCCTCTGGGACCCTCTGACCGGCGAACTGCGCCACACCCTCCTCACCGGGGCTCCGGTCCACGGTTTGGCCGTCGGCCACGGACCGACGGCCCCGGTGCTTCACTTCCAGGGTCCAGCGGGCCTGGCGACGCTGACGCTGGACGAACGCCTGTTGTGAGGGCGGGCTGAGCATTCCCGGCAGGCTGACCGAAGCACGCGGGTCGAAGCACACGGCTCGACCGTCAGAGAAGTCCGGCCTTCGTGATGCGTTCGGCTACTGCCGGCTTGTTGAGGTAGCGGCGGACGTCATGGGCGTTGAGCCTGCCGTTGTTGACCTTGACATCGGTGACCCCGACCGCGAGGTCGGACAGGCCCCCACCCCTGCTCACCGGATCGTTCGGGGCGTAGAGGTTGGTCCACTCCGTTCCGGCCGGGACGGACAACGGGCCACCGGCTGTGTGTACGCCCTTCCTGACCGCCAGCCAGCTCAAAGGGGACCCACAGGTGATCAAGGAGGTGACACCGGGGCCCCCGCCCGCGGCGGCCGGTACCTCTCCACGGGTCACCATGTCGTAGAACACGACGCTGCCCAGCGAGTGGGCGATGACCATCCGGGCGCCCTTGGCGACCAGCGCCGCCCGGACCGCGGCCCGTACGGCCGCACCGGTCTCCGCGTGGCGCAGGTAGCCGTGGGCCTCGCGGACCAGCCACAGCAGTCGGTCGGTCACCCCCTTGCCGGCCACCCGGTCCACGGCGTGGGCCCGCCTGAGGATCCGTGGCGTGAGTCGCCCCTCTCCCAGGGTCCGACCAGCCGTGGGAGAGGAGTCCTCCTCCCCGACTGCTGACGGCGCATAGGTGGCCAAGGCCCGGAGGATGAACTCCTCTTCCTCCTCGTCGACGGGTGCGTCCTCGGGCGTGGGGGCGGTCTCCGGTCCCAGGCGCATGTACCGCGTGGCCGTCTGCGGGTAGACGCCCTGGTACGAGGGAACGGTGATCCGGACCGGGCCGGCGGTCCCGGCGTGGCCGGAGGCGGCAAGCGCCGCGTCCACCGAGCCCTGCCAAGTACGGCTCCGACCCTCCTCCGTGGCGGATGCCCCCTGTCGAATCCCGTGCACACCGACGATCTGCAGCATGTTCACGCCCCCGTCCCACCCGGCCGGCCGATCCACCGGACCCGCTCTGGGGCCGATCGTAGCGGCGTGCGGGGGGGGCACGCCGGTGCTTGAGCGGCGGGGCTCCCGCACCGCGCGGGCTCAGCCGGACCGACGGCCATCCCCGACACCACCGTGAACGGCAGCGACGTCCCGGACGCGTGCGACCGCTTCGGGCGCGACTCGGGCGAGGACCGGCAGGGCGTGGTACCAGCCGGGGGTCTCCAGGCTCAGGTGCAGGAACCTCATCGCCGCCCGCTCGTCGTCCGACGCGTACGGGGTGACGCTCAGGGCCAGGTGCCGCACAGTGACGGTGAAGGCATCCGGGTGCGCCGGGTCGATCTCGGGTACCGGACGAACCGGGACCCGGGCCAGGTGCCCCGCCAGCGCGGTGAGCGCGACGGCGCGCGTCCGTACCTCCGTAGGTCGCTCGGCCAAGCGCCCGGCGGATTCGATATCGCCTCGCGCCGCGTGGACCACTGCGAGGGCGGCAGTCGGAAAGTGCTCGGTCCCCCGGTTCCCCAGATCCCGCACCAACCAGTCCACCTGTTGTCCGGGGTCCTCCCCCGCGCCGATCCGTAGGAGGGCGTGCACCAGGACGGTCTCGGGCCGCCAGTTCTCCCGGCCGCCCTTGTCCGCGTACGCGAGTCCCGCCTCCCTCACCTCGTCAAAGCGATCCGCGTCGAGATGCCTGATGCCGGCCTCGGCCGGAAGGAGCGCAGCGAAGCGGCCCAGCAGGGCGGCCGCCCGGCCGGGTGCCTTCCCGCTCGCGTGTAACTCATCGAGGATCGGGAGCAACAACTGACCCGCCATCCGCAGGTCATGCTCCACAAGGCCTGAGGCCACAGCGATGCGGGCCGGCCGGTCGGCCGTCCTCCAGGCGACCTTCATGCTGCCATCCGTGGGCATCGAGTGCTGCCGGACGAGGTCCACCGCGGCCTCCCCTTCCCCCACACACGCCAGAGCCTGCGCGGCGTGCGCCCAGGCCCCGTCCCGGTCCCGGCTCGGGCTGCCCTCAGCGGCAGCCTGGGCCGCCCAGTACGCACGCCTCCGCGCATCGTCGGGCAAGCCGGAGTCCACGTGAGCCAGGGCCGCTGCAGCATGTGCTCGCGCCCGATCGGCCGGGGTTCGGCACAGGCCGAGCAGCTGCTCGGCGTCCTGTACGGCATCGATGCGTACGAGGGCTCCAACCAGGCAGGAAAGCCACACGGGGGCCGGGCCCGTTCCCCAGCCCGACATCGGAAGGAGCGCCAAGGCCTCGTCCAAGCGCCGTTCGGCTCCGTGGTTCCGGCCGGGGGCCGCCGGACGGAGGGCGGTGAGGGCCGGCCGCTCGGCCTCGGAGTCGTTTCCGTCCCCCTCGTCATACGGACCGGACCGGTCTCCTGGTCCTCCGGAAACGGCGGCAGCCACCGGGCCGAGAATCCTGCGCACCTCGTCCTCAGACACCCCTGTGTCGGTAAGCGCGCGGGCAAGACCGGCGAGGCGGCCCCGGCTTCCCTGCCCGCTCTTGCGCACGGCCTGCGCCGCGACGAGCCGGGCACGCCAAGTTTCCGGATTCGTCGACAGATACCTCGGGGACCGACGGGCTGCGCGGCTCTCCAGGAACGGGATCAGCACGGTCAGCACGTAGCGGGCGTTCCTCGGCCAGGGCACGGATTTGCCCGTGAGCCAGTCGCTGAGACTGGACTTCGCCACCTTGAAACGGCGCGCGGACCCGAGCCTGACGAGGTCGTTGAGCCCTAACGTCGTCCGCCCGCCCGCGGCTTCGTAGAGGTCCCGGAGCTCTTGCGAGAAGCCTGCTCCTTGGCTGCCCCCGTTGTCTCCCGACCCGCCACTAGCGTCAGACTTCTCCGGAATCTCCATTTTTCCCTCCCTGACCTGCACAGACATGACTTCTGCGAGGCTCCGGACATCGCCGGACGGCCTCCGGATGGTGGATACCTGTGGGACCGCGTCCGGCGGGGCATACCACCGGGCGAAGACCCCGATGGGGACCCCATGTCCGTCCTGCAGTCCGTGTTCCAAGAAGCGGCAACGGTGACCGCCGTCGCCGGCCTCTCCTACACGTGGGCCGTTGTCATGGTCGCCGCATCGTCCGTACTCTCCCGAAGCCCCCAGCGCCGGCGTGACGCCCGTGAGACACTGATGATCTTGATGCGGCGGAGTGGGCGTCGCTGAGACGGGTACTGAGGTGCCTTCCGAGCTCTAGGGCTCGACTGCGAAGTGTTCTCTTCCCGTGCACCGCTGCCGCCAAGCTCTACCCACGATGCGTGGGTGGTCATGCCTGCCAGGCGGCGGGAGTAGTGCGCAGCGAGGAAGTCTGCGCGGCGGCTGATCCATCCCAACACGGACAGGTCGAAGCCCGAGCCGTGCACTGCGTTGGGAGCATCCGCAGATCGGCCGACGTGCCGGCCTGGTCGTATCGATCCGATGGACGCTAGTCTCGACCTCACGCAGCACTTCCCGCTCCTGCGGGGATGACCCGTGCGAGGTGTTCTCTCTTCGCCTCCAGCAACTCCCCGCGCGCGCGGGGATGGCTCGCGTTAGGAGCAGAGCCGATCTGGCCCCCGCATACGCGGGGATGCAACCGGTCCGACCGCCAGAACCGAGCACGCTCAACCACGCCGCCTCGTACGGGGCGGCCCCGGCAGGTCCGACTTTCGCCCGCGGACAAAAGTCGGACCCGAAGGCTTCGTCTCTCAGCGGGTCAGGAGCAGCCCGCAGCTGTAGGCTCGGGCGTGGCCAAGTCCGTTGGAGAGCGCTGCGACCAGGGTTTCCGGGTCGGTGACGGTCAGGGAGCCTCGGATCTCCGCGCGGCCGATGCGCACGGACTTGTTGCGGTGGGCGCTGGAGACGGTCGGCAGCATCCGGATCCCAAGACTGTCGGGGTCGGCGGCGGCACCGATGCGGACCACGCCGTCCTCGGCCGTGGCGGGCTCGCCGTCGGGCTGGAGGCGGCGTGCGAACCAGCGCTTCACGTGTTCCGGGGTGGTGTGGGCGGCCCTGGTGCCGCGGGCCTTCTCCGAAGCGGACTTGCCCGAAGGCCGGCTGTGGGTCGGGTTGACGACGGTACGGAAGCCGACGACCTCGCCCACTTTGAAGGTCCGGTCGACGGTGATGATGTGCGGCGCGGTCGCGAAAGCCGCCCTGGGGATGCGGGCCCAGTCCCCCGGGATCCTGGACTGCACGACCAGGACGAGCGCCGCCGCTTTGAGGTCGACCGACCACGTCGACAGGATGCCCATCTGCGAGCGGGCTTCCGCGTCTCCGTCCTCCACCCAACCGCGGAACCCGCTCATCACGGTGCGGTGCATCTCCTGGGCGTCGACGAGGGACTTGGCGACGAGCGGGTGGCGGGCGTTCAGGGATAGGACGGAGTGTGTGGCGACGAAGCGGGCCGTGGAGGCCCGCGTGCTGTTCGCGGAGTGCACGGGGTTCACGGGGTTCACGGGATGATGTCCCATTCGGTGGCGGTCGGGGCGATGGTGACACGCGTACGGGTCTCCCAGCGGGTGGCGTGGGCCCGTCGAGCCGGATCGAAGCTGATCGGCTGGTCGTTGATCGGTGAAGCCCCCCTGGCACCGGGGGCGGCCTGGATCCAAGCCCAGGGACGCCGTGCGGTGGCGTCCGGGCCATCGAGGTCTTCCGGTCCGGGCAGCAGCCGTTTGCCCGCGAAGGCCTCGGTGATCGTGCCGATCACGATCTCGGCGGCCAGGGTGCCAGAGGGCGGGCAGGACTTCCGGCCGAGCCACAGCAGCTGCTTCGGGTGCTCCAGGGCGTGGGCGATCTCCTCCAGTGGCGCGCGGTCCTCGTGCTGGAGCCCCACGACGAACGCCGCGTCCGACAGGTACCAGCGCTCGGTGATCAGTGCCGTGCGCGAGAGCTCCCCTGAGACGAGCGCCCCCGAGACGGGATCGGCCGCGATCTTCTTCGGCGCCCCGTACCACCCGGCCAGCTCGTGATGCCCGAAGCCTGGCCCTTCGGTGGCCTCCATGCTCTTGGCCACGGCCGCCGCCCGCCGGTGGTCGGTGATAACGTCCCGTGGCCGCAGCGGGAACGTGCCGGAGCCGACGGAGTGGTAATCGCGCACCGGTGTGCCCGGATGGTCGGCGCGAACGCCGAAGGCGAGCCGAGCGAGGTCGTCCACGGCGTCGGTACGGTCCCGGCCCAGTGCCGCCGCGCACAAGCCGATCACCGCCGACTTGCTGGGCCGGCTGTGGGTGTCCCGGTAGGAGAACCGGCTCGCCACACCCCAGGACTGGAGGGGCGCGGCGAGCCGTACGAGCAGGACGTGCGTCACGCCGTCAGCTCCTCGGCCGAGGTCACCGGCTGCACGTCCGGGATCTTGAGGGAACCCAAGAGCTCGTCGACCTGCGGGTCGTAGGTCAGCACACGGCTGGACCTGATGTCGGGGCGACGCCCGCTGACGAAGATGTGGTGCTTCACAAGCCGCTTGACCGCGGCCGGTCCGGCCGGTCCCTCGCCACCCTTGTCCAAGGGGTTCTCGTCGATCGGGGCCTGGAAGGCGGCGGCGTAGTTGTACGGGCGCTCCGCCTCGAAAGCGAGGACCAGAATCGGCAGCGAGCCGGTGGAGGCGGTCGAGTTCTTCTTCGCTTCGGGAAAGGCGTCGACGAAGGCCGTCACGAACTCCGCCTCGGCGGCGACAGAGGCCTCCTCGGCCTCCGCGACGGTCATCCCGGCGGCCTGGAGATTCCTGCGGAGCTTGAACCGGTCGAGCACGGCGTGCCGGTAGAAAGTCCCGGTGATCAGCGACTGATAGCCGGTCATACCGGCTCCGGCGTCGTCGGCCACGTCGAGGAAGTCCAGGGCGTTCTTCTTCCTGTCCAGCTTCGCGTCGTCGGCGGCCGCGTAGAAGTCGTCGACCTGCTCCGCCTCGTGCACGGTGAAGGCGTGACTGCTCTGCACGGCGCCGTCGACGTTCGGGGAATCGGCGATCTCGGCGAGGAAGCGGCCATACAGGGCGATGTCGATGGCATCGCGCGGCGCGAACGCGGTGAGAACCGCGGCGCGGGTCGCCGTCGGCAGTGCGGGGAGCTTGGCTTCGGCCCCGGCAGCACCTTCGCCCGCCTCGCCGGCCTCGTCCGCCTCCTGATCGGCCTTTCGGCCGGCCTTTTTGGTCCTGGCAGCGGCCGTCGCCTGTGCTGCCAGGTACTCAGCAGTCCACGGCCGAAGTTCCTCAGCCTGCTCATTGATGTGCGCCGCGATGCGCACGCCCGCGTCAGACGGGGCGAACAGGAGCACCTTGGTGAGGTTCGCGACCGTCTTCTTCGCGGGTTCGCCGAATTTCAGCCCGGTGGCTTCGATGACGGCGCGGGCCGTACGTACCGCCTCGTCCGAGTCCCAGCCATGAGCGGAGGCGAGTTCCCGCCCTGCGAACAGCGCCCACTCCCGGGTGCGGATGCCGGTGCTTCGGCCGGCCAGAGAACCGATGCCCGCGTTCGCGCGGTCCCGCGTGTGGACCCGTTCGGCACGGCGGCGCGCCTGGCTCGTGATCATGTGCCGCTCGGTGCCCCCGTAGACGATGGACTTCGGGGCGCCGTTCTCGTCGCGTACGGGCAGCACGGCGACCAAGGTCTCCAACAGGTGGAGGGAGAGGAACTGGCCGCCGGTGGAGGAGGCATTGCTGGTCACGTGGTGGTGCCCTTCTGGGTCGTGTCGGCGGCAGGCGTGCGGGGCGTCCGGGCGCTGGTCGACCGGGACCGGGCCATGTGGAAAGCCACGGCCCACTCGTAGGAGATGCGGGCCTTGCGGTCGTGCCACTGGCTGAGGTCGTCGGCGAGACGGGTCCATGACGGCGGCCGCTTGCCGCAGGCACGAAGCCGGGCCACGGCGTGCTGCAGGTGACGCCACGGGATCCGCCGGCTGGAGACGATTCGATCGACGAGGCGGACGGCCCCCGGGTCGTCGGGGCCCTGCTTCTTTTCACTGCCGATGCGTCGGGCCGCATCGCCGAGGCTGCCGTAGCCGTAGTCGGGTTCCGATCGGCCTTGGTGGTAGACCGCGAACAGGAACGCCACCTGTTCGTAGATCTCCTCCTGCTCCTCGGTCGGGCTGAACCAGATGGCCCGGAAATGGGGTTCCTTGCGGATCCGCGGCGTGCGGAGCTCGGCGAGGGCTTTGTACTGGTGGTTGTGAACCAGGCTCCCCAGCCAGGCCGTGAGGGCGGCGGCGCTCTCACTGTTCTCGGTTCCGGGCGTGTACTCGGTTCGGTTGGTCATGCCCTCTCCCCTCGGAGTTCGGCCGGGGCCTTCGGCTGTGCCAGCTCGTCGTCGAACCGCTGCAGGGCGGCGGCCTGGGCCTTCGCTCCCCGTGAGTTCCTCGGCAGTGAATCGAGGCATTCGGTGAGGAACTTCCGGGCGGCCGCGGCCACGGTGGCGGCGTAGTCAAGGAGGCCGTCGTGGACGGGCTCGCCGATGGTGGTCTCGTCCATCAGGAACTCGAACGGCTCCTGGGTGGCCGCCCAGTGCCGGCTGCGCGCGTCGAAGCGTGCGATCTGGCCGGCCTTGTCTGCCGGCTTCGGGTTCGGGTACTCGACGCTCCAGGCCGCGTACGCCGCCCTGCTCAGGGCCGTGGCCACGTACTCGGCGATCTCCGATCCACGGGATGATGCAACGTAGAGCATGGCCTCCAGACCCGGGGCGAAGGGAAAGGTCCCGTCGACCCAAGCGATGGCCGTGGTCTGCTTGGCCACGAGCCCGACCGCCCACAGTTCGACGCGGCGGGCGGGCTGCTGGCCCGGCTCGGGCGCGACGTCCTCCGCGGGAAAGAGCGCGAGCCGCTGGTACAGGGTCGCGCCGTCGTTCACCGCCCCAGAGGAGCGGGCCTTGTCCACGGCGGCGTAGAGGGAATGGGCGTCGCGCCAGACGGCGCGGGTCGCCGAAGCCCAGAGCGGTTTGGCGGTGCCGTCCGCCTTCTTGGCCTGGACAGCGTCCTGAAGGTGCTCTTCAGTCAGGGCGAGCAGTTCGCCCGCACCGAGCAGTACCCGGTCCACGGCCTTCCCGTCGGGTGTCGGGCGGAGCAGGACCGACCGGCCGAGATAGCTGTGCAGGTCCGCCGGACCGGCGACGGGTCGGCCGACGGGCTTGGTCTTGAACCCCCGGCGTTCCTTGCCCGCGGTCCAGGAGAGGTTCAGATCGCCGTGCGGCCCGGAAACCGGGGCCATGTTGAGGCGGAGCGTCTCGCCGAGGGTGGAGCCCAGTGCTATGACGCGGATCCGGGTGCCGAGGCGGGTGGCGGCCAGGTTGGTGATGGTGGGACCGAGTGTTGCCTTGCCGGAGATCCGGGCCCTGCCCGCGGGTCCGTACACGTGCTGGGTGAGCATGGCCCGGAAGGCCTCGGCCACGGGTAACGGGCGGGGGTCGGCCAGATGGTGGTGGTCGAAGAACTGGTTGTAGTCGCCGACCCGCTCGATCACCAGCTGCGCCGGACCGGCCCCGTGCTGGTCGAGGAAGGGAGCGAGGAGGGAGTTCTGCCCGAGCGGCTCGGTGGGGTGGAACAGGTCCCAGACCTCGCCCGTGCGGGACCCGGCGAGCCACTCGGCGGCGGGCTGGAGGGCGTGCTCCTGGTCCACCCAGGCAGGCCACTCGGCTGCGGACATCGGGTAGGTGCCCGAGGCGTAGCAGATGGCCAGGAGGAACTCGATGAGCGCGACCTTCTCACCGGGTGTGGTCGCCTCGATGGTCCGAAGCCGGTCGGCGTCGTGGAGCAGGTCAACGAGGTTCCGCTCGACGAGTTCGCCGTCAAGGGTCAGTGCCGTGACGCATAGCTCCTGCCGAGGGTCCCAGCGTGGTCGTATCGCCTCGTCGCGCACGGCGCGTGATCCATCCAAGTTGCATCGTTCGCTCTCTGCTCATAACGGTTGCTTGGTGCAATGAGGCAGGACGCTAGCAGGCGAACGAGGCAGGCTTGACGGCTTTGAGAATGTCAATGTGGCCTTGAAAACAGAACAGTTAAGGGGAAGCGGGGCACTACACGCAGAGCCACCGCACGCATGGTAGCCGGGGGCCAAAAGCCGACGGGGCGTCCCGGTTCGTGCAGCCATGTGCACGTTGCGGACGGGTCCGCGGTGATGCCGAAGCGGGTGATGTGCCGCCCCGCAGTTCGTAGGCGGCGGGAACCCCGGCCCACAGATCACCCGAAACTCACGAGGTGACCGCGTCGGCCTCCGCCAGTCGCCGTGGGCCGTGATCGTGGCCGAGGCGCCGGCCTCGTGGGCCGGGGAGCGCGGGTCACCCACGGGAACCGGTCCACGTGAAGGAGTGGTTCTTGCGACGACTCCACGGCGAGGGAGAGTCGGCGACCGCCGAGGACGGCGTCGTCCGCACCGGGGCAACCACCGAACCGCACGCACTCGGGAACAAGAATCCGGAGCCACCGTCGCCGCTACTCCCCCCTTCCCGGACTCTTGTCCGCGGACGAAAGTCGGGCTGGGGCGCTGGGCTTCGTGCCTCGGTCCGGGCCGGCTCTAGAGTGAGGCTTCAGGTCAGTGACCTGGAACGTTCTGTCTGGAGGAGTGTCCATGGGGGACATCGCGGCGGCCGGCGTGGCGGTGGAGCGGCTTGAGGAGTTCCGGGGGGAGTTGATCGGCTACTGCTACCGGATGTTGGGCTCGTACGCCGAGGCCGAGGACGCCGTACAGGAGACGATGGTCCGGGCGTGGCGCAGCGTCGACCGGTTCGAGGGGCGGTCGGGGCTGCGGACGTGGGTGTACCGCATCGCCACCAACGTCTGCCTGGACGCCCTTGCTTCGGGCGAGCGGCGGGCGCTGCCGATGGACCTGTCCGGCCCGAGCGAGGGCAGCTCGCCGCCGTCACCTCCCCAGGACGCCGCCCTGTGGGTGGAACCCTGCCCTGGCGGCGATCCGGAGGCAGCCGCGACGTCGGGCGAGTCCGTGCGGCTGGCGTTCGTCGCCATGCTGCAGCACCTGCCGCCCAGGCAGCGGGCCACGCTGATCCTGCGGGACGTCCTGGGCTTTTCGGCTCGCGAGGTCGCCGACCTGCACGGCTCCACCGTCGCCTCGGCCAACAGCTCCCTGCAGCGCGCCCGCGCCACCCTGGCCGACCGCCGCCAGCCGAAGGACGGGCCGACCGGCCGGCCGTGCGACGACAGGGTCCGCCGGCTGCTGGCCGAGCGGTACGCCACGGCCTTCTCCCGCTACGACATGGAGGAGCTGAACATGCTCCTCCATGTCGACGCCACGCTGTGCCTGCCCCCGTACGCGAAATGGATGCGCGGTGTCCCCGACATCCAGGCATGGCTCACCGGTCCCGCGATCGGCTGCCGCGGCTCTCGCCTGATCCCGACAACGGCCAACGGCTCCCCCGCCTTCGGCCAGTACCGTCCCCACCCGGACGGCACCGGGTACCTTCCCTGGGCCCTTCAGGTCGTCGAGGTCTCCGGCGACCGGATCACGGGCATCACGGCCTACCGCGACACCGAGCGCCTGTTCCCGCTCTTCGGCCTGCCGGACCGCTTGGACGAGGGCTCCCGAACCTGCGCCATTGCCTGACTGGCCTGTTGGGTGATCCAAGGTCGATTTCATGCCGGCCGTGCCGAGTACGTCGACTGACGGCCCCGTCTCGGCGCCGGTTTCCGTCGGGGTACGCGAATTGCCGGGGCTGGGGCCGGGGTGACCCGTCTCGTCGAACTTCGACCGGTCCCGCTGTGGGTCGGCGCGCGCGGGCGCGCTTGGGCGTCCCAGGTCGCCGAGACGGGCACCGGTAGCCCGACGGACGGCCGACAGCGCCGCGCCGGCGCACGACTCCGCCACCGGACGGCGCCATCACGCCAATGCCCCGTACTCGGGGTCGCTTCGCGGTACTTCTTCGCCCTTCCTTCTGTTGTCCCCGGCGACGATCACCGTCCGCCCCGTTCATCCGGTGCAGGCGGTGCCACGCGCCGCCAAGAAGGGACACCTCCGCAGCATGAGCACACACCACCTGGGCCGAGCCGCCGCCGTACTGGCCGCCGCCCTCGCCATGGCCACGGCCACTACCGGGCTCACCGCATACGCCGCCGACCCCTCCGACACGACGGGCAAGCACGCCACCACCGTCACGCGCACCGGTGGCGGTGCGGGGCGGTGCGACGACGATCCGGCCGGCTGGGAGCGCGAGGGACTGTGCCTGAACGCCGCGGACAACCGCAAGGTCGATGCCTACCTTGCCCGTGCCCGCGCGGCGGAGCCGGCGATCAGCCGCGACGTACAGGTTGCCGCCGGCCTCAGCGGGGCGGAGCTGGTCGGCTTCGACTACCGCCTCAAGTCCCCCGACTCCCTCAAGCGGAAGGTCGCCACAGACCTCAAGGAGCATCCGGAGCGCAACACCGACGACGTCCTGGCGCGTCTGAGTGACGCGGTGCGCTACACCCTCCAATGGCCCGACGGCGATTACGTCACCGGTGTGACCATCGCCTCTGAGGTGCTGTCCGCGTGGGGCAGCGACACCACGAAGTGGTCCAACACCTGGGGTCGCGAGAAGGGCTACAAGGGACTCAACACGGGCTGGCGCGCTCCCGGTTCACAGCAGCTGTTCGAGGTGCAGTTCCACACCCCGGCGAGCAAGTTCGCCCAGGAGGAGACGCACAAGCTGTACGAGGAGCAGCGGCTGCCGTCGACCAGCCCCGAGCGCAAGAAGGAGCTACAGGCCCAGCAGGACGCGATCTTCGCCGCAGTACCCGTCCCGGACGGCGCTCCCGCCCTCGCCCCACCCGCCACTCGTCTGGCGCCGGCGGCCTGACGCCCGCTGCGCAGCCCGGCCGGCTACCCGAGGCTGCCCTCGGTTCCTGCCCCATGCGATCGGTCAATGGGGTGCCACACCACACTCGATGCCCGGCCAGGAACCTCCCGGCCGGGCATCGCCCTGGCATTGGCCGGAGCGCGCGATTTCACGCGGCAGGCGCTGCGGGACTGGGCCCAGGGCGGGCACGGGCTCTCCGTCATCGGTCGGAGGCGCGGCGTCAGAGCACCTCGATGACCACCAGGCAGGTGTCGTCCGCGAAGTCCTCCCGCCCGTACATGTCCATCAGGGTGTCCAGCACGCGTTGGGCGGGCAGCCCGGAGCAGGTGGCCAGGCGCCGACGGAGCGTGGCGATGCTCTGCTCCAGGTCCTCGCCGCGGCGCTCGACGAGGCCGTCGGTGTAGAGGAGCAGGACGTCCCCCTGCCTCAGGTCAACCGCGGCCGTGGCGTACCTGTCCCCCGGCAGCAGGCCCAGCAGGGGGCCCCGATGCGAGGAGTCCAGGGTCTCCGCGCTGCTGCCGCGCAGCAGCAGGGGCGGCGGATGGCCGGCGCAGGCCCAGGTCAGGCGCCGCCGGGCGTCGATGTGGCCGATGACGGCGGTGGCCGTCTCGGCGGAGGGGTCGGCGCAGATCAGCTCGTTGAGCCAGGTCGTCAGGTCCGCGGCGTCGGTTCCGGGGGCGTGGGCGAGGCCCGCCAACGCGTGCCGCTGCTGGGCCATCCGGGCGACCGCGCCGAGTCCGTGCCCGCAGGCGTCCCCCATCGCCAGCAGGATCCTGCCGTCCGGCAGGACCCGGCACTTGTACCAGTCGCCGCCGAGGGCGGCTTCCGGCTCGACCGGCAGGTACGCCGCCGCCACGGCGTACCCGAGTTCGGCGATCTCCGAGGAGTGGGTGGGCAGGAGCGCCTCGCGCAGCGCCGAGGCGACCCGCCGCTCGGCGGCCGCCTCCTCGCGGAGCCTCTCGGTCAACTTCCGGCTGGCGTCGAGCCGCTGCCTGCTGCGGACCTGCGGGGTCAGGTCGCGGACGATCAGGTAGAACGCCCAGGGCAGGCCGTGGGTGTCGATCACCGGGCGGCCCACCGCGTGCAGGGTGCGGACGTCCCCGTGGATGTTGAAGCGGATGTCGGTGCCGGGCGGTTCCTCGCCGTCGAAGAGTTCCCTGAGCAGCCGCCCGAACCGGGGTACGTCCTCGACGAGCACGGCGTCGCACAGGTCCGTGAGGGTCATCCGGCCGTCGGATCCCGTACGGAAGATCGCGCACATGCCGTCGGACCAGCTGGTGGCGCCGGACAGCAGGTCGAAGTGGGCCCAGCCCATGGAGGCGATGTACTGCGCTTCGAGGGACATCACCTCGGTGTGCGCCTGGGCCGGCCGCCAGGTCGCCAGCACCTGTCCGCCGCAGGACGCCGCGTCGTACAGCAGGGTCGTACGGTGCAGGCGGCCGGACCGCCATTCGGTGTAGTCCACCGGGTGCCCCTTGAGGGCGTGGCCCGTACGCAGGACGCCGCTCAGCGCGGCGAGCAGGCCGCCGGCCTCGGCGCCGGGCCGGGTCGTGAGCAGCCGCCGGCCCACCTGGCGGTCGGGGGCGTCGAGCCACTCCGCCGAGCGGACGTGGTTTCCGGCCCGCACGACGAAGTCGACGGTACGGCCGTCGTCGTCCTCGACGGGGGCGAGGAGCGCGGCCGACATCGGGATGGCGGGCAGGGTTGCGCACAGGCAGGCCCAGGGGTCGTGGCCGTCGGCGGGGTCGCCGCAGGAGTGGCACTGGTCCTGGCTGCCACCGCACGGGCACTCTTGAGCGGCGGGCTCCCCGTCCTGCTCGGGCCGTGCGGCGGGGGCCGGGTCCTCGCGCCGGATCCCGGCGCTGCGGCCGGCGGCGGCCCGCAGTGCGGCCACCTCGCGCGCGATGAACAGTTTGAGCCCGTCGGGGTCCTCGGGAACGGCGGGACTCATGACGGAGCTGCCTTCCGGCCGGATCGTCCGGACGCGCGGTGCTGCGCGTCCCCGTGGAGCCATGGTGCTGGCAGCGGGCCGCCCGCGCACGTCGTGATCCGTCGGCCGGACGGGGGTTTGACAGCGCGACGGGGGGACACACGCGGGATGTCGGTGCGGGCCCCTTCGAGCGGTGTGGCACGCCCGTGCCGGTGGCCGCACCCGTTGCCGTTCGGCGGAACGGGGTGCGGCCACCGGCTGCCTTCTCTCGGACGTCCGACGTCCAGACGGACGGTTCGGAGGGCGCGGAACCCCGGCGCCGCCGAACGCCAGGCATGGCGTCCGTACATCGTTCTGCCCTGCCCTGCCCCGTCGACCAGTGGTCGATCGGGGACCGCGAGGGCATGCGCAGGGCGATGCCGAAGGAACTCCCCGCGCCACTGCTCGCGGCGATGACCGCCTTCGCTCCGCGCGTCCTTCCTGAGGCTCCTCCGTGACAGCCGCGCGATCGTCCGCCGACGCGGTGCCCGGGTTGTCGCGGGGTGTCGACGGGATTCTTGTACGGCGCCGTCGTAGACCAGATCGGGAACGGGCACCACAGCTCCGTTCCACCGCTCGGCGATCGGCCCGCCGAAAGCCCGGAGCATCTCCAGGTAGCCCTGCCCCGACCTGGTGGTCCCCCCCGGTCATCCACGCCGTGCGTCGCGCCCCTGGGTGAGGTCGATCGACCGGTACTCCTCCAGTACGGCGAACCCGGCGCTGTCGTACAGCCCGATCGCCACCTCGTTGCCCCCGAACACGTTGAGCATCATCACCTCGTCGCCGCCCTGACGGGTGGCCCACTCGCCGACCGCCATCGCGGCCCGGCCGTAGCCTTTGCCCCGGTGCTCCTCGTACACCTCCAGCGAGAAGCCGAAGGTCACTCCCGGCAGGAAGCCGTGGTTCACCCACCCGGTCCCGATCACGACACCCTCGGCCTCCATCGCGTAGAAGGCGTGTCCCGGGGTCGAGTACCCCTGCGGCAGGAGCCGGGCGAAGTCCCGGTCGGACTTCGCCCTCGCCTGCTCCGGGGTCAGCGCCCCGGACCGGACGATGTCAGCGACGTACCCGGCCTGCTCGCCGGCCAGCCAGCCCGGGTACTCCCCCTCGGTGAGCCGGCGGACCGTCAGGCCAGCCGGCAGCCCCGGCCGCTCGGCCGCCGCCCGCATACGGTTCTGCGCGCGCACGGGATAGTCGGCGAACGCCCCCGCCCCGCCCGTGAGCCGCACCGCCACTCGCTGCGCCCCGCGCTCGGCGCACCACCGCTCGGCCCACTCGCGCCCGTGCGGCACCGTCAGGTCGTGGATCCGACCCACGGTCGCGCCGTCCTCCTCCGCGACCTCGACCGCTATCCACCCGGTGCCGTCCGTGGCGACCGTCCAGCCGTCGATCCCCTTCACGGCCCGTTCGAGCAGAGCCTGCGCCAGCGGCTCGGAACACCCCGCACTCCGGTACCCGTCCAGCACCCGCCCCTCGAACTCGCCGCGCCACGCACCCGGTTCGGTAATGATCTCCAACTGCTCCATCCGCCCACCCTAGACACCCACGCCGACAGGACCCACCGATATACCTGGCCCCCCGTCCGATCACCGAACGTCTTGCGCCAGGTCCCATTGCACGGCGAGCACCGGCGTGCCCGAGGCGTCCCGCGCGGCCAGGACGGCCGGCAGACCGGAGCGGGTCAGGCCGTGGTTCCGGTTGTCCTGCTGGGGAGCCGGTCGGCTCGGATGACGACGAGTTCCTCCTCCGTCTGGTCGTGGCCGATCAGTTTCTGCTCGGCCAGCCAGTCGGCACGGGCGGTGAGGACCGGTCCGAACGGCTGGCGGCGGCGGCCCACCACCGCCGCTTTCAGGCCCGCTTCGCCCAGCAGGCGCAGTGTCGTCTCCGGTGCGCACAGCGCGGAGTGGACCAACAGCATCATGCCGCCCGGCTTGAGCAGGTGGGGGGCCATGGCACACAGCCGGTCCACGTACTGCCGGCCGTCGGGGCCCGCGTTCCACGCCCGAGCGCGCCCCCGCTCGCCGGCTGTGGACGGCGGGCTGGGGACGTAGGGCGGATTGGCCGTCACCACGTCGTACCGGCGACGGACGGCCCGGCTGGAGGGGAAGTCCGCGTGCTCGACGCGTACCGGGAGCCGGTTCATCAAGGCGTTGTAGCGGGCGGTCAGGACCGCCCGGTAGCAGCTGTCGACGGCGTGTACGCGGTGTGCGCCCAGGCGGGCCGCGGTCATCGCGATCAGGCCGGTGCCGGTGCACACGTCCAGCGCGTGGGCCCCTTCGGGTAGGGATGCCTTCTCCAGGGCGTCCTTGAGGAGGAGGGAGTCTCCCTGCGGCCTGTAAACGCCCCAGGGCTTCAGGAGCCTCAGATCCGTGTCTTCCACGCGGGGGACCTCCTTGTGTCCGTGACAGGCGGCGCCGGGCGGTCCGCTCAGAGGCGGGGGCCGTAGGGGGCCAGGCCGATGATGAGGACGCGGCGCTCGCCCGGACCGGTGTCGTCGCCTCGGCGTACGGGGGCGACGTAGTGGCTGACGCGGTGGTCGTGGACGGCGTACCCGTCGAGAGGATCCGTGAGGGTGAAGCGTGCGTGCACCGCGGTGTCGGGGAGGTCGCCGGGTTGGCGGCCGGCGGACTCGGGCGTGGCGATGACGTTCTCGCCGCCGCTCATGTTCGTGGAGCCGATGAAGTGGGCGAAGGTGAACGTCGCCGAGGAGCCGCCGTCCTGGTGGAGGCAGTCGGGAGAGGACACGGCGGTTTCGGCGGCGGCGTCGACGGCCAGCTTGAGCAGGTGGACTCCGACGTAGACCGGGGTGCGGTGCAGATCCTCCAGCCACATGGCGTGCGCGAGGTCGGTGTGGATCAGCCGTTGGAGGAGTGCGTTGCCGTGCAGGGTGGTGGGGAGGTCGGGCAGGCGGCGGCGTACGTCCGGGTACTCCGGGTTGTGGTCGTCCTGCCAGTACTCGGTCACGGTGCCGTGGGTGGGGTCGGGGGCTCCGGGGGTGAAGGCCAGCTGCCCGGTCCAGGGCAGGTATACGGCGTGGGAGTAGCGGCGGAACCGGTGGGTGTGCGGGGCGTAGGGGTCGAGCGGGAGCGTGGCGAAGACCTCTTCGAGCTCGGCCAGGTCCGTGCGGTGCGCGTCCGGGTCCAGGTCGAGGTCGGCGGCGCGGTAGCGGGCGTAGCCCTGCCGGCGGAGGGCGTCGGTGACGGCATTGGTGACGGCATTGGTGCCGCCGTTGGTGGTGTGCGGGCGGTCGTGCAGGGCCGGGACGTGGTTCACGGGGTCCTCCTGAGCCGCAGGGCACGGATCGGCCTCGGCCGGTTGGGTGGGGCACCAGTGGCGGCGTGTCGTGGGGATCCCAGGCTGGCACGGGTGGCGACCCGGCGCCGTCGCATACCCGCCGGTCAGGTGAATTACGGCTTCGCCGCCAGGGCGGCACTCGTTCCCGACGCGGGTCCAGGGGGTGGGCCGGTCAGGTCGTCCACCACCGCGGTCAGGCCGCCCGGCAGCCGGGAGGCGACGCGCTGGCGGTGCGCTCCCGTCCCGCGGCCCGCCAGCCGTCGCAGCAACGCCGTGACGGTCTCGATGTCGCCGTGTTCCTCCAGCGCGGGGCGGATGTGGTCCAGCAGCCGGGCGCCGCGCACCGCCGCCGGCAGGACCTGCCCGGTCAGGGCATCGGGGCCCCGGCCGCTCCAGCCGTCGCGCGTGGCGCTCCAGTACGCGCAGCGCAACAGCTCGGTCGGCGGGTGCGGGGCCGCGTCGCCGCGTCGCGCCGTGTGGGCGGCGGTGACCACCAGGGCGCGGACGACGGCGGCCAGAGCCGCGGAGTCCGCGGGATCCGGCGGGACGTCCATGCAGCGGACTTCCACGGTGGGCAGCCGCGGGTGGGGGCGGATGTCCCAGAACGGCAGCTCCGCGAACGGCATGCCGCCCACCTCCGCGATGGCCGCGGCTTGCTGCCGGTAGTCCTTGAACGACTGCGCGTACGGCGGGGGGCCGAGGCAGGGGAAGCGCAGCCGGATCACCGAGCGCCAGCTCGCGTAGCCGGTGTCGCGTCCGGCGCAGAAGGGCGAGTTCGCGCTCATCTCCACCAGCAGCGGCAGCCAGGGCCGCAGGTGATTGGAGACCTCCACGGCCAGATCCCGGTCGGGCAGGTGGACGTGGACGTGCAGAGCGCTGATGGCGTAATCGTCCATCATCGACCTGAACAGGTCGGTGCTGGCCCGGTAGCGCGGATGGGCCGCGACGGGCATCGGCCCCGGGGGGCGCAGCACCGGTGTGCCCGAAGGGCATACCTTGAGCCCTTCCGCCGCGGCCGCTTGTGCGATGCCGGCACGCAGGCGCAGCAGCTCGCGATGCAGTTGGGAAGCCGACGTGCAGGGGGGTGTCCTGGTCTCGATCTGGAACTCGGTGAACTCACCGGAGACGTCGTCGCCCAGGGCTGTGACAGCGTGTGCCACCACCCGTCCCGCGGCGGGCTCGACCATGCGGGAGCCGGCCCCGACGAGGAAGAACTCCTCTTCGACCCCCACCGTCGGCACCGAAGGATCCTGCCGGTCGTGGTCAGGCACGGCCTGGGCGTCGTCGCTGGGGCTCATCCGTCCAGCATCGCCCGCTCCCCCTGCCGTGTCGCCTCTGACACGGGATGCGTGTGGACGATCGCGCAACTCGCCGGGGCTGGTCTGCGGTCAGGCAGTTCCCCGGCCCCGGAGGCGGCAACGAGGCCGGCGGTCCAGCGGCCGCCCGCAGGGTGTGACGGACACAGCCGCTGATCGCGGCCCCGGCTCCGACCCCGGCCCCGGCCCCGGTTCCGGTTCCGGGGGCCGGACCGGAGTGGTTCGCGGGAGTGCCGTCCTGGACAGGAATGACGCATGTATTCCGTGAAGACCGTCCTGACGGCTACCGCCGCAGCGCTCCTCGTCCTCGCCGCTCCGGCCGCCGCGGTCCCCGCGGCTCCCATCGCCGCTGCCCACTCACCCGCCTCGTCCGCCGCGCCCCGCCCCTGCGACGGCGCCCCGACCTGCTACGTCGACGTGGCGGTCGCTCAGGTCTGGGTCAGCCCCGAACAGGTTCGCCCCGTGGACGCTCCGGCGACCACCAATCCCGCCGACGTCCGCGGCTGGTTGGCCGGCATGTCCCTGGACGAGCGGCGTGAGGTCGCCGGGGAGACACAGGCCCTCCACGGCATCCGGGTGACCGTCGACCGCAGCGAGTGGCACGGCGGTCTGCTCTGGGACCACGTATGGGTGCACGGTCAGCCCACCCCCAGGGACGAGGCCGGACGGGGCGCCTACCCCGGCTGGATTCCCGACCGGCAACTGACCTCGGAGCACCGCCGCCCGCCCGCCGGTACGCACGAGGAACGTGTCGCCCGCCCCACGGCCCGGGGCTTCTCCACCGCCCGCGCCGCGCTCGCCGGGCGCGGATCCGGGCAGGTGGGCGAGTACTCGTACAACACCTCCTTCCCGGTGGAGGCCGGTCCGGTGCCCGGCGTCGTCACCGCCCACTCGCCCAGCGGTGGCCGGGTGTTCTTCCGGGCGGGCGACCTGGCGAGGGTGCCGTCCGCATCGAGCGGCGCGGACGTGGTCGCCGCCGCACGCGCCTTCCTGGGCCTGCCCTACCTGTGGTCGGGTACTTCCGGATTCGGCTACGACTGTTCCGGTCTCACCAGCCAGGTCTACTCCGCGCTCGGCGTGACGATCCCCCGGGACGCCCAACCGCAGTTCGACGCGGGCGGCGGACAGGTACCCGCCGGCTCGGCCGCGGGGGTGCGCATCACCGGTACGGCGGACCTCCGGCTCGGCGACATCGTCGCCTTCCGCCCCGCAACGGGCACGCAGGTCACCCACGTCGGCATCTATTCGGGGACGCGGAACGGCGAACCCATGATGATCAACTCACCTCGAACGGGTGACCCCGTCAAGGAGGAGCCCATCGGCTCCAGCGGCCGCGTCTACGTCGGCGCCACCCGCTTCCTCACCCGCTGACCCGAGCAGCGCGTCGCAGGCCTCGGGTCGCGGGCGCACGAATCGAGCCGGCGGATCGCCGAGTTCGTCGGAGTGCCGAGCGTTGCCGTGAGCTGGGCCGTCTCGTTGACCTGGTCACTCGACCAGAGGAGGCACACCCCATGCTCAGGACGACAACCCCCACCCGGCAGCTCTCGGCGGTACTGGTGACGGCCTCCGTCTTCGTGGGTGCCGCGGGGATCGGCCCCGCGCACGCCGTGGAGCGGTGCAAGGTGTCCTCCAAGACCATCGACGACCCCGCCTACAGCGGCCCTTGGCCCGACAACTGGGACTTCACCGTCAAGGCCTGTGTCACCGAATCCGGTGCGACCATCCGTCACTGGGCGACGGTCTCCTGGGACATGCCCGAATCCTTCGCCGGCCGGCGTCCCGTCTTCAACGCGACGGGTACGAACGTCGAAGTCACGGCGATGATCACCGGGGGCGGTCTGGCCGTGACGAGGCGCACCGACCTGGCTCCGCGTCTCAACCAGGGGAAGGACGGGTCCACGACCCCCGCTTCCTACTCCTCCCGCTGGCCCAGCCGCCACCGCCTCTTCACCGACGTGATCTTGTTCCTCGACTGGAAGGGCGACGGGAAGGGCCCCCAGAAGATCCGCTTCTCCCCTTCGCCCTCCATCCCCGGCTCATCGCGGTGAGGCCGGCATCCCACCCGACAGCCTCGACCACCGCCCGGAGTTCTACGCCCCGAACGACCCCGGCTCCGCCGAGGCCCTGCGGAGGCTGATCCGGTAGAGCTCCTGGTCCGATGGCGGGCACAACGGCCTCGGCGGGCGCGCGCCGGACTGCGCGGGGGCCGGGAACGGGATATCAAGGAGCGTGCAGGTGAGCGTGAGGCCCGACGGTCGCCCCGGCTGAGGAGTACGTCTCGTGGAGTTCGAGGTCAATGGCGCCCGGTGCGCGGTGGACGTGGACGATGACCCGGCCGCCGTGGAGGTGGTGCGCGACCGGCTGGGCCTGACCGGCACCAAGCTGGTCTGCGCCGGCGGGGTGTGCGGGGCCTGCACGATCCAGGTCGACGGTGAGCCCCGGGTGTCCTGCCTGACGCCGGCGGTCCGGCTGGCCGGCCGACGGGTGACGACGGCGGAGGGCCTGTCCGGCCATCCGGTGGCCCGTGCCTTCGCCGGCGAGGACGCCCTCCAGTGCGGCTACTGCACCCCCGGGTTCGTGGTCGAGGCGGCGGCGTTCTTCGAGCGGTGGCGGGCCGCGCACGGCCGCACTCGCCCGGGGCGGGAGGAGATCTCGGACGCGTTGGCGGGCCACCTGTGCCGCTGCGGCGCGTACGAGGGGATCATCGGCGCGGTGGCCGCCGCCTGCGCGGGCGACTACGACTCGGCGCCGGCCGGTGCCGGTGCCGGTGCCGATGGGCAGGCGCCGGCGGTCCCGCGCGTCGAGGCCCCCGAGAAGATCGACGGGTCGGCCCGGTACACCACGGACCACCGGCCCGAAGGGCTGCTGCAGGGGCTGATCATCCGTTCTCCGCACGCGCATGCGCACGTCCGGTCCCTGGAGGCCGGAGACGTCGCGCTGGTGTCGCTGCTGCCTCCCGACGGCGTGGTGCGGTACGTCGGGCAGCCGGTGGCGGCGGTCGCGGCGCCGGACCGGGCCGCCGCGCGGGCGGCCGCGGCGCGGGTCAGGGTGGACTACGAGGTGCGGCCCGCGGCCCTGGACGCACGCCAGGCCCGGACCGGCGAGGGACCGTTGGTCTACGAGGACAAGGCCGCGCGCAAGCGGGCGCCGGGAGCCGGGGAGACCCCCCAGTTGGTGCCCGCCCGCTGGCGCGGCAACCTGCGGGGCCCGTCCGCGATGAGCCGGCGCCCCGCCACGGCCGTGCGCCGCATCCTCGAAGCCCGGAGCCGCGACCCCGAGCGGGTGGTGGAGGGCGTGTTCACCACCGCCGCGCAGACGCACACTCCGCTGGAACCGCACGCCTGCCTGGCCCAGTGGGTCGACGGCACCCTCCACCTGGAGGTGTCCACGCAGTCGGTGAAGCAGGTGGCCGAGCTCGCCGCCGAGCGCTTCGGTGTGCCCGTCGATCGGGTGGTGGCGAAGGCCGTCCACGTGGGCGGTGGTTTCGGCTGCAAGATGGGGATGACCTCCGATGTCGTCGCCGCGGTGGAGTTGGCCCGGCTGCACGGCGCACCCGTTCGGGTGGTGCTGGACCGGGACGAGGAGCTCGTCGATGGCGGATACCGGCCCGGCGCGCGGATCCGGCTGGCGATGGTCGCGGACGCGGCCGGCGATCTGAGCGCGCTGGCCATGGACGCGGACTCCGACAGCGGGATCGCGGTGGGTGGCACCGTGGCCGCACTGGCCCGGTTCATGTACGGCAACGCCCCGCGTCGGCTCCGTGACTTCGACACGGTCACCCACCGGCCCCCGGGCGCACCGTTCCGCGGACCGGGCGGACCGACGATGTGCTGGGCCCTGGAGCAGGCGGTGGACGAGATGGCCCACCGGCTCGGTCAAGACCCGATCGCCCTGCGCCGCCGCTGGGACGGCAACCCCAAGCGGCACGCCCTGTACGACTGGGCCGCGGCCCTTCCCGTCTGGTCGGGGCGCCGCGGCGGCACCGGGCGCTTCCGCAGGGGCGTCGGCGTCGCGGCGGGCAACTGGCTGTACTTCCTCGATCCCGCCACGGAGGTCGAGCTCACCGTCGAGGACGGGCTCGTCGTCGCCCGCTGCGCCGTGCAGGACATGGGCACGGGCGCGCGAACCGTGTTGCGGCGGGTCGTCGCCGAGGGCCTGGGCGTGCCGGAGGCACGGGTGCGCGCCGAGGTCGGCCACAGCGACGCCGTCCACGGGCCGACGTCCGGCGGCAGCCGTACGACACCCTCCATCGTGCCGGCCGCGGTGGACGCCACCCGCCGGCTGCTCGACGCGCTCGGCGGCGGTGACGTCACCGCCCGGCTGGATTCGGCGCACGGCGTACGGGTGACCGGCCGCCGCCCCCGCGACCGCCGGGGTTTCGTGACTCCCTTCCTCACCATGGGCGGCGTGGCCATCGGCCGCGGCTTCACGGGATCGGTGCAGGTCGCCGAGGTCGAGGTGGACACGCGGCTGGGCCGGATCCGACCGCTGCGTGTGTGGAGCGGCGTCGCCGCGGGCCGCATCCACGCGGAGCGGTTGGCCCGCAACCAGTGCGAGGGCGCCGTCGTCCAGGGGATCGGCTACGCCCTGTACGAGGAGCGGCGCACCGACCCGGTCACCGGACGGGTGCTGACCGAGAACCTGGAGGACTACCGCGTCCCGGGTATCGGCGACACCCCCGAGATCACCGTCCACTTCCATCAGGACGGTTTCGAGCACGTTCCCGGTGGCGGTGTCGGTCTCGGCGAGATCGCGACCCTGCCCACCGCGGCGTGCCTGGCCAACGCGGTCCACGACGCGACCGGGTGGCGCCCGTACGACATGCCCATCCGCCCCGACCGGCTCCTGGAAGGACTGGGCACATGAGCGGCGAGCCCGCCCTGGCCGACCTTTCGGCCGCCGTCCTGGCCCGCGGCGGGGAGCTGCGCGCCGGCGGCACGGACACCACCGCCCGACAGCGCAGTGGCATCTCCCCCGGACCGTTCACGGACCTCGGCGGAGCCGGCGGCACCGGGGGCACGGCCGGCACCGGCGACCTGCACGGGTGCACGCCACTGCCCGGTGGCGGACTGCGGATCGGCGCCCTGACCACCCTCGCCACGCTGGCCACCGACCCGCGGGTCCGGGGCGGCTGGCCGGCCGTGGCGCTGGCGGCCGGGAGCGCGGCCACTCCGCAGATCCGCGCCGCCGGCACCCTGGGAGGCAACCTCCTTCAGCGCAACCGCTGTTGGTACTACCGCAATCCGCACGTCAGCTGCCTCCAGAAGGGCGGGACCGACTGCCCCGCACGCCAGGGCGACCACCACTTCGGCGTGGTCTGCGGTGACGGCCCGTGCGTCACCCCGCACCCGTCCACCCTGGCGATGGCCCTGCTCACCTACGATGCCGAGGCCGAGGTCCACGGCGAATCCCCGCGCGGCGTGGCCGACTTGTACGGGGACGGCGACCGGCTCTTCCGCACCGACCACCTGCTGCCGCCGGACCGCATCCTCACGGCGGTCCGCCTGCCCGCACCCTGGCCCGGCGAACGAGCCGCCTGCCACCGGGCCACCAGTCGGGCCCACGCCGAATGGCCCCTGGTCGAGGCCACGGTCCGGCTGGCGCTCGACGGCGCCACCATCACGCACGCCGCCGTCGCGGCGGGCGGGGTGGCGCGCGTCCCGCTGCGGCTGCCGGAGGTGGAGGCCGCCCTGATCGCCCACGAGGCCACCCCCGGGGTGCTCGCCGCGGCGGCGGCGACGGTACTCGCCCGTTGCAGGCCGCTGCCGCAGACCGGCTACAAGGCGACCCTGTTCAGGGACACCGTCCTGGAAGCCCTGGAACAGGCCGTCGGACCGCCTGCCGCCGACTAGTGGGGTCCTGTGGGGCATGGCCGGGGCGGCTGTCACCGGCCCGGTTCGACGAGCCGGAGCCGGGGCGGTCACCGCAACGAACTCGCCGTCCACTCCCGGAGCGCCCTGTGCGTGGGTGGCCGTGAGGTTCACACTGTCGGGGTCACCGTCAGGCGAGCGAAGGGGTGGGATGGACAGGGCAAGGGTTCCCGATACCACGACCGACCAGTCGACGCCGGGCGCCGCCCCCGTGGGCAGGACCCCGTTCGATGACCTCTACGACCAGCCGGATCCGCGCGCCTACTTCCGTGTGCTGGGCGCGTTGGACTACCAGACGCCCCATCATGCCCAGGGAGTCTTCCGACGCATGGCCGCCCACCGGACCGCCCGGGAGGCGGGACGTACGGGAGTGCTGGACCTCTGCTGCTCCTACGGCATCAACGCGGCCCTGCTCAACCACGACCTGTCGTGGGACGACTTGTACGCCCACTACACCTCGCCCCAGGCCGACGCACTCACCACCGCCGAACTGATCGAACGGGACCGTGCCTACTACGCGGCCCGCCGGCGCCAGGACGCGGTACCCGTGGCCGGACTCGACGTGTCGGCGCCCGCCCTCGACTACGCGCTCGCGGTCGGCCTCCTCGACCACGCGTTCCCCGAGAACCTCGAAACCGGCCCGCCGTCACCGGCCCTGCGCCGCGCCATGCGCGGCGTCCACTCGATCACGGTGACGGGCGGAGCGAGCTTCCTGTCCCCTCGCACCTTCGAGCCGCTCCTGGCCGCTGCCGACGCGCCCGTGTGGATCGCCGCTTTCGTTTTGCGTACGGGCTCCTACCAGCCCATCGCCGCGAGCCTGCGCTCCCACGGACTGGTCACCGAGAAGGCCACCGAATCGACCTTCCCCCAGCGCCGTTTCACCAGCGCGCGGGAGCAGCAGTACGCCGTTGAGGCGGTGGCCGCCACAGGCGAAGACCCGCACGGGCGTGAGACCGAGGGCTACTTCCACACGGCCCTGTACGTGTCGCGACCTCCACAGGACACCGTGGCGATCCCGCTCGCAGCACTGACACAAGCTCCGAGGTAGGCCCGTAGGCCCGTGGGCCCCACCTGCCGAAGCATTGACGATTCAGCAACTCCGGTCGGAACCCGGCAGGCGCCTGCAGGACTCGGCGGTGGTCTTCAGGTCGCTCAGCCATGCTTCGAGTCCCTGGCGGAGGAGGGCGGTCGCGGTGGGGACGTCCGCGTCGACCTGGGGGCCCGTATGGCTCTCCTCGGTGCTGACCCGGACGCCGCCCGGGACCTTGGTGAAGTTCCACACGTGGACGCCGTCGATGTGCAGTCCCTCGCCGATCGCGGGGCCCGTCCAGCGGATGCACGAGTGGTGCCCGAGCTGTTCGACGGTGGAGGTGATCTCCAGGCTGGTGGCCGGCGTCGGGTTCGGGGGTAGCGGGGTCGTCCAACGGAAGGCCGAACCCTTGCGGAGGGAGCCGTGATCGAGGCGTTCGGCGGTCGTCACGGGAGTCTGCCAGGACGGCCAGCGCTCGATGTCGGTCTGCAGCTTCCAGACCGTGCGCAGCGGTGCGTCGATGAGGATCTCCGCCCGGTGTCGGACGCGGGCGTCGGGGTCGACGCCGGCACCGCGGCAGGTGAGGGACTTGGCGGGGCGGGGGTCGGTGGAGGCGACCGCCCCGGCGGGTAACGCGGCGGCGCCGAGGAGGCCGACGACGAGTGGGATGGTGAACAGGGCGGCGCGGAGGCCGGTGTGGCGGATGCCGGACATGGAGGTCCCCTTTGGCGTTCGGTGGGCGGGCGGTGCCGAGCGAGAGCGGCAGAGCCTCAAGCGATGGTTAGAAGGTATAACTCCGCCTGAGTGAAAGGCAATAGGATGCGTGATACCTTCTCACCAACCCTGAGCGCGGGGCGGGTTGACGGGTTGACGGGGAAGGGCGGCTGGTCATGGCCGGAACGGGCGCGGAGACCCCGCGTGAGCGCTACCGCACCCAGGTGCGCGCGGAGATCAAGGAGCACGCCTGGGAGCAGATCGCCACGGCGGGGGCGACGGCGCTCTCCCTCAACGCGATCGCCAAGCGGATGGGCGTGAGCGGACCGGCGCTCTACCGCTATTTCGCCGGCCGGGACGAACTGATCACCGAACTCGTCCGCGACGCCTACCGAAGCCTCGCCGACACCCTCCGCGCGGCCTCCGCCGCCGGCGCCGACCTGGCCGGGCTGGCGCAGGCCCTGCGCGCCTGGGCCCTGGCAGACCCCCAGCGGTACTTCCTGATCTACGGCACCCCCGTCCCCGGCTACCGTGCGCCCGAGGACACCACCGCCATCTCCGCCGAGATCATGACCACCCTGCTCGACGCCTGCACGACACCGGCCCCGACCGGCCCCGCGCGGCCGTTCGGCACCCACCTGGCGGAGCACCGCGACTGGGCCGGCGATCACCCCGCCCCACCCGAGGCCCTCCACCGCTTCCTGGCCTTCTGGACCCGCCTGCACGGCGTCCTGTCCCTGGAACTCGCCGGCCACTTCACCGCCATGGGCTTCGACCCCGCCCTGCTGTACGCCGCCGAACTCGACGACCTTCAGGCCCACGGCAGCTGACGCCGCAGGAGCCGACGTAACAGGCGAGCCTCGGGGAATCGACCCGGACCGGCTTGACCGATGACCTGCTGCGACGTAACTTCGTCGGCACCGACTCGTGAGCTGATCGAACTCGAAGGGGGCAAAGCCGGATGCACACCATCTCCGCACCGCTGCCCCTCGCTCACCAGGTCGCCTGGGCTCCGGGTCGCGTCGCACACGGCTGCTGAACAGCCCCCCGCTGAAACAGCCCCCTTCCCGGCGTGCCCCTTCGCGGCCCCGGAATCGTTTCCTCTCTGTCACCGCTTACGGCACATCATCGCGTGCCGACGTGTCGCGCTCTGGGTTATCGAGCCGCGCCACCGAAAGAGAAAGCTCACGACATGGCGACTACGACAGTCAGATCGACCGCGCCCCGAGACGGGAACGTGCCGTGGTAGCGGCGCGCGTCACGGTCAACGGAAAAGAAGCGCCGATTTCACCGGCCGCACCGCACAGCACGGTCCTGGACTTCCTGCGCGAGCGTGGCCTCACCGGCACCAAGGAGGGCTGCGCCGAGGGTGAATGCGGAGCCTGTTCGGTCCTGGTGGCCCGTCCCGGGGTGAACAAGCCCACGGACTGGGTGGCGGTCAACGCCTGCCTGATCCCCGTCGCGGCGCTCGACGGTCAGGAGGTGATCACCTCCGAAGGTCTCGCCCCAGCCGGCGAAGCCGGCATGCCGGCCGCGTTGCACCCCGTGCAGGAGGAGATGGCCGTCCGCGGAGGCTCCCAATGCGGCTACTGCACACCGGGGTTCATCTGCAGCATGGCCTCCGAGTACTACCGCCCCGACCGCTGCCCGCACCCGAACGCCGACTCGGACGCGGGCCCCGACTCGGGTGACGGCACCGACTCCGAGCACGGTCCGAACGGCTTCGACCTGCACGCGCTGAGCGGAAACCTGTGCCGCTGCACGGGCTATCGTCCGATTCGCGATGCCGCGTTCGCCGTCGGTGCGCCCACCGAGGACGACCCCTTGGCGCAGCGTCGCGAGCAGTCCCCGCCCGCGCCGGTCGCCACCGAATACACCCGGGACGACGCCACGTTCCTCCGGCCGAGCAGCCTGCCCGACGCGCTGCGGCTGCTGCGCGAACGGCCCGACGCGGTCGTCGTCGCCGGCAGCACCGACTGGGGCGTGGAGGTGAACATCCGTTCCCGCCGGGCGAATTGCGTGGTCGCCGTCGACCGTCTGCCCGAGATGCGCGGGCTGCGCGTGGAATCCGACCACATCGAGATCGGAGCGGCGCAGACGCTGACGGAGATCGAGCGCCGTCTCGACGGCGCCGTCCCGCTGCTGGCGGAGCTGTTCCCGCAGTTCGCGTCCCGGCTCATCCGCAACAGCGCGACCCTCGGCGGCAACCTCGGCACCGGGTCCCCCATCGGTGACAGCCCGCCGGTGCTGCTCGCGCTGGAGGCGTCGGTGGTCCTCGCCGACGCCGACGGTGAGCGCGAGGTCCCGCTGGTGGACTACTTCACCGGCTACCGGCAGAGCGTACGCCGCCCCGGCGAGCTGATCCGCGCCGTGCGCGTCCCGCTGCCGCTGTCGCCCGTCACGGCCTTCCACAAGATCGCCAAGCGGCGCTTCGACGACATCTCCAGCGTGGCCGTCGCCTTCGCGCTCGACATCGAGGACGGGATCGTCCGCAAGGCACGCATCGGCCTGGGCGGCGTGGCCGCCACCCCGATCCGCGCCCTCGCCACCGAGGCGGCCCTGGAGGGCAAGCCGTGGACGGCGGAGACCGTCGATGCCGCGGCTCGCGTGCTGCGGGCCCAGGGCACACCGATGAACGATCACCGCGCCAGCGCCGGCTATCGCTCCGCGATGCTCGGCCAGAGCCTGCTGAAGCTGTACGCGCGAACCACCGAGGCGGTGTCGTCATGAGCCAGTTGTCCGAGCGCCCCGAAAACCCTGTCGTCGGCGTGTCGATGCCGCACGAGAGCGCCCACCTGCACGTCACCGGCGCCGCGCTCTACACCGACGACCTCGTCCACCGCACCAAGGACGTCCTGCACGCCTACCCGGTCCAGGTGATGAGGGCCCACGGCAGGATCGTCGCGCTGCGCACCGAACCGGCGCTCGCCGTGCCCGGTGTGGTCCGCGTCCTGACGGGTGCGGACGTGCCCGGCGTCAACGATGCCGGGATGAAGCACGACGAACCGCTCTTCCCGGACCATGTCATGTTCCACGGGCACGCCGTGGCCTGGGTGCTGGCCGAGACCCTGGAGGCGGCCCGCATCGGTGCGGCGGCCGTCGAAGTGGAACTGGACGAGCTGCCCTCCGTGATCACGCTGCGGGAAGCGATCGCGGCCGAAAGTTTTCACGGCGCCCGGCCCGTGATGCTGACCGGCGACGTCGACGCCGGCTTCGAGGACTCCGCGCACGTGTTCACCGGCGAGTTCCGGTTCTCCGATCAGGAGCACTTCTATCTGGAAACGCACGCTGCGCTGGCCCTTGTCGACGAGAACGGGCAGATGTTCGTCCAGAGCAGCACCCAGCACCCCTCGGAGACGCAGGAGATCGTCGCCCACGTACTCGGCCTGCACAGTCACGAGGTGACCGTGCAGTGCCTGCGCATGGGCGGCGGCTTCGGCGGCAAGGAGATGCAGCCGCACGGCTTCGCCGCCATCGCGGCGCTCGGCGCGAGGCTGACCGGTCGGCCCGTTCGGGTACGCCTCAACCGGACGCAGGACCTGACCATGTCCGGCAAGCGCCACGGGTTCCATGCCCAGTGGAAGATCGGCTTCGACGCCGAGGGCCGCATCCAGGCCCTGGACGCCACCTTGACCGCGGACGGCGGATGGAGCCTGGACCTGTCCGAGCCGGTGGTGGCCCGCGCGCTGTGCCACATCGACAACACCTACTGGATCCCCAACGCCCGCATCGCCGGCCGCATCGCGAAGACCAACAAGGTCTCCAACACCGCCTTCCGCGGCTTCGGCGGACCGCAGGGCATGCTGGTGATCGAGGACATCATGGGCCGGTGCGCGCCGCTGCTCGGGCTGGATCCGATGGAGTTGCGCGAGCGCAACTTCTATCGGCAAGGGCAATCGACGCCGTACGGGCAGCCGGTCGCCCACCCCGAACGGATCTCCACCCTCTGGCGTCAGGTTCAAGACGACGCCGACATCGCCGGGCGCAAGCGCGAGATCGCGGCCTTCAACGCCGCGCACCCGCACACCAAGCGGGCGCTCGCGATCACCGGGATCAAGTTCGGGATCTCGTTCAACCTCACGGCCTTCAACCAGGCCGGGGCTCTGGTGCTGGTCTACAAGGACGGCTCGGTCCTGATCAACCACGGCGGGACCGAGATGGGCCAGGGCCTGCACACCAAGATGCTGCAGGTGGCGGCGACCACGCTGGGCATTCCGCTGCACCGGGTACGGCTGGCTCCGACGCGGACCGACAAGGTGCCCAACACCTCCGCCACCGCCGCGAGTGCCGGAGCGGATCTCAACGGTGCGGCGGTGAAGAACGCCTGCGAGCAGATCCGCGAGCGGCTGCTCCGGGTGGCGGGCACCCGGTTGGGGGCGAACGCCTCGGACGTGCGCATCGTCGACGGTGTCGCACGCGCCCTGGGTGGGCACGAGGAGCTGGCCTGGGACGAACTGGTGCGCACCGCGTACTTCCAGCGGGTCCAGTTGTCGGCGGCGGGCTTCTACCGGACCGAGGGTCTGCACTGGGACGCGAAGGCGTTCCAGGGTTCGCCGTTCAAGTACTTCTCCTACGGGGCCGCCGCGGCCGAGGTGGAGGTGGACGGCTTCACCGGCGCGTACCGCATCCGGCGGGTCGACGTCGTGCACGATGTCGGCGACAGCCTGTCCCCGATGATCGACATCGGTCAGGTCGAGGGCGGTTTCGTGCAGGGCGCGGGGTGGCTGACGCTTGAGGACCTGCGGTGGGACACGGGTGACGGGCCGAACCGCGGTCGGCTGCTGACGCAGGCGGCGAGTACCTACAAGCTGCCGAGCTTCTCGGAGATGCCCGAGGAGTTCAACGTCAGGCTGATGGAGAACGCCACCGAGGAAGGCGCGGTGTACGGGTCCAAGGCCGTGGGTGAGCCTCCGCTGATGCTGGCGTTCTCGGTTCGAGAAGCGCTCCGGCAGGCCGCCGCGGCGTTCGGGCCCGACGGAATCAGCGTGGAACTCGCCTCGCCCGCGACACCGGAGGCGGTGTACTGGGCGATCGAAGCGGTCCGCGGGGGTGGGGTGCCGCACGACGGTCACGCGCCCGACGACGGGCAGGTCGCGACCGGTGCGCGTGCTGTGAGCAATGCCTGACATGACATGGGTCGCCGCGGTCGCGCGGTTGCGGGCGAGCCGGGAACCCGGTGTGCTCGTGACCGTCGCGGCCGTGCGCGGCCACGCGCCCCGCAAGGCGGGTGCCAAGCTGGTCGTGGGACGGACGGAGACCTGGGGTTCGATCGGTGGGGGCAACATCGAGGCCGTCGCCATCGATCGGGCGCGCGAGTTGAACGACGCGGCTCGTCAGGAGCCCGAGCTGATGGAGTTCGCCCTCAACGACAAGGTCGCCGGCCCGCACGGGGTGCAGTGCTGCGGCGGGGCGGTCACCGTGCTGCTCGAACCACTGCCGGTGGTCGAAGCGGTGGCGGTCTTCGGCGTCGGGCACGTCGGACTGGAGCTGGCCCGCATCCTGGCCCGCCACGACCTCGATCTGCACCTGGTCGACAGCCGCTCCGACATGCTCACCGACGCACGGCTCGACGTGCTCGCGGACGCGGTGGCGCAGGTCCACGTGCACCACACCCCGTTGCTTCCGGAGGAGGTGCTCACACGGTTGCCGCCCGGCACCCACGTCCTGATCATGACCCATGACCACGCCGAGGACGCGGCGCTGTGCGACGCCGCCTTGCGCACCGCCGGTCTCGGCTCGATCGGGTTGATCGGCTCGCCGGCCAAGTGGGCGCGGTTCCGGCAACGTCTGGCCACCGAGGGCGGCCATGACGCCTCCACCATCGACCGGATCAAGACCCCGATCGGACTGCCGGGGATCACCGGCAAGGAACCTGCCACGATCGCCGTCAGCGTCGCGGCGGACCTGCTCCGGACCTTCGAACGGTCGGTCACCGGCAGCGCGTGAGACACGACACGGACCGCGCGGCAGGTGGGCAACGCCCCGCGATGCGACGGGGCTTGATCAACGGTGGCGGGGTCGGCGAGCGGTTTGTCGGAGGGCGGTGCGAGGATGGCGGAGGACAGGGACAGGTTTCGAGTGGTCGGAGGCGGCATGGCCAAGGAATTCCAAGTGACGTACGACTGCGCCGATCCGGGCGCGCAGGCGGTGTTCTGGGCCGAGACGCTGGGCTATCGCGTCCAGCCGCCGCCCGAGGGCTTCTCCGACTGGGCGGCCGCGCTGACGGCGTGGGGCGTGCCGCCCGAGCACCACAACGACCGGTCGGCCATCACGGATCCGGAGGGGAAGGGGCCGCGGGTGTTCTTCCAGAAGGTTCCGGAGGGAAAGACGGTGAAGAACCGCCTGCACCTGGACGTGCGCGCCGCACCCGGTCTGACCGGGCAGGAGCGGATGGCCGCGCTGGAGCAGGAGGCCACCCGACTGGAGGGGCTGGGAGCGAAGCGGCTGTACCGGCTCGAACCCAACGACCAGGACGAGGGGATCATCGTGATGACCGACCCGGAGGGAAACGAATTCTGCCTGGACTGACCGCTGAGTGTGAGCGCCGCCGGCCTCGGCGCTGGTGGGCGGACTGGCGACGGGGCCGGGAATGCTCCTGACCGCCCGCGCGGTTGCATGGGTGGGAGCATCGCAGCTGCGCGGGCGACGCAGGGGGAAGGGCCCGAAGGAGTACCGGCCCAGCAGGTTGACGTGGTGGCGGACGAACGGGGAGAGGCGTGCGACGTCCTCGTCACGGACGTCGAAGCCGTCCGCGCGAAGCTGGGTGACGGCGGCGTCCATGTACCTGGTGTTGAACAGCACCAGCGCGTTCAGCAGCAGGCCGAGCGCGCCGATCCGGTCCTCCATGCCGTCCTGGTAGCGCCGGCAGAGCTGCCCGGCGCGGCCGTGGAAGATCTTTCGCACGAGCGCGTGCCGGCCCTAGCGGAGGATCCGACGGGTGGTCGCCCGTTCCGGGTAGCACCTCATCAGCATGCCCGTGACGTGGGGGCCGTGGTGCAGCGTCTCCTCGCCGCGTCGCCCGCCCAACGGCCGCATCCGCGCGTCGAAGTGAGGCTCGTGGAAGTACGCCGGCGCGTACCGCTCCCGCTCCGCGAGCCGGACCCGGTACGGGATCCCCTCCACCGCCCCGCGCGTCAGGAACTGCAGGACGTCGCCCAGGGCACACGGTCAGCACGCCCGGCTCGGGCACCACGTACCGCCAGTCCTCCGCGCCCTCGGCCGCCCGGCCGAACTCTCCCGGCCACCCGGTTCCGCGACCGCCGCTCACCGTCCACGGGCGGCCGTACGTACAGTCCGCCCACGTCGTCCTGCGCCGCGATCACCAGCAGCCCGTCATCGCGCCACGGGTCAGCCCGGTCAACTGCCGTGCGCCCGGGGCGCCCAGGCCCAGCCCCAGCGCCAGCGCGACGAGCCGCAGGATCCGCTCACCGAGCTCACCGGGCCACGGCACCGGGCCGGTGACCGTGAAGATCTCCGGCTGGTCCGGCAGACCGGCCGTCCGCTCCTCCCCGGACTCGACGTATCCGCTGTACGACAGATCGTCGACGCAGCAGTGCTTCAACCCCAGCGGGAGCCGGAAGAAGGCGCGCGCCGCGCACAGGGCGGCGTCGGTCGTCTCCTCCGGTCGCGGATCCCGCCGGACCTGGAAGATCCCGTCCTGCTGCCAGGCCCGTACCGTCCTCTGCCTCCTGCGCCCGTGGCCTCCTGCCCAGCAGTACGGCCAAGGCGGTCAGAGGTTCGGCCCGCCCCGCACCGGTGGCCGATTCCGGCACCACCTTCGCGTTCACTCCACACACATCTGCCCAGCTCATCGCCCGAGTCCGCTCCCTCCGCCCTCTTCCGTCACCCCGGACTCCCCCACCTGAACGGCCCGAACCCGCCGCATCAACGCCGGGCAGGGGCGGGGCGGGCCCGGCATCCCCCGGTGCGCGACCGTGCGTACGCGGCGCGCTGACCTGCGTGTTCAACGGCTTGGCCCACCCCCGTACCCGGTCGGTGGGGCACGGGTCCACCCGGGAGGCTCGCCCTTCGGGAAACGCCAGACCGGCGCCTGGTCAGCGGTCTACGGTACGGACATACCGCACCACCTGCTGCGGTCACACGAGGAGGAACCCTGTGACGTCGTCGCCCTGCGACCCTGAGAACGCTCCCGCCGGCGATGTCGACGCGGCTCTCATGATGATCGACTCGCGGCTCAAGGCCATCTACGACGGCCGGACCGAGGTCGATCCCGAGCAGCGGCAGTTGATCGACCACCTCACGTCATCCATGGGGCCCCAGGACGTCGATGACCTGTTGGACGGTGCGTGCACGCTGATCTACATGTTCATGCAGTGGCTGCGCATGGCCTACGAGGACCACGACAAGGACGTCATCGAGTACGTGGTGCCCAACCTCGTGGCCACGATGCGCAGGATGCCGCGGAGCATCCGCCCCGAGGCCATCCCGACCATGGCCGGTCTGGTCATCGCGGCGGGCACCGGCCTGAGCCCCAACCTGTGGCGCAAGCAATACGGAGACTGGACCGAGGTGGAGATGAAGCCCCTGGAAGCCACGGCCTTCCTACTCGCGGAACACATCAACCGCCTCACCGAAGACCAGGACTTCGCCACCCGCATGATCAGCAACGCCCTGACCAGCGCGGGCCAAGACTGACGCCATCGGCTACGGCGAGGAGTCAGGTCAGGGAGGCAAGCACGAAGTGCCGGACCCGAAGGGGCTCTACGAGGTACTCCTCCTCGCCCGGCAGGACCACGGGCTGGTCACGCCAATGCTCGCCGGCGTACTCGACCAAGTCCTGTTCACTCCGCCACCGGCTGACGTACAACAGCGAGTCAGGCGGCGCGAGCAGTACCTCGTGGTCCACCAGACCCGGGTGGCGTCCGGGGAACTCACGCACCGCGGAGACGATCACGCCGCGGAACTCTTCGAACCGTTCAGGACGTACGCGTGCCTCACTCACCCTGATGATCACGCGCAACAGGGTGTCACACAGGCCCCGGTGAAGGCACCGGGACCCGTGCGTTCCGCTTGAACGGCTCCGCGAGGCGGGGCTTCCCGACGAGCGGTTCGCCGCGGACGTGGGGGCCGCGCGTCGGGCTACCGTAGGGCGGCGGCGACCAGGCCCTGGAGGGCCTCGCGCGGCACGTCGCCGCCGTTCACCAGCCGGTCGAAGACCAGTCCGTCGACGCAGGTCAGCAGGGTGTGCGTACGGTTCTCCACATCCGTCACGCCCTGCCCGGCGAGGAACAGCCGAACGGCCTCGCGGCCGGCGTTCTCGCGGGGTGCGAGGATCTCGCGCAGCTCCGGATCGCGGACGCTCTCGATACTGCAGGCGTAGCGGGCGAGTGAGCGGCGGCGGCCCTCGCCGGTGAGCCGCCGGCGGGTGAGCGCCACCATTCCGTCCACCAGATCCTCGGCGGTGCGCAGGGGCGGGAGCCGCTCGCCCATCGTGTGCAGTTCCGCCTGGTCGAGTTGGACGAGACGCATGACGAGTCCGGTGAGCAGCGCGGCGCGGGTGCGGAAGTACGCGGACGTGGTGCCGGGTGGCAGGGCCGCTGTGCGATCGACCGCGCGGTGGGTCAGGCCGCGGATCCCTTCGTCGGCGAGTACGTCGAGAGCCGCGTCCGCGAGGAGGGTGCGCCGATCCGAAACCATGGGTCCTTTCTACACCTGTAGACCGTCAGGTACGGTCATCCTTCTACAGATGTAGAAGAACGGGGGTTTCGACATGGGCAACGTGGCGGTCGTGGTCGGAGGGGGCATCGGCGGTCTGGCCGTCGCGATCGGCCTGCGCCGCGTCGGCTGGGAGGTGAGGGTCGTCGAGCGGACGTCGGTGCTCGACGACGCGGGGGCGGGCATCTCGCTGGCCGCGAACGGCCTTCGGGCCCTGGACGCACTCGGCGTCGGCGAGGCGGTGCGGGAGGCCGCGCGGGGCCAGTACACCGGCGGCACCCGCACGCCGGAGGGTGGTTGGCTGACCCGGATGGACGGCGCGGTGCTGGAGAAGGCGGTGGGCACGCCGATCATGGGCATCGCCCGCTCCACCTTGCACCGGCTGCTTCGCGCGTCCCTGCCGGGCGAGGTTCTGCTGATCGGCTCGGAGGTCGAATCGGTCCAGCGGATCGACCACGGGAGGGTGCGAGTCGGCTGCGCCGACAGGGTCCTGGAGGCGGATCTGGTGGTGGCGGCCGACGGCATAGGCAGCACCGTGCGCGGCCTTCTCTTCCCCACCCACCCCGGCCCGGCCTACAGCGGCTCGACGGTGCTGCGCGCCATCACGGAGCCGGCGATGGACCTGCGCAGCGACTTCGAGCTGACCTGGGGACGCGGGGCCGAGTTCGGACACATCGCCTTGCGGGACGGGCGGGCCGAGTGGCACGCCGTCCTCAACCTCCCCGCCGGCACGCGGTTCCCCGACCCCTTGGCCGAACTGCGCCGGCGATTCCGTGACTGGCACGACCCGATCCCGGCTCTGCTCGACGCGACCCGGCCCAACGCCGTACTGCACCACGACGTCCATGAACTGAGTAGGCCGCTCCCCTCGTACACGCTCGGGCGCATCGCCTTGCTCGGCGACGCGGCACACGCGATGACTCCCCACCTCGGACAGGGCGCCTGTCAGGCGTTGGAGGACGCTGTCACGCTGGCCTCCGCGCTCGCCACCGAGCCCACCGTCGAAGCCGCGCTCGCACGGTACGACGTAGAGCGCCGCCCGCGCAGCCAGGCGGTCGCGCGGGCCGCCCGGCAGGCGGGCCGGATGGGTCAGCGGCTCTCACACCCCCTGGCCGTCGCGCTGCGCAACACGGCGATGCGGCTGACACCGCCCGGAGCCGCGACGCGCATGATCCTGCGACACCACGCGTGGGTCCCGCCGCAGTTGAACTGATCCGCTGTGGGCACCCCGGGCCCCGTGCGGCATCATCTGGATCATGACGTATCCCTCCCTGCCGACCACGGAGTCGGCCGTCGCCGCGATACGGGTCATCGCCGCCGAGTACCGGCTGCCCATGGCCGTCACCGACGACATCGGCGCCGACCAGACGTCGCGGAGGACTTCCGCCGCCCTGTTCGCCGCCGTCGATCCCGACGGAACGCTGCCCCACGAGGCGTTCGTCGAACTGGGCGGCAGCCCGGCGGTCACCGTGCAGATCTTTCCCGAGGACGACGCGAAGATCACCGTCGACGGAGTGGAGTTCCACGACGTCCCCCGGGACGCCGTCCCGGCGTTCCTGACGTCCGTCTACAGCGGTCTGGCCTTCGTGAAGGGACGGTTCTTCCCGCCGGGCAACTGGCTCGTCGTCCCCCTGCCCGGCGACGAGACCCACCGGGAGCTCATCACGGGCGTCGCGCTCACGCCGTGGCTCGCCGGGCGCGTCCGGGACTAGGGCGTGTGTCGGAAGTGCTCAAGAACTCTTGCAGAGATGGCTTTCTGGGATGGGTGCGGATCCTTCTGAGTGACGGCACGCCATAGCCACGAGATGGCCTCCCGACCTGCACGGTTCAACCGCTCGGGGCTTCCCTGAGCAGGGGCCCGACCTCGGCGTCAAGCGTGTGGGCGACGGAGTCGAGATCCGGTGCTTCGGTCGCCTATGTCAACGTGTATTGACGTCCCTCTCAGCGGAAGTCCGCCGCGTGGTCCACCGCCCACTCCTGGAAGGATCGGGCCGGGGTGCCCGTGATGCGCTCCACTTCATCGTTGACCGGCTCCGGATTGTCGAGCATCTCCGCCTGGGCCGGCAACACGGCCTCCACCAGCTCTGCCGGGTAGCCTGCGGCCTTCATCTGCTCGATGGCCTCGTCCAGCGCGACCTCCTCGAACCGCACCGGTCGCCCGATCGCCTCGCTGATCAGGGTCACCTGCCGTTCTTGGGTGATCAGTTCGGGGCCGGTGATCAGGGGGTGGGCGCCGAGCAGGGCGTCGGTCGTCAGCGCCTGAACGGCGACCGCAGCCATGTCCGCCTCGTGGATCAGCGGGCGGGCCAGCCTTGCCAGCGGCGCCCGTACCGCACCGGTGGTGCGGACCTCCTCCGCCCAGCCCAGCGTGTTGCTCGCGAACCCGGTGGGCCGCAGCGCCGTCCACTCCAGGCCCGATGCCTCGATCAGCCGCTCCAGCTCCGTGTGGAACATGGTGATCGCCTCGCCGGGCTTCTCCTTCTCGCCCCCGACCCCGGCGGATGACAGGTACACCACCCGTCGAGCGTGCTTCCCGATCGCGTCGATCACGTCCGACGCGCCCTCAGCGCTCAGGAACGGCCACACCAGGAAGACCGAATCGACGCCCTCCAGGGCCGTGCCCAGCGACGCGGGATCACCGAGATCTCCGCGCACCGCCTGCACACCCTCCGGGAAGTCCGCCTCCCCTCGCACCAGCGCCCGCACGGGCACGCCCGCCGCGTGCAGTTGGGTCACCACCGCGCCGCCGACCTTTCCAGTCGCGCCGGTCACCAGGATCCTGGGCTGTGTCATCGGAATCTCCTCGTCTCGCCGTTCGATGACACGACTCTCGTACATCAACCAAGGTTCAGGTCAAGCACCGGCCGGAGTGGCCGTCAGGTGCTGTTCCAGCCAGCCATCTGCCCGCGGTGGTGGAACGTGGATCCCCCGTGTGACGGCCGAGCGTCACAGCCACTCGTTGATGGCTGCGATGAGCACGGTCGCCTCGTAGCGGACCGCGAGCTTGTCGTATCGCGTGGCGACGGCACGATGCCTCTTGAGGCGGTTGATCCCGCACTCGACCGCATGACGCTCCCGGTAGTCGAACGGGTCGAAACGCGGCGGCCGGCCGCCGCGGGAGCCAAGCTTCTGGCGGTTGCGCACCTGGTCGGCCTTGTCGGGGATGGTGCAACGGATCCCGCGGCGGCGCAGATAGGCGCGATTCCTGCGGGAGGCGTACGCCTTGTCAGCGCGCACGCGATCAGGACGGACGCGCGGCCGGCCCGGCCCGATCCGGGGCACGCGGACCTTCTCCAGCACAGGCTCGAACTGCGGCGAGTCCCCGCGCTGCCCAGCGGTCACCACGATCGACATGGGCTTTTGGCGCTGCTCGACGGCCAGATGCAGTTTGGTGGTGAACCCGCCGCGCGAACGTCCCAGCCCATGATCACTGGGTTCAGCGAACACACCGCCCGGCGGCTCCTTCTGCAGTTCACCCTGCTTCCGCTCCCCGGCCGCATGCTGATGGGCGCGGCACACCGTGGAGTCAATGCTCAGGTCCCACACGATCGCACCTTCCGCATCGGCCAGGCACTGGAGGTGGCTGAGGATCCGGTGCCAGGTGCCGTCCCGCTGCCATCGGCGGAACAGATCGTAGATCCGGCCCCACGGCCCGTACTCGACAGGCACGTCCCGCCACGGAACACCGGTCCGCACCCGAAACCGTATGCCGTTGATCAGCTGCCGCCGCGACCAGACCGGCGGCCGTCCCGCCTTCGTCCCCTTCGGCAACAGCGGCTCCAGCACCGCCCACTGTTCGTCCGTGAGATCTCCCCGTGCCATGAACCGTGATCATTCATCACTCAAGATCCACTTTCGACACACGGCCTAGCGGGCCTGGCGGGCCCAGTCCGGCGGCGCCGGCGGCCGTGATCACCCGACTGGCGCACTCCCCACCCGATACTTCGTTCCCACAGGGCAGAGCCCTCATGCCCGGGGCGGGGCCGTTCGGGTGAGAGCAAAACGATCCTCCGCGTTTCACGGGTGTCGGCCCTCCCCGGTCGGCAAGGACGATCCTGACTGCCGACCGCACCGGGTCGGGCCGCCCAGCCGTCGTCGTCGTGCCGGTGGCCTCGGTGTGCCGTGTGCCGTGTCGGCGAACCCGTTCTCGAACCTCTGATGGGAGTCCACCTGTGGGACTGACGACAGCCACGATCGCCGCGGAGCTGGAAGCGGCGGGCAAGGTCGGTGACCCGAAGGCCGACCAACTCGTCTCCGACCTGATCGACAACAAGGAGATCGACGGCGTCAACGCCCTCTTCCGCACCATCGGCACCCTCAAGCCCGACCCCGACCTTTCCGCCCTGCCGCCGCGGCTGGCGGAGTTCCTCAAGGAGGCCTCGGCGCCGCCGCCGGACTGGTCGGAGGCGGACGTCAAGGCGGCGGAGAGCTTCTTCGCCCACCACCACGGCGAAGTGTCCATGCTCCAGGGCACCGTCGGCCTGATCGGCACCTACCTCTCCCCCACGGGTGCGTTCACCCTGCGTTCCACCGGCCGACTCGGCGGGGTGGAAGGGCCGGGGCGGCGCCTGTCGCAGTCCTCGCGCCTGTTCATCGACATGGGCAACAAGAACGCGATGCGGGACGGCACCCTCGCCGCGAACGTCACCAAGGTCCGTCTCGTCCACGCCTCCGTACGGCAACTCCACAAGAAGAGCGGGGAGTGGGACTACGCCAAGTGGGGCGAGCCGGTCTCCCAGAAGTACACCACCGGCGCCGCCTGCGTCTTCTCCACCCAGATCCTCCAGGCCATGGAGCGCCTCGGCCTCGACGTGTCCAAGGACGACGCCCGCGGCTTCATGTGTGCCTGGCATTACGTCAACCACTACCTCGGCACGCCCGAGAAGTGGTTGCTGCCCAAGGACCCCGATGAGGTCGCGCGGTTGTGGAACCAGGAACGCGACAAGGAGTGGAAGAAGACCGACGACGGCGTCTTCATGACCAAGCAGGCCGTCGACTTCTACAAGAAGTTCTATCCGCCGGGCGCCCACGACGCGTTCATCGCCATGGTCCGCCACGCTCTGACCGACAAGTACGCCGACATGGCCGGCCTGCCGAAGAGCGTCCTGGGTGCAGCCGCCGATCCCCTGTCCGCCGGCCACCGCCTGGTCAGCGGCGTCGGCGGCGGTCTGCTCGGTGGCGGCGCCAAGAAGGCCGTCGGGGTGAATCCGTACAAGGAGATCATCGGGATCGCTTCCAAGGGGTTCAACGAGGTCCAGAAGTACGCCCTCACCCACGACCAGGACGACCAGCCCCAGATGCACCAGGAGCTCCACGACAACCGCTGACGGCAAGGTGAGCGGGTACCGTGGAGAACCCCTGGATTCTCCATGGCACCCGTGCACTTGCCGGCACGTTGGTGCCAGGTGTCCTCGTGGGCCGGCCGGCCGGTTGCGTGATCCTGAAGTGGACGAACTCCGTCGGTGGTCATCGAGCGGGTGTCGAGGCGCCCTCATTATCGGCGAAGGCGCTGCTCGGAGTGAGGCCCTCGATAAATGCCGTGAAGTCACCGGCCAGTTTGAGTTCCGCGCCTGTTTCGGCATCGAACCAGGTAACCGCCGGCTCACCGGTCGGGCCACAACGTCGGTAGTCGAGACCGATCCAGCAGTGCCCGTCGCCGGAGAGCAGCACGATCGGCGACGGCAGCTTCCACTCGTCGAGCAGGTACGGGGTGTCGAGCAACGAGATCGTCCGCCCGCACCGACCGATGCCCATCAGGCCCTCGAAAGGCACGTGATCTTCACTCCACGACGTGGCTTGACCAGTCGGGAACGCGTCGAGGCCATCATCCACGAGGCCACCATTCCGGACGCGAAGGAGCTCAAGCAACGCGGCAGGCAGCGTCACGCCGAGCACGTGCTCGGCCTCCCGCACCGCTTCCTCCGTGAGAGGCGGTTGGACGCCCTCATCGCCGTCGCTCCAGAACGCTGTCTTGACCTCATCGAATCGAGCCATGGCCAGCAGACTACGGCTCACCTGCCGCGCTACCCGGGGGGACGTCGGTGCCCAGCGCTCCGGGCGCCGCGGTGAGGGCCGGGCACGTCGAAGCGGCCGGCCTGACCGATCACCCCCGCTCACCGATCACCGTGGAGTGACCCCGTGTGTGAGAGGTCCGCGGGTGGCATCGTGACCCCCCGCGATGCTTGAGGTTGACGGCCCAGGCCTTGGCCAGCGTCGCGGGGTTCACGAAGCGCAGGGGACCGATGAGCCGGGATGCGAACCGGTGCATGTGCCGCGCCATCGCCTCGTCGCGCGCTGCCGCCGAGAACATCAGCCGTTCGATGCGATTGAACGGCCGTGCCTTGGCGAAGTCGATGGCCAGGTGCTGGTGCGGGCGCAGCCGGCGTCGCTGGCGGCGTTCGTACACCACGAGCGACCCGTCGAGGTCCCCGCGACCGGTTACGGCCGAGGCGACCGCCTCCTCCAACCATTTCGCGGTCTGGAGGGCCCACCCGCATCCCACTCCCCACAGGGGATCGCCGGTCAGCGCGGCGTCGCCGATGAGCGCGACGCCCGGGGCGGTCGGCTTGCGGGTGATGAGCGGGTAGTTGACCATGCCGACGATCTTCGTGATGCGCTCGGCGGAGTCGATGGCCGGTGCCTCGGGCAGGGCACGCACGAAGTCGAGGAAGCTGGCCTCCAGGTCTTCCCGAAAGGCCGGCAGCCGCTTTTTGTCCAGGACCACCGCGATGACCGTCACCCCGTCGTCGTTCGAGAACCCGTACGCCATGTCGGGCTCCAGGAACCAGGCGTGATCGGCCCCGCCGCGCAGCGGAAGGTCGCGGAACTGGGCGAGGTAGGCGAAGCGATCGTTCTCGTACGACCGAGCGGGCAGCCCGGCGAGCTTGGCCACGGCCGAGTCCTTGCCGTCGGCGCCGACCACGAGGCGGGCCCGTATCTCGCGCTCGCCCTGTGGTGTCGAGGCCCGCACCCCCACGGTGCGTCCGGTTTCCCGGACCAGCCCGGTCACGTGGTGGCCGAGGAGGAGATCGACGCCAGGGGTCCCCTCCGCATGGGACCGGATCAACGGGTCGAGGACGCTGCGCCGGATGTTGTACCCGTACGGTAATCCGGGGCCCGTCGGCGCGGCCCTCGGCTCGATCCATCCCCAGCGGGTGTACCAGCGGGAGTGGTTGCGGATGGCTCCCGCCTTTTCGAGGGCGGGGACGAGGCCGAGTTCGTCCAGCACCGGGTGGGCGCCGGCGTGAATGGAGTGGGTGCAGACCACCTTGTACGCGGCGGGATCGGAGCGGCGTTCGAGCAGTGCGACGCGGGCACCGCGCCGTGCGAGCAGGATCGCCGCGGCGCTGCCGGCGAGACCGGCTCCGCTGATGACGACGTCGTAGTCGTGTCCCGCGCTCTCGGGCTTGTTCATGCGCTGATCGCTCCCTTTTGGGTGGGGTGCCGTTCGTGGGAGTGGTGAGGGGTGCGGTGCAACTGCGTCAGGCGCATGAACAGTTGTCAAGGGTGGGTCACCGGCGACCACCACCGGTCCGCGTCCGCCGGTGCGACACCGCCTGAGGGCGGCGGGGCTCTATCCGCTGGTGAGTTGGTACGCGCGCATGTCGCGGAGCAGTAGGTAGCTGTCGCGCAGGGAGCCCGAGGTGTCGCCCAGCGAGCGGTAGATGCCCCACTTGGGCCGCACCCGGTCGGCCAGGAAGGTGTCCACGCCCGTCTTGGTCGCGTCGACGACCGTCGTGCCGCCGCTCTTGACCACCCAGCGCACGGAGCCGGCCGTCCCGTCGCCGATCTTCATCTCGTATTCGATGTCGATCCACTTGTTCTGCAGCGGCTCCAGGTTCGTCCGGCCGACCAGGATGTCACCGGCGAAGACCTTGTGCTCGATGGTCTGCACCCCGTTGACACGGCGCAGCGAGGTGACCGTGATCGGCGAGGTGCCGGTGCCCGGTTGCTTGGTCTGCATGATGTGGGTGAACGTCGTCGTGGCCTTCAGCGTGCTCGGGATGTACATCGAGTACGTCACGCGCCAGGTCTCGCCGCGCCGCCACTGGAGGTAGGCGGAGGACGAGGTCCGGTTGCCGGTGACCTCCTGGCGCTGGCGGTCGGTGGAGGTGTCACGGTCAATCATGTGCATGTCAAAGCGATAGGCGCTTCCCGCGACCTTGATGTGGGGCGCGCCCGCGGGGTGCGAGTTCGCGCGGTCGTCCTCGACGCTCTCGAACGCGCGCAGTCCGGTCGAGGCGGGGTCCGGCGCCCAGCGGAGGGTCCACGTCGGGGCGGCCTCGGCGGAGGCGGCGGGAAGGACGAGTCCGAGCAAGGCCAGTACGAGCGCGGCCGGCACGACCGGGAACGAACGCCGATGCGTCATGTGTCACCTCTGGGTTGAGGCCGTCGGGTGGGCCTCATGGTGCCCGAAGGGCAATGGTAAGTAAAGGTTCCTAATCGATCGGGCGGATCCCCACTCGGTAGGAGCTCGGCGGGAGTTCGGCGGGCGGCGCCTCCTACAACCAGGGTTGTACATCCGCGGAATGCGCCCTCCCTCTTGTCCCCGTCGAGAACCGGACGCGGTCCCGGGCGCGTGGTCCCGGCGAACGCGCCGAGGCGCACGGGGAATTGGGGGCAACGAGTGGGATCCGCAGCAAGGGTGGGAAGGGCGGCCTTGGCGGCCGCGGTGGCCGGGACGCTGGCCACGGGGGCGACCGTGCTCGGCATACAGCCGGCGCCGGCCGCGGGCCCGACCGCACAGGACGCGACGAGGACATCGGCCACGGCCAAGCCGCGTTCGGACGCGACCGTCACGTTGATCACGGGGGATCGCGTCGTCGTCGGGAGTGACGGCGGCGTCGTCCGCATCCTGCGCGGTGAAGGCCGCGAGAGGACCGGCTTCTCCGTGCGGCGCGAGGCGGGCCATACGTACGTCGTTCCGCAGGACGCCCTGCGCATGGTCGACGACGGGGCCTTGGACCGGCGGCTGTTCGACGTCGCCCAGCTGGTCGAGGACGGCTACGACGACGCGCACCGCGCCGCCCTGCCCCTGATCGTCGGCTACGGCTCGGACGGCGCCCGGCCGGGGGCGTTCGCCACCTCCCGTGACCCGCTGGCGGGGGTCGCGCGCGAGCGTCGTGCGCTGCCCGCCGTGGGCGGTGAGGCGTTCGACGCGCCGAAGTCGGACGTGGCGGCCCTGTGGGCGGCGCTCACCGGCGGCGACGCCCGGAGGGCGGGAGCCGCTCCGACGACGCCGATCGCCCGCGTGTGGCTCGACGGCAAGGTTCGGGCCACTCTCCAGACGAGCGTGCCGCAGATCGGTGCGCCCGCCATGTGGCAGGCGGGCTACACCGGCGAGGGCGTCAAGGTGGCCGTCCTGGACACGGGTGTCGACCAGACCCACCCCTTCCTGCAGGGCGTCGAGGTCGCGGAGAAGAACTTCAGCGAATCCACCGACGCCGCGGACCGCCACGGTCACGGCACGCACGTCGCCTCCACCATCGCCGGTACCGGCGGGGGGCCGGCCGGCCGTTACAAGGGCGTGGCACCCGGGGTGCGGCTCCTGGACGCCAAGGTCTTGAACGACGACGGCTGGGGCACCGAATCGGGCATCGTCAGCGGCATGCAGTGGGCCGTCGACCAGGGCGCGAGGATCGTCAACATGAGCCTCGGAGGCCAGGACGAGCCGGGCCTCGACCCGAAGGAGGAGGCCGTCGCCCGGCTCTCCGACCGTGCCCTGTTCGTGGTGGCCGCGGGCAACAGCGGGGACAAGCCCGGTACCGTCACCTCGCCCGGCAGCGCTCCGGCGGCGCTCACGGTGGGTGCGGTCGACAAGGAGGACCGGCTCGCCGACTTCTCCAGCCGCGGCCCGACGACCGACGGAGCGTCCAAGCCCGACGTCACCGCGCCGGGTGTCGACATCATCGCCGCCAAGAGCACGCAGAACGGGGAGCCCTCGGAGAAGCCCTACCTCCCGATGTCGGGCACCTCGATGGCGAGCCCCCACGTCGCCGGCGGCGCCGCGCTCCTGCTCCAGCAGCACCCCGACTGGACCGGTGCCCAGCTCAAGGCCCTGCTGACAGGGTCCGCCCAACCCCACCCGGCGCTCAACGCCCACCAGCAGGGCTCCGGCCGCGTCGACCTGGCACGGGCCACGACGACCGTCGTCGTCTCCGAGTCCGGTTCGCTCGACTTCGGCACCCAGCTCTGGCCGCACGCCGATGACAAGCCGGTCGACAAGTCCCTCACCTACCGCAACCACGGCGCCAAGCCCGTCACCCTGCGGCTGAGCGCGGCCGGGACCGATCCGGCCGGCGGCCCGGCCCCGGCCGGGATGTTCACCGTCAAGGACGCCGAACTCACCGTCCCCGCCGGCGGCAGCGCGACGACCACCGTCACCGTCGACACCCGCAAGGGCGCGGTCGACGGCACGTTCGGCGGCAGCGTACTGGCCACCGGGGACGGCCAGTCGGTGCGCAACGGTCTCGTGGTCGTCCGCGAGGTGGAGTCCTACGACGTCACGTTGCGGCACACCGACGTCAACGGCGCGGGCGCGTCGGACTACACGACCCGGCTCCATCGGATCGGCGACGAGCCGGAGCGCGTCACCGTCCCGCGCAGCCCGAACGGCACGGTGGTCCAGCGGCTGCGCAAGGGCGACTACCAGCTGGAGAGCACCGTCCTCAATCCGGACGGGCGGCCGGCCGTCTTCGTCCAGCCGGTCGTGAAGGTGGCCGCGAAGACCACGATCGCGCTCGATTCCCGCAAGGCCAAGCCGTTCGACGTCACCGCCCCGGATCCCGCCGCGCGGCTGGTCGGTGCCAGCGTCGGATACGACGACCCGAACGCGCGGGTGGGGAACTCCTGGGCCGTCGACGGGCGGACGCAGATCCTGACCGCCGCGCTCGGCGAGAACGCGGCAGGGCTGCGGGCCCAGTACAACGGCGTGTGGAAGGTGCCCGGAGCGGCGGGTGCGAACGTCGAGTACCGGCTCGTCTTCCCCCGTACGGGCAGTTGGTTCACCGGCCTCACCCGCACCGTCACCAAGGCCGAGGTCGCCGAGCTGAAGCTCGGCTTCGGCGCGTCCGTCACCGGGGCCAGGACCCAGATCTGGCCGACGCCGATCGACGCGAACGGCTTCGGCATCGGGGTGTGGGCGCCGATCGAGCAGAGCCTGCCGATGGCCGGCACCCAGTACGTCAGCGCCAACGGAATCCGCTGGTCCTGGGACGCGTACCAGCTCAACGCCCAGGGTGACGAGCGCATCGGCTACCGGGCCGCTGACATCGCCTACAAGGCGGGCAAGCGCCACGTCGTGAACTTCAACACCGGCGTGGTCGGCCCCGATCTGGGAGGCGATCAGGAGCAGGGAGCCACCCGGTACGGGGACACCATCGACGCCAATGTCTCGCTGTTCAGCGACGGCGCCGGTCACGCGGGATACTCCGCCGTGACGGGGGGCTTCACACGGCTGGAGTCCGGGGGCAAGGTCATCGCCGAGGGGTCCGACAGCGGCTGGGTGAGCGCCGAGGTCCCGGCCGCGTCCGCGGCGTACCGCCTGAGCATGGAGTCGAGCCGCGCGCCCGAGGACACGTCCACCAGTACGAAGGTGGCGGCGGAGTGGACGTTCACCTCGGCCCGTCCGAGCGGGGACGAGCCGGTCAGGCTGCCGTTGTCGACGGTACGGCTCTCGCCGAAGCTGAGCCTGAGCGGGACGGCCCCCGAGGGCGGCACGCTGGTGGTGCCGCTGCACCTGGGCGGGAAGGCCGCCGAGGCCGGGCAGGTCGCCTCGTTGGCCGTCAGGGTCTCCTACGACGGGGGCAAGACATGGAAGCCGCTCACGGTCACGACCGACGCGAAGGGGGCGCGCTCGGTGAGCGTGAAGCACCCGGCGACGGCCGAGGCCGTGTCCTTCCGCGTTGACCTGAAGGACAAGGACGGCAACACGGTGCGGGAGACCATCACCGACGCCTACCGGCTCGCGCGGTGAACTGACTGATCGTCATGGTGAACGGACCGTCACCACGGCTGATGGGCCCTGCCTTTGGCGGGGCCCACCGGCCGTTTCGGCCCTCGTCCCGCGACGCCGAGATCGATTGTCAGTGGTGGGTGAGAAGGTAGGAGCATCCAGTCGGAAAGAGGGGGACGCTCGTGTCCGGAAGCCAGAATTACATCAATCACGTGGCGCTCGTGTTGGACGCCAGTTCGTCCATGTCGCACCTGAACGGCAAGGTCGTGGAAGTCGCCGACCAGCAAATCGCCTATCTGGCCCGCCGTTCGCGCGAACTGGACCAGGAAACCCGCGTCACGGTGTACGTGTTCGCCGACACGGTGGAATGCGTCATCTACGACAAGGACGTGCTGCGCATGCCGTCCCTGAAGAAGCTGTACCGGGTCGGCGGAATGACGGCGCTGCTGGCCGCCACGCTGAAGTCGCAGCGGGAACTGGCGCAGACGGCGCAACTGTACGGCGACCACAGCTTCCTGACGTTCGTGCTGACCGACGGCCAGGAGAACGCGAGCCACCGCTGCCCGGATGCCCCGGCCAGGGATCCGCGTGCGCTGGTGCAGGCGGTGGCCAAGATGATCGAGACGCAGGACGACAACTGGACGTTGGCCGTTCTCGTGCCGGACCAGATGGGCAAGCGCGAGGCGACGCAGTTCGGCTTCCCGAAGGACAACATCGCCATCTGGGACGCGACGAGCACGCAGGGGCTGGAAGAGGCCGGCCAGGTCATCCGGGAGGCCACCGAGAAATTCATGGTGGGCCGCACCAAGGGCATCCGCGGATCGCGGGCGGTGTTCTCCACCGGTGGGGAGGCGATCAACAAGAAGTCCATCGAGGCGGCCGGCCTCACCCCGGTGAACGCGTCGGAATACCACCTGATTCCCGTCACCCGGGAGGCGGGGATTCGCGAGTGGGTCATCGAAAGCGGCCACACTTTCCGCAACGGTGGCGCGTTCTATCAGCTCGGTAAGACGGAGAAGATCCAGGCGCGCAAGCAGATCGCGGTGCTGGAAAAGAAGACGGACCGGGTGTACACGGGCCCGGAAGCCCGAGCCCTGCTCGGCCTTCCGGACACGGAGGTCCGCGTCAAACCGGACCACAACGACGAATTCACCATCTTCGTGCAGAGCACCAGCGTGAACCGAAAGCTCATACCGAACACGCGGCTGCTGCTCATGGTCTGACGGTTCGGACTCCCCCCCCCGAGATCCTCTCGTCCTACATCCTCTCGTCGCGGTGGGTGATGCGGCCGCCGGACATGGTGAGGCGGATCGGGGCTTCTCCCAGCTCGTCCGGGGCGGCGGTGACGGGGTCGACGGTGAAGGCCGTCAGGTCCGCTCGACAGCCGGGGGCGATGCGGCCCGCCGTCCGCTGCTCGCCGGCCGCGAGCGCCGCGTGGGAGGTCATGCCCTCCAGCGCCATCAGCCCGGTCAGGGCGCGGCCGGCGGAGGCCGCGCCGAGGGGGCTGCGGGCGGTGGTCAGCACCTGGCGGGCGTCGTAGTGGGCGATGGGCCAGTCCGAGCCGAGCGCGAGGACCGCCCCCGCGTCGCGCAGGTCCCGGCACCGCCAGGCCCGTGCCGCCCGCTCCTCCCCAAGCCGCTTCGACCACTCGTCGGTGTGGTCGGCCCGGGTGTACGCGGTGTGCGGCGGCTGCATCGAGGCGATCACGCCGAGCTCCGCGAACCGCTTCAGCTGGTCGTCGGGGACGGTCTCGATGTGCTCGATCCGGTGCCGCATCCGGGCCTGCTCACCCAGCGCGGCGACGGTGTCCAGGACGTGGCGGACGGCCGCGTCGCCGATGGCGTGGGTGGCGGTGCGCACCCCGGCCGCGTCCAGCACCCGTACCGCGCGGGCGTAGGCCCCGGGGTCGGGCCAGAAGGCGTCGGTGCCCTGGCCGTGGCAGTCGGCGTGTTCCAGCCAGGCGGTGCCGCCCTCGACGGTGCCGTCCATGAAGAACTTCACCCCGCCGACGCGCCAGTGCCGGCCCCTGAGTTGTTGGAGCCTGATCAGCTCGTCCAGTTCTTCGGCGGTGGCGCCCGGCATGCACCAGGGGGCCAGGTTCAGGCGCAGCGGCAGGTGGCCTTCGTACTCGATGGTCGCGAGCAGGGGCGGTACGTCGCCGTCTCCGAGGTCCATGACGTGGGCACCGGTGAGACCGGTGGCGGCCATGTCCCCGAGGAGCCCGACGAGGCGGGTGCGGCGCTCGGCGTGCGAGGGTTTGGGCACCAGGGCGCCGACGAGGGCCATCGCGGCGTGCTCGACGAGGTGACCGGTGGGGTGGCCCGCGTCGTCGCAGACGATCTCGGATCGCTGGGCGAACGTACGCGGGCCGGTGATGCCGGCGGCGGCCAGGGCCGCGCCCGAGGCCAGGGCGGAGTGGCCGTCGTAGAGGCGCAGGAAAGCGGGGGCGCCGGTCAGGGCGTCCTCGACGAGGGCGCGGTCCACGGGGTGGCCGCCGAAGGCGTTGTGGTCGAGGCCGTGGCCGACGACCCAGCCGCCGGGGCCGCGTTCGGCGGTGCGGAGGGCGGCGCGCAGCTGGTCGAGGTTGCGGACGGCCGAGAGGTCGGTGCCGGTGGCCATCTCGATGCCCCAGACGGGGTGGCTGTGGGCATCGGTGAGTCCGGGGGTGAGGGTGGCGCCGTCGAGGTCGATCAGTTCGGTGCCGGGGCAGCGCCAGTCGCGTACGTCGGACTCGTCCCCGAGGGCGACGATCCGGCCGTCGTGGACGGCTACCGCGCGGGCTTCTGGGCGGTCGGGGTCGAGGGTGCGGACGCGGGCTCCGGTGAGGACGGTGTCGGCAGCGGGCACGGCTCTTCTCCTTCGAGGGCGGGGGCGGCGGCTTCCGGGGCGGGTTCGGCGGCGAAGCGGTCGTAGATCTCGGGGCGGCGGGTCTTCAGCCGCTGTGCGAGGCCGATGCCGCTCAGGAAGACGGCGGGGACGAGTGCGACGAGGACGGTGTTGACGCGGGTGGAGGCCATGGTGAACAGGTCCACCTTGGAGATGACCAGGAAGAGTGCCACGGCGAGCAGGACGGCCGCGGCGACGGGCGCGATCACGGTCCGCCACCGGCCTTCGGTGTGCGTGACGCGTCGGAAGTAGGCGGGTACGGCGAGGGCCGCCAGCAGCATCAGCGCCATGAGGGCGATCATGCCGGGCGTGTTCACCCAGAGGAGCAACTGTTGGTAGGGGTCTGCCTCGGCCAGCGCGAAGCCGAGGACGATGAGGGCGCCGAGGGCGGTCTGCGCGGCTCCGGCCAGGTACGGGGAGCCGTGACGGGGGTGGATCCGGGCGAGGGCGGCGGGGAGGATGCCTTCCTCGGCGAGGGCGAGCGCGTAACGGTTGATGGCGTTGTGGAAGGCGAGGAGGGAGGCGAGGACGCTGGTGACGATGAAGACGTGCATCAGGTCGGCCGCCCAGGGGCCGACGTAGGTGGTGATCGCGGCGAAGAAGAGGCCGCCGGGGTCCTCGGTGGCGGCGGTGATCACCTCGGCGGCGCCGAAGGCCTGGATGACGGTCCAGACGATGAAGGCGTAGAAGAGGCCGAGGAAGGCGACGGCGATGTAGGTGGCGCGCGGGATGGTGCGGTCGGGGTCGCGGGCCTCGCGGCGGTAGATGACGGTCGATTCGAAACCGGTGAACGCGGCGAAGGCGAAGGCCAGCACGGCCGCGGTGCCGGGGACGAGGACGGCGCCGGGGGCGAAGGAGCCGAGGGAGAGGCCGTGGGCACCGCCCTTGAGGAGGACGCCCGCGGCGAGGAGGACGAGTATCCCGGTCTCGGCGACGAGCAGCACGCCGAGGAGTTTGGCGCCGAAGTCGATGGAGCGGAAGCCGCCGTACCAGATGAGCAGCAGGCCGCCGAGCGCGACGGGCAGCCAGGGGACGTCGAGGCCCGTCAGGGCCCGCGCCGTGTCGGCGGTGGTGGTGCCGAGGAGGCCGTAGACGCCGATCTCCATGCCGTTGTAGCCGATGAGGGCGAGGAGGGCGGCGCCGATGCCGACGCGCTTGCCGAGGCCGCGGGTGATGAAGGCGTAGAAGGCGCCGGCGCTGCGGACGTGCCGGCTCATGGTGGTGAAGCCGACGGCGAAGACGGCGAGGGTGAGGCCGGCGAGGAGGTATCCGGCGGGGGCGCCGATGCCGCCGAGGAGGATCGCGACGGGGGCGACGCCGGCCATGACGGTGAGGGGGGCGGCGGCGGAGACGACGAAGAAGGAGATGTCGGCGGTGCCGAGGCCGGCGCGGCGGAGGGAGGGCTGAGCCGGTGGTTCCGGCGATGCCGGCGGCTCGGGCATTTCGGGCATGCGGAAGCACCCTTCTTCAGACGGCAGGCTACGGGCTACGGACTGCGGACTGCGGGGAGAGCGAAAACCTAAAGGCTTTCGGTTCGCGGCAATGTAGCCTCCGGTTTTGGCGTACGGGAAGACCTTGACGAAGGAGAAACCGATGGCACGGCCGCGCACCCCCCTGCTCGACCAAGAGCGGATCGGCGCTGTCGCGCTGCAACTGGTGGCGGAGCAGGGCGAGTTCAGCGTGCCGCAGATCGCCCGTGCGCTCGGGGTGCAGACGGGTTCGGTGTATCACCACGTGGACGGCCGGGCCGGGGTGGTGGAGCTGATCCGCGAGCGGGTGTGCGCGGGGATCGCCGACGAGGCCCTGGCGCTGGAGCCCTGGGACCGGGCCCTGGAGGCGTGGGCGCGGTCCTACCGGGCCGCCTTCGCCGCGTATCCCCGCGTCGTCCCGCTGCTGATGACCACGCCGGTACGGGCCCCCCGGGTGCTCGCGCAGTACGAGCGCGCGGTCGCGCTCCTGCTGGCGGCCGGCTTCGCCAAGGAGCGCGTGATGCCGCTGCTGACCGGCCTGGAGAACCTGATCCTGGGCTCGGCCCTGGACCTGGCGGCTCCTGAGGCGATGTGGGAACCGTCGCCGCAGACGCCGCTGTTGGCCGAGGCCCTGGCGACGGTGGGCGCGGGGCGCGCGGACGCCGCCTTCGACCTGGGCGTGGCGGCCTTCCTGGCGTACGCGCGGGGGCTGTTGGAGCGGTAGGGGCGGCCCGGTACGCGAGCATCACGTCCGGACCGGGTGCCCGGTTCAACGGGTCGCGCGGAAATCTTGGACAAGGCTGAACCGAATCCGTTCGCGATGACGTGTCTGCTCTCGTACGGCCAGTCACCTTCAACGCAGTCAGCGGCGTCTTTTTGAAGGAGTGTCGAGTGCCATCGGTCATCGTGGGGCGCACGGGTCCCTTCACCGGGCAGAGCGTGGTCCTGGGCAGCGAGCCCCTGAGCTTCGGCCGCAAGAGCGACAACGTCGTCGTGATCGTCAGTCCCAGTGCCTCCCGGCTGCACGCCGAGATCCTCGCGGAGGGCGCCGGGTTCGTCCTCTACGACCGGGAAAGCCGCAACGGCACCTTCGTCAACGACCAGCGCGTCACGCGGCATGTGCTGCGTCCGAACGACTGCATCCGGATCGGGGACGAGACGTTCCTGTACGAGGCGCAGGACGCCATGGAGACGGTCATGGACCTCTCCCTCCTGGACATCCCCCGGCCGAGCGCCGCGGATCCCGGCACGCTGCGGGTCACCGTCACCGGCGGCGGCCCGGTGGGCCTCGCCTTCGCCTTGGCGCTCGACGAGATGCTGCCCGGCCGGACCGCCATCACCCTCTACGACGGACGGTGGACGAGGAAGGGGGCCGCGGTCGTCTGGAAGGACGAGACCGAGGGCAATTTCCGTCGTCAGCAGGTGGTGACCGTCCAGAGCCGGCAGTACCTCGCCCTGTCCGAGGAGGTGCTCGGCGCGTTGTTCGACGACGGCGGCGCCTACTCCGAGATGTGGCCCGTCGGCCCGGACTCCGTCGACGGCCGGCCGCCGCGCAACATCCGGATCGCCCACATCGAGGACCGGTTGCTGGCCCTGGCGAACCGGAGGTCGGCGATCCGCCTGGTCCCCAGGCATTTCGACGTGGCGGAGCAGCAGGGCCGGCTCACCCAGGAGCACGTCCTGGTGGTCTGCGAGGGCGGCCGCTCCCGCACGCGCGAGCACTACGCCGACCGCTTCGGCACGGCCGACGCCTCGATCTACTCCCTCGACGGGGAGCACCTCCAGGACATCGTGCTGGGCTTGCGCGTCAAGTCGCGGCTGCCGGACCCGATGAGCGTGCTGCTGACCGTGTCGCAGAACCGCTTCCTCCTCAACTCGCTGCGCGGCGAGGGCTTCCTCAACATGCGGCTCACCCGGGAGGAGGCCAGGAACGTCATCGGGATCGACCCGGTCCGCCAGGTCTTCGAGGAGTGCATCGCCAGCCGCCCCTGCCTGATGAGCCGGCAGGAGGAGGACAACGAGTTCCGCTGCCCCACCCACGGAACACTCTTCCTGCCCGCGCTGTTGCGCGGTTCGCCGCTGTGGAAGGAGATCCGGCAGGGCCTCAGCCTGTTCGGTGTCGCCGAGGACGACCTGTCCGCGATCACGTCGTTCCGGCTGGACATGGTGCAGCGCCCGCGGTTCACCGCGCAGTTGCACCGTCCGACCCCGACCAGCCCCGGCACCTACGGCTTCCTCTTGGGCGACGCGGCCAACGCCATCCACTTCTGGCCGGGCCGGGGCCTCAACAGCGGCCTCGCCTCCGCCACGTCGCTGGCCCGCTCGCTCAGTCGTGCCTGGCGGGGCAAGCCGCTGCGGGACGCCGACTTCATCCGGCACGAGGCGGCGATGTCCATGCTCCAGTACCGGCACAAGAGCCGGGCCTGGAACGCCATGGTGACCACCGACGAGCAGGGCGTCACCCGCGCCATCAAGGACGTCATCGCGCGCAGCGCGGAGGCCGGCGGCGGCGCCGCGTCCGGCGACGACCTGGACGCGCTGCTGGACCGGATGGCCGGGATCCGCGAGCGGCTGGCGCCCCGGCTGCCCGGCCTGCCCACGGACAAGGAGCTCCGCTCCCACCTCGCCTCGATCGCCCCCGCCACCCTGCGCGCCCTGCGCGAGAGCGGCGCGTGGGACACCCTGATCGTCGGCGGTGAGGAGGCCGACATCGACCTCTTCTACCAGTCGGACTCCCCCGTCTTCGTCCCCCGCCCGGCCGACCCCCGGGCCCTCCCGCTGTCCTGAGGGGGCGTCGGTGGGCCGTCCGGGTGTCCGGGCGGCCCCCGCCGCCGTTGCCCTCCGGGTCGGATGCAGCGACGCCGCGCCGCTCTCGCCTCGGCCGTAGTCATGAACCGGGTGGCCCGCGTCGCCGCCGTCACGTGGGGGACGCGTGGTGCGGATGGTTTTTCGGGAAGGCTGGGACGTATGCCGGAAGTCATCGTTCCCGTACGTTCCCTGGTCCGCCGCCGTCGGGAGCCGATCGTCGTCCAGACGTTCCGCTCGACGGCGGCGGCCGTGGTGTCCTATGTCGTCGCGCTCGGGCTGAGCAGTGAGCCGGCTCCCCTGACGGCGCCGCTGACGGCGCTGCTCGTCGTACAGGTCACCCTCTACACCACGCTCACCACCGGGATCAGACGGGTGAACTCCGTCGTCGCGGGCGTCCTGGTCGCCATCGGGTTCAGCGCCCTCGTCGGCCTGACCTGGTGGAGTCTGGGCCTGGTGATCCTCACCTCGCTGGTCGTCGGCCATCTGGTGCGGGTCGACGAGTTCGTCCCCGAGGTCGCGATCAGCGCGATGCTGGTCCTCGGGGTGACCCGGGTCGCGGCGACCGCCTGGGACCGCGTACTCGAAACGCTGATCGGGGCCGTCGTAGGGCTCCTCTTCAACCTCTTCCTCGCGCCGCCGGTGTGGGTGGCGCCCGCGAACGAGGCGATCGCCTCGCTGTCCGGGCGGATGCGCGGCCTGCTCCGCCACATCGGCGACGAGCTCGCGGAGCACACGCCCGTCGAGAAGGCGGCGGCCCGGCTGCACGAGGCGCGACGTCTGGACAACGACATCGCCCAGGTGGACTCGGCGCTGCGGCAGGCCGAGGACAGCCTGCGCCTCAATCCGCGGGTGAAGGAGGGGCTGCTCTTCCGGCTGGTGCTCCGTACGGGTCTGGACACGCTGGAGATCTGCGCCGTGGTGCTGCGGGTGTGCTGCCGCACGCTGACGGACCTGGCCAAGGCGCGTACGGAGGGCTCGCTGTTCCCGGAGGAGGCCGCGACGGCGCTGCGCGAGCTGTTCGGTCACATGGCGGTCGCGGTCGAGAACTTCGCGGTCCTGATCACCGCCCAGATCAGCGCGAGTGCCGAGGAGGCGGAGACCAGGCTGGCGCGGGAGCTGGAGGCGGCCCGCGCCAGCCGCGAGCGGGCGGCGCGCCTGCTGCTGGAGCAGGCGCGCTCCCACCCGGCGGAATGGCAGCTGTACGGGGCCCTGCTCGCGGAGGTCGACCGGGTGCTGGACGAGCTCGGCGTGGAGAAGCGTTCCGAACGCCTCGTGGAGGAGCTCGACCGGCACTCGCGCACCCGGCGCGCCCGCGCCCCGAGACTGCGGCGGCTGTGGCGTCGCGAGGCGGGGGCGCGCCGCTGAGGGCGGCGAACGTCAGGAGGCGAAGTGCCTTTCGAGCCGGGGGATCAGGTCCCGCAGGTCCTCCTCCCAGCAGCCGGCGTTGTGGCCGCCGTCGCACTGGGTGCCCCAGCCGGAGCCGTCGCCGTAGTTCACGTAGTGGTAGGTCATGCCCAGGGCGTCCATCGCGTTCTTGACGTGCTTGGACGCCGCTTCGAGCCAGAATTCGAGATCGCCGGGCGAGCCGCCTCCGTTGCCCACGTAGATCGAGACGCCGACTGCGCCCTGTTTGATCCTGTCCATGTGCTGTGACGGGTCGACCTCGTTCCACCGCCAGTCGGCGTTGAACACCGGGTAGGGCGAGCCGAACGCGGCGTCACTGTGCACGGAGGGCTCGTAGGCGACGAGCGAGGCGACGACGGCCAGCCGCAGGTCCATGGACCTGACCGACAGGTCGATGTCGCCGGACAGGGAGGCGGTCTGGCTGAACAGGTCGGGACGCGCCTGGGCGTAGTGGAGGGCTCCGAAGCCGCCCATGGAGATGCCGGCGACGGCCCGCGCCTTCTTGGTGGCGATGGTCCGCAGGTTCGCGTCGATGAACGGGATCACCTGCCTGAGGTGGAAGTTCTCCCAGTTCTGGGCACCGGCCTTGGTCTTCTGATCGAGCCAGTTGGCATACCAGCCGCGGGCGCCGCCGTCCGGGATGACGGTGATCATCCGGTCCGACATGCTCAGTGCGGGGTAGTTCTGCTGGATCGGGTCGTCGGGTGATCCGTGCAGGAAGTACATCACCGGGTACCGGCGGCCCGGGTCGTCGTAGTAGCCGCGCGGCAGGATGATCTTGATGTGCTGCTCACCCGCGACCTCGGGCGTGGTCACCGTGATCCAGAAGTTGGTGCCATCGCCGGTCGCGGTGCCGACCTGGGTCAGGCCGAACCCGTTCGTCATCGGCGGTGGCGTCGTCTCGTCGGCGGCCTGTGCGGCACCTGCCGGCACGGCCACGGCGATGGCCACGGTGGCGACCGTCCACGCCACCAGCACGCGCCACCAGTTCGTTTTCCTTCTCACACCGCTTCCTCTCGTGATCCTCGTCGTTGCGGCGATTCGCGTCGATCTCAGTCGAGGACCTTGACCACCAAGGCCGGCGAGGCCGCGATCTGGTCCTCGGTGAACCGCTCGGTCACCCACTGGCCGGCCGAGAACAGCCGGGTCTGATCGGCGTGGTGCGGTGAGTTCGGGTTGGCCGACTGGGAGTAGGCCATGACGGAAAGCGCCTGTGGCGGGCCGTCGGCGGTGAATCGGACCTGCTGGATGAAGCTGGACCCGAAGACGATGTCGAACGCGCCGTCGACCTGGCCGGGTGTGATCACGTTCAGCACGCCCAGTTGGCTGATCGCGCCGTGGATCGGGATCCGCTCACCACCGCGGGTGACCTTCTGCACGTCCGACAGCGGGGCGTTCAGCGCGATGCCGGCCTTGCGCAGCGCGAGAACGGCCCGGCCGAACGCGTCACGGACGGCCGAGCTTCCGGAGTCCAGTGAATTGGGCGTGTGCACCGGGTCCTTGGGGTCGAAGGGAACCCGCCACGGGAGTTTCTCGATGCCCTGTCCGCCTTGCAGGAAGGACCAGTAGGTCGCGAACAGCCAGGATCCCCGGCTCGCCGCCGTGTAGTCGTGGTCCTGCCAGGCGGCGAGGATCGGACATGCCTCGCTCACGTTGACCAGGTTCCCGTCCACCAGGATCAGCCCGAACGGAACGCTCCCGCACATCGACACCGTGGCGTTGAGGGCCAGGTCGGCCGCCCTGCTGTTGTCGGCGAACAGCAACTTCCCCATGGTCTCCGGTGTGAAGCCCCTGCCCGGCAGGCCGTCGGTGCCGTCGATCCGCTTCCGCGCGGTCAGGATGAGCTCCTGGGTGCGCAGCGAGCGGGGTGCCCCGGTGTCGCCCATCACCCTGGGGAAGGCGAGCGGCTGCTCGGGGTTGGCCAGCCAGGCGCTGTCGTTGGCGTTGCCGACGAAGTCGGAGCGGATCAGGCGTGGTTGCCCGTGCGGGTCCAGCAGTCCCGGCGCGACCGCGTTCGGGTCGTCGGGCCAGTCGCACGCGCTGCGCTTGCCGTCGAGGACGGAGATCGGCGGCACGTTCGGCAGCCGTGGCGACTGGTGGAACAGCAGCCGGCCGGTCAGGGTGAGGCAGGACTCCGCGTGCTCGTCGGTGATGTTCGGGGTGGCCTGGATGTCCGCGTAGAGCGCCTTGCCGTTGCGGTCGGAGGCGACGGTGTTGAAGAAGGGGACGCCCTGCGTGGTCTCCAGGACGTTCACGACGTCGTTGACGTCCTTCGCCTGGTCGAGGCGGAACCAGGTGTTCAACGCACGCAGGTTGTCCATGTTCACGTCGCGCACCGCGTGCGCGCTGACCACCCAGGGCAAGGGGACGCCCTGCATCGATGTGGTGATCGGGCCGTAGCGGGTGGACCACAACGTCCTGGTGACCCTGCCGAGGGAGCCGTCCGCGTTCAGTACGTCGACACCGACCTGCTGCGAGGTCATCTGCTCCCAGGCGCCGTCGACCAGGTACTTGGTGGGGTTCAGCGGATCCACCTGGACGTCGAACAGTCCGAACGGCGCCACCGTGGCGACCGTGTGGCTCCAGGCGACGTCGTCGTTGTAGCCGATGTTCACCGCGGGGAATCCGAGCAGGCTCGCCCCGGAGACGTTGATCTTTCCCGGGATCGTCAGCTGGCTCTGCCACATGCGGTTCTTGCCCTGCCACGGAAAGTGCGGGTTGGCCAGGAGCATGGCGGTGCCACCGGACACGCCCTGTGAACCGACCGCCAACGCGTTGCTGCCCATGCTCTGTTCCCGACTCACCGCCATCGCGTCGCGGATCTTCGCCGCGGTCTCCTCGGGGGGTGAGGACGCCGACTGCGCGACGGCCGAGGCTCCCGGAGGCGCGGCGTTCACCTGGCCGTCCAGCAGCGGATCGGCGCTGCCCATGATGATCTCGGCGTGCGCGTGCCGGTAGACGTCCAGCTCCGTGATGGGTCGCACCCAGGCCGCACCGCGACAGGCCGGGTCGGAGATGTTGTTCGCGCCCGTCTCGGCCAGGTACCTGTTGTATCCCTGGACGTAGCCCCGTATGGCCTCTTTGACCTCCGGCTCCGGCCCGTCGGGGGCGGGCCGGTCGAGCAGCCGCTCCACCACCCGGTTGTCGTTGATCCGCTGGAAGTACAGGTCGCTGTTGAGGTTGGTGGTGGTGTTCTGACGCTCGCCGGGGCTCGCCTTGCCGTCAGGGCCCAGATGGCGGGACCGCTGGGCGTTGACCATCAGATACGTGTCGGCCAACGTACAGATGTTGTCCTTGGCCGCCGCGTATCCGTAGCCCTTCCCCAGCCCCTCCCAGTTCGAGGCGATGATGTGCGGGATGCCGTATTCGGTGTAACGGATCGTCGGCTTGTCCGGCCCCTGCGCCGAGGCGGGCGACCCGGCGGCCGTCATCGTGCTCATCACCGCCACCGCGGCCGTGACCGCCACCGGCAGCCTCGCTCTGAATCTCCTGCGCGCCATCGAGCCGTCCTTCCCCTGAGGTCCTTCGTGCGGACGCCGGCCACGTTAAGGAGGGCCGATGAAATCCCGATGGAGTCGCCGCCCCGGCGAAAACGCGGGTTTCATCGGGATGTCATCGACCGCCGGCACGGTCGTCCGGTGACCTCGGCCGACCGCGTCGCGTCGCATCGGCAGGCGTACGCGGAGGCCACCTACTCGGGAAGGATCGACATGCGAGCCAGAAGGATCGGGGCCGTGTTGGCGGGGCTTCTGCTGACCGTCGGGCTGTCGGCGGTACAGGGGGCGACAGCGCCGGTGGCCACGGCGCAGGCGGCGGCCTCGTGCGAGGGCACGTACACGATCGTCGTCGGAGGCACCGGCAGTTCCTGGAACAACGACGGCTTCCACGGCAACATCCAGCAGCACGTCGGATACCCGACCCAGATCCCCAACGGCGCGAGCACGCGGGCGGGCGTCAACGAGCTGAACCGGCTGGTCCGCGACCAACGCGCCGCGTGTCCGGGCCAGCACGTCAAGATGGGCGGGTACTCGCTGGGCGCCGCGGTGGTGCACGTCTGGGTCACCGAGAACTGGCAGACGTTCGACAACGTCAACGCCATCCTCATCGCCGACCCCAAGCGCCAGGGCCCTCCCGGTGCCAACGGTGGATCCGTGCCGTTCGGCGGGCTCGTCGGTGCTCCGCTCGCGGGCGCCGACCGGTTCTTCGGCAACGTGCCCGTCAAGACGATCTGTCACTGGGACTACGTCTGCGACGAGTCCGCCGGCATCTGGACCTACCCGAACAACCACGTCCGGAACTACCCCGAAGACTTCAACATGGATCACCACAACGACACCGCCAACGAGCAGTGGTACAACGGCCGCTGGTACCCCTGGTAGCCAGTGCCTGGGGACAGGGACTCCTTCACCACCTGTCAACGGCCGGGAAATCGGCCGCTGACGGGTGGTGGTCCCCTTGCCGGATCACCTCGTACGTCCGCCGCAGCATCCGGCTCGGGGCAACCCCGAGGTCGTCGGCCAGCCGGCGGCGGGCGCGGGCGAACACGGTCAGGGCGTCGGTCCGTCGGCCGCTCCGGTGGAGCGCGCGCATCAGCATCGCGGCCACCGGCTCGTTCAGCGGGTACGCCGCGGACAGCGCGAACAGCTCGTCGATCGCTTCGAGGTGCCGGCCCAGCCGCAGTTGCCACTCCACCTTGCGCTGCATGACGGCGACCCTGCGCTCGGCGAGCCGCAGCCGCTCCAGTTCGGCGAGCGGGCCGGGTAGACCGGCCAGGGGCTCGCCGCGAAACAGCTCCAGCGCCTGGGAACTCAGGCGGACCACCTCGGTCGCCTCGCCGGCGCGATGGGCCCTTCCCACCTCGGTGAGCAGTTCCTCCATGCGTGCCACGTCCACGTGGACCGCGCCGGGGGCCAGCCGGTAGCCACAGCGGTCGTGTTCGATCACCGAGTCCGGGCTGTCCCCGAGGCGCAAGGTCTTGCGCAGGCGGTAGATGTACACCGGCACCACGTTGGTGAGCGGCGGCTCCATCCCCCACACGGCGTCGAGCAGTTCCTGCCGGCTGACGGTCCGGCCGCCGCCCAGCGCGAGCGCCGCCAGTACGGACTGTTGGCGCAGGTGCCCCAGGTTCAGGGGCCGCCCGTCCCGCCAGGCCCGCAGCGGTCCGAGTACGGAGATCCGTACCGTCGGTACGGCCGGTGTCCGGGCGGCGACAGGGGACGGCGACGGGCTCGCCGTCCGCGTCCGGGGGCCGCGGCCGGGGACGACCAGGCCGCAGTCGAAGGCGTGGACGATGGCGGCGGCCCGGTCGCGCAGGCCGAGTCGGGCGAGGATGCGCGCGAGGTGTCCGGCCACCGCGTCCTCGGGGATGGCCAGGTCGGCGGCGATCTCGTCGTCCCGCAGGCCGCAGCCGACCGCGTGGAGCACCTCGCGCTCCTGGTGCCCGAGCATGGTGGCGGTCGTCGACATCGCTGCTCCCCGGGCTCGTCGTCAATCTGGCGGACGCGGTCGACAAGGTAGGGGCGGGAGCACCGGGCGGGGCATCCGGAACGATCCGGGGTGACAGATCCGGGATGACACGCCGGAGGGCACGACAGAGCGACGCGCGCGCGTTGGCGCGTTGGCGCGATCCGAGCGCCCGTGGGCGGTGCCGGGCGGGTGGACTTGGCTGAGTGGGCGGGCGTGATTGGCAGGGCCCGGAGCGGCTCCCTACCATGAGCCGATCCCGACGAGGAGGGGCCCATGGAGCCAGGGCGGGATGACGGGCATGCCTGCTCGGCGTGCGCACCCGGCGTGGCCCGGACGTGCGGTCGACCGTGGAGCGGGGCGGATCGCGGCGCGGTCACCGCGACTCCCGCGCGAGGTCGGGCAGTGGGCCGTCTTCGGAGATCGTCAAGGCACGCATACCGTCGTACACACAATGGAGGGCCCGTCATGGCCTGGATCCACCTGCTCATCGCCTCGATCTTCGAGGTGGTCTTCGCCCTCGGGACGAACGCCACCGACGGCTTCACCAAGTTCTGGCCATCCGTCGTCACCCTGGTCGCGGCGGCCGCGGGCGTCTATTTCCTGAGCCTCGCGTTACGGACGCTGGACGTCAGCGTCGGCTACACCATCTGGACGGGTGTCGGGTCCGTCGGCACCGTCACTCTCGGCACGATCATCTTCGACGAGGAGCTGAACGCGGGCAAGGTCCTCGCCTTCGTCCTGATCATCGGTGGGGTCCTGGGACTCAAGCTGGCCGACCGGAAGTCCGGGACGACGCAGCCCGCCGAGCCCGAGCCGGCGCCCGTCTCGGTCTGACGGTCGGTCACCACACTTCTCCCTCGTCCCACCGACCCGAAGGAACACCGCCATGGCCTGGCTCTTCCTCGCGATCGCCATCGTCTTCGAGATCGCCTTCGCCCTCGGCACGAACGCCACCAAGGGATTCACCAAACTCTGGCCCTCCGTCTTCACCGTGCTCGCGGCGGCCGCCGGGGTGTACGCCCTGAGCCTGTCCCTGCGCACCCTGGACGTGGCCGTCGGCTACACGATCTGGACCGGCGTGGGCGCGGTCGGCACCGTCGTGCTGGCATCCGTCCTCTACAAGGAGAAGATCACCCTCCCCAAGATCGCGTCCTTCGCCGCCATCATCGCCGGCGTGATCCTGCTGAAATTCTCCGCCGCCCTCTGACGCCCCCCCCCCGCGGGCCCCGCGAAGCGACCCGGGGGCTTCCCGCCCGGCGGGAGGCCCCCGGCGGATCCCGGGGGATCCCGGCGGATCCCGGCGACGCCCGCCCGGATGCTCCGGATGGCCTGGGTGGCAGGCGGTCCGAGCCCGCGCGTGGGCTGCTTATACGCTGGGGCGGGCGGTCGCGCGCCGTCCGCTCTCGTCGTCGATCGCCGCACTCAGGGGACCCCGTGACCTCCGAACTCCGTTACCGTCAGCCCGGTGTCGTGCTGACCGACCACCACTTCAGCGTCCCGCTGGACCACGCCCGGCCGGACGGTGAGTCCATCGGGTTGTACGCCCGCGAGGTCGTCGCCACGGGCAAGGATCCCGAGACGCTGCCCTGGCTGCTGTACCTGGAGGGCGGGCCGGGTTTCGGGGCCCGGCGGTTCGTCGGGCGGCAGGCCTGGCTGGAGCGGGCCCTGCGCGAGTACCGGGTGCTGCTCCTCGACCAGCGCGGAACCGGCCGCTCGACCCCGGTGTCCCGGCAGACCCTCCCCCTGCGCGGTACGCCCGAGCGGCAGGCCGCGTACCTCGCCCACTTCCGCGCCGACTCGATCGTGCGCGACTGCGAGGCGATCCGCCCCCGGCTGACCGGCGGCGCGCCCTGGACCGTACTCGGCCAGAGCTACGGCGGCTTCTGCACCACCCACTACCTCTCCACCGCCCCGGAGGGCCTGACCGCCGCCCTGATCACCGGTGGCCTGCCCTCGCTCGACGCCACCGCCGACGAGGTGTACCGGGCCGCGTACCCCCGCATCGAGCGCAAGAACCTCGCCCACTACGCCCGTTACCCGATGGACGTCGAAGCCACCCGCCGGATCGCCGCCCACCTCGCCGAGAGCCCGACGGAACTCCCCGGCGGCCACCGCCTCACCGTCGAGGCCTTCCAGTCGCTCGGCACCTTCCTCGGTACCGGCGACGGCAGCCACCAGCTGCACTACCTCCTGGAGGACGCCTTCGTCCCCACCCCGGCCGGGCCCGCCCTCTCCGACGCCTTCCTGGAGGCCGTCCGCGCGCGACTCTCCTTCGCCGGACACCCCCTGTACGCGCTGCTGCACGAGCCGATCTACGCCCAGGACCCGGGCGCGCCCACCGACTGGGCCGCGGAACGGGTGCGCGCCGAACACCCCCGCTTCGACGCCGCCAAGTCCCTGGCCGGCGACGAGCCCGTCCTCTTCACCGGCGAGAGCGTGCACCCCTGGCACTTCACCACCGACCCGGCGCTCGCCCCGCTGCGCGAGACCGCCGAACTGCTGGCCGCCCGTACCGGTTGGGAGCCGCTCTACGACCCGGCCCGACTCGCCGCCAACGAGGTCCCCGTCGCCGCCGCCGTCTACCACGACGACATGTACGTGGACACCGCGCACTCCCTGCGCACCGCCCGCGCGATCCGGGGCCTGCGGACCTGGGTGACGGACGAGTTCGAGCACGACGGCGTCCGCGCGGGCGGCCCCCGCGTACTGGACCGGCTGCTGGCCCTGGTCCGCGACGAGGCGTCGTAGCCCCGTTCCGGCTCACAAGGCACTGTTTCCCCTCGCATGGCCCGGACTTGACGCCGATGACCGAACACGGCTTCGCCTTGCACGGCGTCGGCGGCACCCACTGCCGCGACACCGAGAGGGAGTACCTGTGCGCGCACTCGTCTACCCGGGTCCCGGTTCCGTCGAGCTCCACGAGCGTCCGGCGCCGCGCGTCGGTGCCGACGACGACGTGGTGGTGAGGCTCGTCGGCACCGGGATCTGCGGGACTCGTTCTCCGTCGGGGACCGGGTGGTGGTCAACCCGACCCTGTACTGCGGCTGGTGCGTGCCGTGCATGCGCGGGGCGACGAACTTCTGCCGTAACGAGGCGGGGCCGGAGGTCGGCGTGGACCGCGACGGGACGTACCCGACGCCGTCGCGCTGCCGGAGCGGTTCGTCCGGCGCGTTCCCGACGGGATGCCCTTGCGCGGTGCGGTGCTCATCGAGCCGCTCGCCTGCGCCCTCGGCAACGTGGGGGCCGCCGGGCTGACGGTGGAGTCGACGCGCTGGAGGCCCTGGCGCGGGAGACCGGCATCGAGCTGCCCGATCGACGTCGGGACGCGGTGGGCCCCCATCAGCCGCGACGGGCCGTGACGCGGGGCGCTTGCGCCTGTCGGGATCGAGGCATCGCCCCCGCGCCGGACTCCCGTGCGAGCGGCGGAATGGCCGAACTCCGCTGGAATCCGACTGCCGTTCTTCTCGTGTATCCGCGCCCGTCACGCCACACTCCCTCTCCGGTACCCCGGGCACGCTGTTCTGGGGGCGCTCCAGCACTCCTCGACCGAAGCAGAGGTCCCTCTCGCCATGGCAGAACTCAACCGACGCCGCTTCCTCCAGCTCACCGGCGGCGCCGCCGCCCTGACCCTGCTCAACGAGAGCATCGCGCGCGCCGCCTCCATCCCCGCGCAGGGGACCACCGGCACGATCGCCGACGTCGAGCACATCGTCGTCCTGATGCAGGAGAACCGTTCCTTCGACCACTACTTCGGCGCCCTGCGCGGCGTCCGCGGCTTCGGCGACCCGCGTCCGGTGACCCTGCCGAGCGGCAAGTCCGTCTGGCACCAGGCCGACAACGCGGGCAAGGAGACGCTGCCGTTCCGGCCGCCGTCGGACGACCTCGGCATGGAGTACCTCCAGGGCCTCAACCACGACTGGGCGGGCGGACAGAGCGCGTTCAACAAGGGCAAGTACGACAATTGGGTGCCCGCCAAGACGCCGGCCACCATGGCGTACCTGACGCGCGAGGACATCCCGTTCCACTACGCCCTCGCCGACGCCTTCACCATCTGCGACGCGTACCACTGCTCGTTCATCGGTTCCACCGACCCCAACCGCTACTACCTGTGGTCGGGCCACACCGGCAACGACGGCAAGGGCGGCGGCCCGGTCCTCAACAACGCCGAGGCCGGCTACGGCTGGACCACCTACCCGGAGCGCCTGGAGGCGGCGGGCATCTCCTGGAAGGTCTACCAGGACATCGGCGACGGCCTGGACGCCGCCGGCTCCTGGGGCTGGATCAACGACGCCTTCCGCGGCAACTACGGCGACAACTCGCTGCTCTACTTCAACACCTACCGGGGCGCCCAGCCGGGCAACCCGCTGTTCGACAAGGCGCGCACCGGTACGAACGCCAAGGCCGGCGAGGGCTACTTCGACCGGCTGCGCGCCGACGTCGCGGCCGGCGCCCTGCCGCAGGTCTCCTGGATCGCCGCCCCCGAGGCGTTCAGCGAGCACTCGAACTGGCCCTCCAACTTCGGCGCCTGGTACATCGCGCAGGTGCTGGACGCGCTGACCTCCAACCCGGACGTGTGGGCCCGTACCGCGCTGTTCATCACGTACGACGAGAACGACGGCTTCTTCGACCACGTCGTCCCGCCGTACGCCCCCGCGGGCGCCCACCAGGGTCTGTCGACGGCGCCCACCGCCCTGGACGTCTTCCCCGGCAAGCCCGGCTACGTCGCCGGGCCGTACGGCCTGGGTCCGCGCGTGCCGATGCTGGTGGTCTCCCCGTGGAGCACCGGCGGTTACTCCTGCTCCGAGACCTTCGACCACACCTCGGTCATCCGGTTCATGGAGCAGCGTTTCGGCGTGCGGGAGCCCAACATCTCGCCCTGGCGTCGCGCCGTCTGCGGTGACCTGACGTCGGCCTTCGACTTCGCCCGGAAGGACACCGGCACGGTCCGGCTGCCCGACACCGGCAGGTGGGAGCCGCAGGACCGCGAACGCCACCCCGACTTCCGGGCCGTCGCCCCGGCCGTGGGCTCGATGCCGCGCCAGGAGAGGGGGCAGCGCCCGACGCGTGCGTTGAAGTACGCCCCGTACGTGGACGGCGCGGCGCTCACCGAAGAGGGCAAGTTCCGGCTGACGTTCAGCGGCGGCCCGGACCTGGGCGCGCAGTTCCACGTCACCGCCGCCAACCGGACCGACGCGCCTTGGACGTACACCACCGAGGCCGGCAAGTCGATCTCGGACACCTGGAACACCCGCTACTCGGCGGGCGTCACCGACCTGACCGTGCACGGCCCCAACGGCTTCCTGCGCGGCTTCCGCAACCCCGGCACCACCCTGGGCCCCGAGGTCACCGCCCGCCACAACGCCACCACGGGCAACCTGGACCTCACCCTCACCAACGCCGGGGCGTCGACCGCCACGCTGACGGTCACCAACGCCTACGGTGGCGGGCCGAAGCGCCTCACGGTCGCCAAGGGCGCAACCGTCACGTACTCCGTCCCGCTGAAGAACACCAAGCACTGGTACGACGTGACGGTCACCGCGTCCGAGACCCCGGACTTCGGCCGCCGCTTCGCGGGCAAGGTCGAGACCGGCGCGGCCGGTCTCTCGGACCCGGCGATCCTGACGGAGCAGTCCTCCTGACGGAGCAGTCCTCCTGACGGACCGGTCCCCCGCCTCCGGCTCCCCCGCTCCGGCGGGGGAGCCGGTGCCTCGGCGGGGCGGACGAGGCGGTCCCGCCGATCCGCGTCTCCTCCAAGCGTCTCCTAGATCACCGGTCGGTCACGGAGTCCGATATGCCGACCCTCCGGACCGACAACTCGTCGCCCGCGCAAGGGGATTATCGGACCGCGTGCCGATTGTGGCGTGCGTCACGCGGCGGGGAGAGTGGCGCCCTCCCCAGAGGAACGAGGACGTCATGCGCCCAGACACCACCGGCAGTACCTCCGAAGCGACGGGGGCGCCCCCGGTACAACGCCTCAAGGCCGATTCGGTGGGGCTCGTCGGCGTCGTGTTCATGGCCGTCGCCACCGCCGCCCCGATCACCGCCATGACCGGCAACCTCCCCATCGCCGTCGGCTTCGGCAACGGCATCGGCGCCCCCGCCGGATATCTCTTCGCGACCGTCGTCCTGACCGTCTTCGCCGTCGGATACGTGGCGATGGCCAAGCGGATCACCGCCGCCGGTGCCTTCTACGGATACATCTCCCACGGCCTCGGCCGGATCGCCGGCATGGCCTCCGGCCTGCTCGCGGTCCTCGCCTACATCGTGTTCGAGGCCTCGATCGTCGGCGTCTTCGCCTACTTCGCCAAGACCACCGTCCACGACCAGCTCGGCATCGACCTGCCGTGGATCGCCTACGCGGCCGGCATGCTCGCCGTCACCGCCGCCCTCGCGCACTTCGACATCAACCTCACCGCCAAGGCACTCGGCGTGATGCTCGTCGCCGAGATCGCCGTGCTGTTCGCCGTCGCCACCGCCGTTCTGATCGCGGGCGGCGGGCCGGACGGGATCCCGCTCGAACCCGTCAACCCGACGAACGCCTTCACCGGCACCTCCGCCGGGCTCGGGCTCTTCTTCGCCTTCTGGTCCTGGGTCGGCTTCGAGTCCACCGCGATGTACGGGGAGGAGTCCCGCGACCCCAAGCGGGTCATCCCCAAGGCCACTCTGGTCTCCGTCGTCGGCGTCGGCCTCTTCTACATCTACGTCTCCTGGATGACCATCGCGGGCAACGGCCTCTCGGCGTCCGTGGAGCTGTCCGCCTCCAGCAGTCCCCTCGACCTGTTCTTCGCCCCCACCCGGGCCTTCATCGGCGGCTGGGCCGTCGACGCCTTCCAGTGGCTGCTGCTCACGGGCTCCTTCGCCTGCGGCATGGCCTTCCACCAGTGCGCCGCCCGCTACCTCTACGCCATCGGCCGCGAGGGCTTCCTGCACCCCGCGCTCGGCCGTACGCACCCCCGGCACGGTTCCCCGTACGTCTCCTCCCTCGCGCAGACCGCCATCGCGACGGCGCTGGTCGCGCTGTTCTGGCTGACGGGCCAGGACCCGTACATCCACCTGTACACCCTGCTCGCGATCCTCGGCACGATGGCGATCCTCATCGTCCAGACGCTGTGTTCCTTCGCCGTGATCGGCTACTTCCGCAAGAACCACCCCGAGGACCGGCACTGGTTCCGCACGCTCACCGCTCCCCTGCTCGGCGGGATCGCCATGGCCGCCGTGGTCGTCCTGCTGATCGTCAACATGGAGACCGCCGCCGGGCTCGCCGCCGACTCCTTCTTCTTCGGGCTGATCCCGTGGATCGTGGCCGCCGTCTTCTTCGGCGGGCTCGGACTCGGCCTCTGGCTGAAGCACAAGGCCCCCGAGCGCTACGAGATCATCGGCCGCGTCGTCCTGGAGGACGCCACCGAGCGCGCCGAAGACCCCGCCCACTCCGTCGCGAACGCCTGACCCCTCCGAGGAGGAGCACCGCCATGGCCCGTACCCCCCAGATGCACGCCCTGCGCCGGCTGGCCGCCGAGCACGCCGCCGCACGCCGCCTCGCCATGCCGGCCGCCGAGGTCCGCGGCTCCACGCGCCGCGAACTCCTCGGCCGGGCCGCCGCGCTCGGCCTCGGCACGGCACTCGGCACGACGCTCGCCCCCTCCGCGAGCGCCCACGCTTCGGAGGCCCTGACCGACAAGAGGCCCGTCGCCCCCGCCCGCGTCGCCGTCGTCGGAGCGGGCATCTCCGGCCTGACCGCAGCCCTCACCCTCAAGGACGCCGGCGTCGCCTTCACCCTGTACGAGGCCCATGCGAGCCGCGTCGGCGGCCGGATGTGGACCCAGCGCGACCACTGGGCGTACGGGCAGACCTCCGAGATCGGCGGCGAGCTCATCGACACCAGCCACAAGAAGATCCTGGAGCTGTGTCGCCGCTTCGGCCTGCGCACCGAGGACTTCCTCGGCGGCGGCCCCAACGGCGCCGAGGAGGTGATCTGGGTGGACGGCGCGTACTACTCGCGCGCCCAGGCCGACGAGGACTTCAAGGCCGTCTACCAGGCGCTGCACCGCGACCTCCAGGAGGCCGGCGAGGTCTCCTGGAACTCCACCACCCCGGCGGGAACGGCCCTCGACAACATGACGTTGTACGAGTGGATCGAGACCCGTGTCCCCGGCGGCCACGGCTCGCGCCTGGGCCGGTTCATCGACGTCGCCTACAACGTGGAGTACGGGGCCGACACCGACCGGCAGTCCGCGCTCGCCCTGGTCCTGCTGATGGGCTACCAGCCCAACCCCGGCCACTTCAACGTGTGGGGCCTGTCCAACGAGCGCTACCACATCACCGGCGGCAACGACCTGCTCCCGAACGCCATCGCCCGGGACCTGCCCGCCGGTTCGCTCGTGATGGGGCGCGAGCTGACGGCGCTGCGCGTGGCCGCGGACGGCACCCAGACGCTCACCTTCAACGACGCCGGGGCCGTGCGCACCGTCGTCGCCGACCACACCGTCCTGTGTCTGCCGCTGCCCGTCCTCCAGCGGATCGACCTCAGCGGCGCCGGGTTCGACCCCCTGATGAAGAACCTGCTGCGCGATGCCCGGATGGGCCACTGCACGAAGCTCAACATGCAGTTCACCGCCCGCCCCTGGCGCGGCACCGGCCCCTGGCCGGGCGTGTCCGCCGGGGACTGCTTCACCGACTCCGACGTCCAGCAGACCTGGGACACGACCAAGGTCCAGCCGGGCACCGGAGGCATCCTCCTCCAGTACGGCGGCGGCACCCTCGCCGCCGCCCTCACCCCGGCGACCCCCTTCGCCACCGAGAGCGACCCGTACGTACGGGCCCTCGCGGAGCGGACGCTCACCGGCATCGACGCCTTCTTCCCGGGCACGAAAGCCGTCTGGAACGGCCGGGCGCAGCTGTCGGCCTGGCACCGCAACCCGTACTCCCTCGGCGCGTACTCGTACTGGCCCACCGGATACCTGCACCGCTACGCCAAGTACGAGGGCACCGCGCAGGGGCGCGTCCACATCGGCGGCGAGCACTGCTCGTACGACTTCCAGGGCTTCATGGAAGGCGGCGCGACCGAGGGCGAGCGGGCGGCGCGGGAGGTGATCGCCGCCCTCACGCCCTGACGGACGCGCGGGGGTCGGCCGACCGGGCGCCGGCCGGCCCCCCGGCTCCGCCCCTGCACCCCCCCGTGGGCGCAGGCGCGTGCCGGTGCGGGCGATCGGCCGTCATGCCGTGGTGATGTGTCCCGACCGTACGCGCGCGGCGGTCGTGGGCGCGGCCCACCAGGGGGTGATCATCCGCTGACACCGGCGGGGTAGCGGATGTACGACCCTGGTTGTACGAGTGTCCGGACCGTGGCGCCTAGGCTCGGGGCATGGCATTTCGGGGAGGGTGGTGGGGGGCCGTACGCGGGGTGCTCCCGCAGGTGGCCGACGCGGTCTACGCGTTCGGGTCGTTGGGGATCTCGGCGTCGATGCTCCACAACTGGCCCGACCCGAACCACTACTGGCGCGCCCCCGACGCCCTGGCCTACTGCCTCCTCGCGGCCATGTACCTGCCGCTCGCCGTACGCCGCCGGGCCCCCCTCCTGATCCTCGGCAGCAGCGCGACGGTCGTCCTCGGCTATTTCACCCTGGCCTACTACCATCCGGTGGCCGTTTGCGGTCTGGCGCTGGCCAACTACACCGTCGCCGCGCACCGTTCGCGCACCGTCTCCGTCCCGTGCACCGTCACGACGTGGCTGGTCCTGCTGTGGGGGACCCGGCTGGCCGAGCCCGGCATCGGACTGCTCAGCGTCGCCTTCGTCACGGCCACCGCCGCCGTCACCTGGGTCACCGGGGACGTCTCGCGCCGTCTCGCCGAGCGCGGACGGCGCCTGGCCGCGCTGACCGAGCAGTTGCGCCGCGAGCAGGAGGAGCGGACGCGCAGGGCCGTCTCGGACGAGTGCATGCGGATAGCCCGCGAACTGCACGACGTCATCGCCCACCACGTCTCCGTCATCTCGATCCAGGCGGGACTGGCCGATTACGTCTTCGCCTCGGATCCGCCGACCGCGCACCGGGCCATCGGCGTCATCACGGACAGCGCCCGGGACGCCGGTGACGAGATGCGCCGTATGCTCGCCGTCCTGCGCCACGGCGTCGAGCACAGCGCCCACGACCGCGGCGACACCCTTCCCGACACGGACGGCGCGGCTCCGGGGATGGCGCGGCTCGCGGAACTCGCCGACCGCGTCCGGGCGGCGGGCGTTGCGGTCCGCATCACGGGCGAGGGTCTCGACGAGCCGCTGCCCGCCGGCCTGGACATGTGCGTCTACCGGGTCGTACAGGAAGCCCTGACCAACGTGCTCAAACACGCGCCCACGGCCTCGGCGACCGTCGACCTCTCGCGCGGCCACAACGCCCTCCGCGTCCGCGTCACCGACGACGGGCCCTCCCGGCCGCGGCCCGAGAAGCGAGACGGCCCGGGTCACGGTTTGATCGGCATGCGTGAACGGGCAACAATCTACGGCGGCACCGTCACGGCCGGTGTCCGCTCGCAAGGGGGATTCGAGGTCGATCTCGTCATGCCCCTACCGGACATGTGACGACCGGTCAGCCGCGAGAAGAGCCGTTCCCCGGGGGAGACGACAGGAAATGCCCAAGGTTCTTGTGGTCGACGACCAGATCCTCGTCCGCTCCGGGCTGGCCGCACTGCTCCGGGCCGCCCCGGACATCGAGGTCGTCGCGGAGGCGGACAGCGGCGAGGAGGCCGTGGGCCTGGCCGCCGAACTGCGTCCCGACGTGATCCTCATGGACGTCCGCATGCCCGGCATGGGAGGCATCGCCGCGACCGCCGCCATCCTGGAGCAGGCGCCCGCCCCGCACCCCCGGGTCATCATGCTCACGACCTTCGACCTGGACGCGTACGTGTACGACGCGCTCCGCGCCGGAGCGAGCGGCTACCTCCTCAAGAACACCCCACCGCAGCGGCTCCTGGCGGCCATCCACACCGTCCACGCCGGCGACACGCTGCTGAGCCCCGCGGCCCTCGCCGGGCTCATGAAGGCCTGCGCCCCCGGCCCGGAACGCAGCCGCACCCGTCCCCGACTCGACTGCCTGACGCCCCGCGAGGTCGAAATACTGACCCTGGTCGGCACCGGCCTGTCCAACACCGAGATCGCCGGCCGCCTCGTCCTCAGCCCCGCCACCATCAAGACGCACGTCCACCGGTGCATGAACAAACTCGCCCTCAGCAGCCGCGCCCAAGCCGTCGTCTTCGCCTACGAGGCGGGCCTCATCAGCGCCTGACAGCCCTGGTCACGGCCGACACGGCCGGCTGATGTGGCCGCTGGTGCGCCGCAGGTTCGCACGCTCGACGTCCGGGCCGGCGTCCGTGGCGGCCAGGCCCTCGATCGTCGCCGCCACGGACGAGGCACTGACGGGCCGGAGCGGCGTCGTCATCGGCGCCGGGGCGAGGCCTGTGGCCCCCTTTCGCGGCCCGACGCGTCAGGTGCGGGTACCGCCGAACGGTCCCCCGAACGGACCGCCGATGCCGTAGTACAGGCCGATTTCCTCGCGGTAGCCGGGATCGCCCAGGTGCTTGTCCCGGTGGAACTCCGGAGCGTCCTTGATCTGCTCCTTGGTCCGATCGACATAGATCTTCTGCTCGTCCGGGTCGATGCGGGTCACCGTGCTGGCCGGGAGCAGGACTTCCTTGCCGAAGATCCAGACGCCGGTGTCGACGACCAGATAGGCGTCGCCGGCCTCGGCGGAGTGCTTGTCGACCTTGCCGATGGCGCCGTCGAGCGCTTCGACCTTGTAGCCGGTGAGATCCTGGCCGGCGGTGAGGCCGGCGCTCGGCTGATAGCGCCACACATTCTCAGTCATGCGGAACAACTCCTCCGGTAGACAACAAACCTTGACCCCACCCCGCGTGCCCCGACCGTCGGACTTCATTCCCGTTCCGTGGACGGGTCGTCAGGGGGTGCGGCCGGCGCAGGTCAGGTGGGCCGCCGTGACCGGGGCGCCTTCGGCGACGTTGCGGTCCCAGGTGACCGTCTTGACCGTCACGGGCCGGGTGCCGACGGCCACGTCGAAGGACGCGTCGTGCCCCGGGACGACGCGCAGCCGGGACCCGGGCAGGGCGGCCGCGAGGGTGGCCGCGTCGTCCTCCCGGCCCTCGGCGTGGCTGATGACCGGCGGGCCGTCGGGCCGCGCCACCGGGGCGAACCGCGAGGTGTCCCTGACGGCGAAGCCGTTGTCGCGCAGCGCGGCGGCGACGACGGCGTCGTCCACGCGGACGGCGATGCCGGCGGGATTGGTGCGCGCCGGGGTTTCGGGGACGGGCTGGATCCGGGGGTCCCCGGTGATCGGCCGGTCCTCGGCCAGGGCCTTCCACAGCGCCTCGGAGCGGGACTTGTGCCAGACGAGGGTGGAACCCACCCCGGGCACCCGGTGGTCGAACAGGTCGATCGGCACGGTGGCGAACTCGGTGCGGTCGGCGGAGAGGCGGCCCAGGGCCTGACCGATGCGGACCAGGTCGACCAGACCGGTCCGCTCGTCGGTGCGTACGGACTTCAGCAGGGCTCGGGCCGTGCGCGCGGCGCTCAGGGGAGTGGACAGGGCGCCCTCGGCGCTGAGCCGGCCCAGCAGGTCGGTCACCACCCGCTGCTGACGCCGCATCCGGCCGAGGTCGCCCGCCTTGTTGATGTGGCGGGCGCGGACGTAACGCAGCGTCGTGTTCCCGTCGGTGCGGTGGGTGCCGGCGGTGATGTCGAGGCCGGAGTTCTCGTCCATGAGGGGCTTGTCCGTGCAGACGGTGGCGCCCCCGAGGTTGTCGACGGCCTGCTCGAAGCCGGCGAACCCGGTCTCCAGGTAGTGATCGATGCGCAGACCCGTGGCCTTCTCCACGGTGCGTACGGTCTGCGGGCCACCGCCCATCGCGTAAGCGCCGTTGATCTTGCCGAGGCGGGCGGGGGTGGTGTCGGCGTACTCGACGTACGAATCGCGCGGGATGGAGACGACGCTCGCCCGTCGCCGGTCCTCTGACAGGTGCAGGAGCATCATCACGTCGGTGCAGTCGCATCCCTTGCCGCCCACGTGCAGCCGACGCTTCTCGGCCGCCGAGAGCCCGGCGCGACTGTCGATGCCGACGACGAGGATGTTGAGGCCACGGCCGGCCCCGTCCCTTGACGCGTCGTCCGCCGCCGAGAAGGCCTGTGCGGCCCCCACGCAGGAGCCGATGGCCAGGGTCGCCAGCAGGGAGAGAGCAACGACGGAACGGCGCATCACACAACCCTCACGATCGGGACAAATCGATGGCAAGGGGAGAAACTACCGGGCGGGGGCCCGCAGGGCCGGGCTACACGCCCGCAGGCGTGCGGACGTCCCTCCCGTCGCGCAGAGTGACAGATCGCGCCATCCGTGTCACCGATCCACGCGCGGGTGATTGACCGCCCCTCGCCGGGGAAGCCGTTCTGCATGGCAGTGGAACGCAGTCCCGCGGCGGCGGCGTGGACCACGGGGCCCGGCCCGGACGGCGGGCGGCCCCTGGCGGCGCCGCCGGCCCCGGATGTCAGCTCCGAAGTCACGCCCGATGTCGCGCCCGGTGTCGTCGCGGCCGAAGCCCTCGTATCACCGGTGAGCTCGCACAACGAGTGGGATCCGCTGGAGGAGGTCGTCGTCGGCCGGCTGGACGGCGCCACGATTCCGTCCAGCCATCCCGTCGTGAGCTGCAACGTCCCGTCGTGGGCGGCGAAGCTGCAAGGGGTCGCCGCCGGTTTCAGGTACCCGCGCAGGATCGTCGAACAGGCGCAGGAGGAACTCGACGATTTCGTCGCCCTGCTCCAGTCCCTCGGCGTCACCGTCCGGCGCCCGGACGCCGTCGACCACCGGCAGCGTTTCCGCACCCCCGGCTGGGCCTCGCGCGGCTTCTGCAACAGCTGTCCGCGCGACAGCCTCCTCGTGATCGGCGACGAGGTCATCGAGACACCGATGGCCTGGCCGTGCCGCTACTTCGAGACGCACTCCTACCGCACGATCCTCAAGGACTACTTCCGCCGTGGCGCGCGCTGGACGTCGGCGCCCAAGCCCCAGCTCACGGACGAGCTGTTCGATCCGGACTTCAGCGTCCCCGGCGCCGACGAGCCCATGCGCTACATCCTCACCGAGTTCGAGCCGGTCTTCGACGCGGCCGACTTCGTACGCGCCGGCCGGGACCTCTTCGTCACCCGCAGCAACGTCACCAACCGGATGGGCATCGACTGGCTGCGCCGCCATCTCGGAGACGGCTACCGCGTCCACGAGATCGAGAGCCGCTGCCGCACGCCCATGCACATCGACACCACCTTCCTCGTGCTCGCGCCGGGGAAGGTCCTGGTCAACCCCGATTACATCGACGTGGACCGGCTGCCGCCGATCCTGGACTCCTGGGACGTGCTCGTCGCCCCCGAACCGGAACCGATCGCCGAACCCCTGCTCAAGGTCACCTCGATGTGCGGGAAGTGGCTGAGCATGAACGTCCTGATGCTCGACGAGCGGCGGGTCATCGCGGAGCGGCACCACACCGGGATGCTGCGGGCGCTGGAGCGTTGGGGCTTCGAGCCGATCCCGAGCGACCTCCTGCACTACGCGCCGTTCGGTGGCTCGTTCCACTGCGCAACGCTCGACGTCCGCCGGCGCGGCACGCTCGAATCGTACTTCGACTGACCGATCAATCCCGAGGGGAGCCGGCGAGCGGGCTGGAGTCGAGGCCGTGCAGCAGTTCCGGCGGGCCGGGGTACACGGTCGCCGGGCCGGCGGCCGTGAGCTCGGCCTCGGAGATCCCGCCCGTGAGCAGGGCGATGCACGTGACGCCGGCGCGGGCCGCCGCCTTGACGTCCCAGACCGTGTCGCCGACGAACACGGCGTCGGCGGGCTCGACGTCGGCGAGGGAGAGTGCCTGGCAGACCAGGTCGGGGGCCGGCTTGGAGCTGTCCACGTCGTCGGCGGAGGTGGCTCCGGCGATCACCTCGTCGACGTCGAGCGCCGCGCGGATCGCCTTGACCTCGTCGGCGGAGGCCGAGCTGGCCAGGATGACGCGGAGCCCGCGGGCGGCGATCTCGCGCAGCAGGTCCGGAGCGCGGTCCAGGACCGGGAGGGAGTCGAACCAGGCCGCGTACAGGGCGTGGTGCGCGTCCCGTAGGGCCTGGTCGTCGCGGTGGTCGTGTTCCTCGCCGAGCAGGTGCTCCAGGATCCGGTCACCGCCCATGCCGATGGCCCGGTGGACGCGCGCCATCGGGACCTCGTGGCCGTGCTGGTGCAGGGCCTGCCACCAGGTCAGGACATGCAGGTAATTGGTGTCCACCAGGGTGCCGTCGAGATCGAAAAGGGCAGCCCGGGGCCGGTGCTGCGCGCTCGTGGCCATGATGCGGCTCCCGTCCTCGCGGGCATGCGGATGGTGCGTGCCCTCACGGTGTGCGGCTTCCCGAACCGAGGCCCGCCATGCCGGCCCGCCGGGGATTTCCGACTGCCTGTCCGCCGCCCTGATCGATCGGCTTGTGCCGAAGGCCGGTTGGGGGGAGCGTAGGGCACCGGGAAGGGGGGTGGTTCGCATGGTCATGGCAGCCGGGGTGGCCTGGCTCCTGTTGCTGGTCGTGTGGATCCTGCGGCTTCGGGGTGCGCGGGGGCCGCGGGGTGCGCCGTTCGGCACGGCGGCGCTGTCACCGGTCGAGGTGGCGCTGCTGCGCGGGGGCAAGCGGGCGGCGGCGCGGACCGGGCTGGTCGAGCTGTACCTCGGCGGTGCGGTGGAGCCCGCCTGGCAGCAGACCGTCCACCGCTGCGGTTCCCCGCGCGGAGGCTCCGACGTGGCCCGCGCACAGTTCCGGGCGCTCCAGGGGCACATGCACCCGCGGCAGCTCCAGCGCCTCGATGGGGTGCGGTCGGCCGTCCACGACACGTCGGAGAAGCTGGCGCGTGCGGGGCTGCTGGTGTCGCGAAGGCGGGCGCGGGCCGTACGGTTCCTGCTGCTCCCGGTGTTCGGCGCGGCGCCGGTCGGGGCGATCGCGGGCGGGCAGGCGGCGCCGTGGCTGTCCCTCGCTTTGCTCGCCGACGCCGGCGCGGTGGCCCTGTGGGTGTGGCCCCGACGCACCCTGTGCGGTACGAACCTCCTCGACCGACTGCGCCGCGACCACGCCGCGACCCGATGGGCGACCGAACGGGAGCCGGAGGCCCTGCTGCTGGGCGTGGCCCTGTTCGGCGTCCCCGTGCTCCGCGACCGCCTCCCCCGCTTCACCGAGCAGAGCGGCCTGCTGACCCGACCACCGAGGACCCCCACAGACCGCGGCGGCGGCGGCTCCGGCGACCCCTTCGCCCCCTGCGGCGGCTGAGCCGGCTCGCGGTCCGGCTCAGGCGTGACGGTCGGTCAGGACCATGGGGCCCGTGCTCCCCCACGCGTCGGCCGTCAGCGCGCCCGGACGAAGGCGGCGATCTCCGGGGTGTCCGGCCGGTACCCGTCGGAGGTGTCCACGGTCAGCGTGAGTGCGTCGAGGGAGATGTCGACGAACGCGTCGGGACTGTAGGTGCCCGTGGCGATGTCCGTGAGGAGTTGCCGATCGCCGTGCGCGGCGCGGTGCCCGTCGGTGGCGGCGCGCCGGGTGACGCGTTCGACGATGGTCCGCGTGGTCGTGGCGCAGCGGATGACGCGGAGTTCGGCGAGCTCCGTGAGGGGTTCGAGGCCGGGGCGCCACAGGCGGTCCTGGTAGGCGGCTTCGGCGACGACGGTGACGCCTGCCCGCAAGAGCACGGTGAGGGTCGTGAAGAAGGCGTGCATGGCGGGGATGTCGAGGCGGTCCTGACCGTCCGCGACATGGTCCGGGGTGTTCATGACCATGCCCTGCTTGATCTCGTCGCGGATGATCGCGGGGCAACCGAGTTCGCGGGCCAGGCTGTGGGCGAGGGTGGTCTTGCCCGTGGCCGGTGGACCGCTGACGACGACGAGCGTGGGCCGTGTGGGCGTGGGCCGTGTGGGCATGGGCTGAACTCCGCGGAGATGGCGCGACGACACGGTCGCGGCCTCGGACGTGGCTCGTCCGGAGGGTACAGGGCCCGCCCCGGGGAGGTCGCCGACCTCGTCCTTCCCCCGGCCTGCGAGCGGCGGGCGTCGCGCGGAAGAGTTCGCGAGCCTGCGGGGCGCCTCGTTCCGTCGGGCCGCCGGCACCGCGATGATGAGCGACCGTCACCCCTTCGTGGAGAGGACGGGAGCATGGCGAGGTTGCGTGCGGGGCAGGGCGTACTGCGTCGCAAACCGATCGAGCACATCGAAGAAGCGGAGGGAGCCCCCGGCGAACAGCTCACACGCACGCTCGGCCTGTGGCAGCTGACCGCCATCGGTGTCGGCGGCATCATCGGCGCGGGGATCTTCACCCTGGCCGGGACGGTCGCCAACGGTGTGGCGGGGCCGGCCGTACTGGTCTCGTTCCTCATCGCCGGCGTGGCCAGCGCCGCGGCCGCCTTCTCCTACGCGGAGTTCGCCGGACTGATCCCGAAGGCGGGATCGGCGTACACGTACGGCTACGCGGTACTGGGCGAGCTGGCGGGCTGGTTCATCGGCTGGGACCTGCTCCTGGAGTACACGGCCATCGTGGCGGTCGTCGCCATCGGGATCTCCGGCTACTTCAACTTCCTGCTGGTCGAGACGGGCACGGCCCTGCCCACCTGGATGCTGGGAGCGCCGGGGACCGGTGAGGGCCACCGCGTCGACCTGATCGCCGTCGTGCTCTGCCTGTTCACCGCGTACCTGCTCAACCTCGGCATCAAGAGCGCCGCGCGCTTCGAGACGGTCGTCGTCGGGCTGAAGGTGCTGGTGGTGCTGCTGGTGATCGTCGTCGGCTTCTTCCACATCAACACGTCCAACTACACGCCCTTCTTCCCCTACGGGGTCGGCGGCGCCTTCACCGGTGCGGCGACGGTCTTCTTCGCGGTGTTCGGCTACGACGCGATGAGCACGGCGGCGGAGGAGTCCAAGGACGCCCAGCGCCACATGCCGAAGGCGATCATTTACTCCCTCGCGATCGCCATGGTGCTGTACGTGCTCGCCTGCCTGGTCCTGACCGGCATGCAGAAGTACACGGAGATCGACCCGGAGAGCGGGTTCTCCAGCGCGTTCAAGGCCGTCGGGCTCGGCGCGATCGCCGACGTCATCGCCGTCGGGGCGATCATCGGCATCCTCACCGTCATGTTCACGTTCATGCTCGGTGTGACGCGCGTCTGGTTCTCCATGAGCCGCGACGGGCTGCTGCCCCGCTGGTTCGCCAAGACGCATCCGACGCGGCACGTGCCGACCCGCGTCACCTGGATCGTGGGCGTGGCGTCCGCCGTCATCGCGGGTCTCGTTCCGATCGGGGAGGCGGCGGAGCTGACCAACATCGGCATCCTGCTCGCGTTCGCCGTCGTGTGCACGGCGGTCATCGTGCTCCGCTACCGGCGCCCCGACCTGCCCCGCACGTTCCGTACGCCGCTCATGCCGTTCACCCCGGCGATCGGGGTCGTCGCCTCCGTCTGGCTCATCACCTACCTGCGGGTGGAGACGTGGCTCCGCTTCGCGGTCTGGTTCCTGATCGGACTGGTGATCTACTTCGCGTACTCCTACCGTCACTCGAAGCTGGCCGGTGACCCGGCGATCTCCCGGAGGGACGGCCAGAGGTAGCCGAGGGCGACGGCGGCGGTGATCGAGCCGAGGACGATGCCCCACGCGACGGGGCCCAGCGGTACGCAGCCGAAGAACCGGCTGACCCCGGGGACCTGGATGATCGCGAGCAGTACGGCGGCCGAGCCGAGGCCGGCGACGAGCACGTTGCGGTCCGTTCCGCCGGTGGTGAGGGTCTGGACGAGCTGGGTGCCGACGACGGCGGCCAAGGCCACGGTGCCGGCTCGTCGCGGCCGGCCGGTCAGGCTCGCCACCGTCCAGGCCAGGCCGGCTCCGATGGCGGTGACCACGCCGCGGTGGAGCATTTCGTGGGTGAGGGCGCTGCTCAGGGACTGGGTCGGGCCCTCTTCCAGAAGGCGTTCGCCGGCTTGGCCGGAAGGTTCCCGCATGGCGATGGCGAGGGAGGGCGCGAGGTCGGTCAGCAGGTTGACCAGCATGATCTGGCGGGCATTGAGGGGGGTGACGCCGGTGACGGCGGAGGCCAGGACGCTGAAGGCGACCTCGCCGAGGTTGCCGCCGATGAGGATGGCGAGGGCGGTGCGGACGGACGCCCACATGGCCCGGCCCTCGGTCAGGGCCGCGACGATGGTTTCGAGCCGGTCGTCCGTGACGACGAGATCGGCGGCGGCGGTCGCGGCGGGCGTGCCGCGGTGGCCGAGCGCGATGCCGATGTCGGCGAGTCGGATCGCGGGCGCGTCGTTGGCGCCGTCGCCGGTCATGGCGACGACGCGTCCGAGGCGTTGGTAGGCCTGGACGATGCGGACCTTGTGGGCGGGGCTGCAACGGGCGATGACGTCCACGGTGGGCAGCAGTTCGTCCAGGGCGTCGTCGTCCAGCTCGTCGAGCTCGGGGCCGGTTCGGATGGTGAGTTCGACCGTCTCGTCGGTGCCCGTGGTCGCTCCGTCGGTGCCCGTCGTCATGTCGTCGGCCATGTCGCCGATGGCGGAGGCGATCGCGTCGGCGGTGGCCGGGTGGTCGCCGGTGAGCATGACCGTCTGCACGCCCGCGGCGCGCAGGCGGGCGGTGGCGGGTGCGGCGCTGGAGCGCAGCGGGTCGGAAAGCGTGACGAAGCCGAGCAGGATCAGGTCGCGGACGGTTTCGTCGGTCAGCTCCTCGTCGTCACGCATCCGGCGCTCGGCCACGGCCAGGACGCGGCGCCCCGCTGCGGCGAGTTCCTCGGCCGTCGTGGCCAGCCGCGCCCGTGCGGCGTCGTCCAGCTCGGTGGCCTGACCGTGCGCGGGGCGCCGGCCGGTGCAGCGGGCGATGACGTTCTCGGGCGCGCCCTTCACGCTGAGCAGGACGCCTCCGGACGTCTGTCCGGTGGTGGCGTGATAGGACCGGGCCGGTTCGAAGGGCAGGGTGTCGATGTGGTGCCAGCGGGCGGCGCCGGTACGCGCGCCGACCCGGGCCCGGCGACCGCCGTCGAGGACGGCACGGTCGGTCTGGTGGGCCATCGGTTCGGCCTGTCGGGCGGCCGGGGTGGCGCGCAGGGCGGCGGCGAGTACGTACTTGTGGTGGCTGCCGAGCCCGTCCAGGGGGGCGGCGGTGTCGCCGTCGTGGACCTCGGAGAGGCGCAGGGTGCCCTCGGTGAGCGTGCCGGTCTTGTCGAAGCAGAGCACGTCGGCGCGGCCGAGGGCCTCGATGGTGCGGGGGTTGCGGACCAGCGCGCCCACGTCGGCCAGTCGACGGGCGGCCGCCAGCTGCGCCGCGTTCACCAGGAACGGCAGGCCCTCGGGCACGGAGGCGACCGCGAGGTTGACGGCGGAGGCGAGGTTCTCGGTCAGGGGCTTGCCGTGCAGGAGGCCGGAGAGGGTCACGGCGAGGGCGGAGCCGAGGGCGATGGGGATGCTGGAGCGGGTGAGGGAGGAGAGCCGCGACTCCACACCGGTCTCGGGCGCGGACTGGCGGGCCGTGGCGAGGCTGCGGCCCGCTTCGGTGGCCGCTCCGGTGGCGACGACGACGGCGACGCCGTGCCCGGACGACACGCTGGTCCCCTCGTAGAGCATGGAGGTCCGGCCCTGGATGTGGGAGGCGACGACCGGCGCCGGGCCCTTGGTCACCGCGAGGGACTCACCGGTCAGGGAGGACTCGTCCACCTCCAGGCCGTCCGCCTCCAGCAGGCGGCAGTCGGCGGGGACGACGTCCTCTGGGCCCAGGACGACGACGTCGCCGGGGACCAGCTCGCCGGCCGCCACCAGCCGCTCGTGCCCGGCCCGGCGGACCCGGGCGCCGATCGCGGAGCGGGCGAACAGTTGAGCGAGGGCCCGGTCCGTCCGTACCCGCTGGAAGCCTCCGACCAGGGCGGACAGGCTGGTGATCGCCGCGACCAGCGCGGCGTCGGTACGGGAGCCCACGGCCGCCGCCAGCGCGCCGCCGACCGCGAGGACGGGGGTGAGCGGATTGGAGAGCTCGTCGATGAAGGCGTACGGGAGGGTCAACGGCCCGGGGGCGTCGGCGTACGCGCGCTCCGCGCGGGACTGGGCCTCCTGCCCCGACAGGCCTTCCGGGCGGCTGTCGAGCCGCTCCAGGACCCGGTCCACGGGCATCAGGTGCCAGGGGGTGGTGGTCACGGGCGGGACCAGGGGGCGGGCCAGGAGTTGCCGGGCGCGCCAGAATCCGAGGCCGAACGCGACGAGGCCCGCCGTGTTGCCGATCGCCAGTACCCGCGCCGTCGCCCGCCAGGTGGGTGACTGGAGAGCGGCGACGGCGCCGACACCGCTGCCGCCGGCGGCGAGGATGTGGCTGTCGTGGTCCACCCTGGCGGAGCAGGCGACGGCGTCGACCACGAGGGCGGCCGCTTCGAGGTCCGCGCCGACCAGCAGGTGCGCCCCCCAGGGAGTGTGCTCCTCGTGCCGGTGGACGCCGACGGCGCAGTCGGCCTCGGCCAGGGCGCGCCGGTTGCCGGAGACGAGCAGGACGACGGCGCCGTCCGCCTGGAGGCAGCGCAGCGAAGCGACCAGGCTTTTGCCGGCCGGGACGACGGCGTCGGCGTACGGGATACGGGCGTCCTCGCGGGCGCTGGCCACGATGACGCGGGCCCCGGCGCGGCGGGCCGCCGCCGCGACGGCCTCGGAGCCCGGGGCGGACTGGGTGGCGAGACCGGCGACGGCCAGGAGGCGGTTCCCCCGGGCCAGGCCGAGCAACCGCTCGGCGCCGCGGCGCCGGACGCGCTCGGCCACGTCGGCTTCGGAATCACCGGCCTCGGGGGGCTGTGCCGTGTCCGTGTCGTCGCCCTCCGGTCCGTCGAGGCCTGTTGGTGGATCGAGGTCCAGCTCCTCCAAGGGGCCCAGAACCCAGTCGCCGTCGCGGTGGGTGGCCAGGGGGGCGTCGGGATCGTAGAGGGCGAAGAGGCGTTCGGAGACCTCCACGGCCTCGGCGCCGTTCACGACATCGAGGTCGATCGGCTCGTAGCGGTCGCCGCGCAGGGCGTCCTCCTCCAGGAGGATCGTGTCCACCTGGCCCAGCCGGCGCAGGACGGTGCGGTCCATCGTCACCACTCCACGCTGTGCCAGATGTCGGCCGAGGCTCGCGGCGAAGCCTTCGCGGCCGGCCTTCGGAGGCTTGGGCACCGAGGCGACGCCCACGGCGATCGCCCGCCGCAGTCCCGCGAAGGGCAACGCGGCCGCTGCCGCGCCGACGCCGATCGCCATCGACCGCTCCGCGAAGCGATCCACCGCGTCCTGGGGCAGCGGGCCCGCCCGCTCGGTCGCCACCGCCTCGGCGGACGCCTCGTCGGGGCCGCGTACGAGTCCCGGCTCGGCCTCGCTCCAGGCTCCGCGCTCGGCGCTCGCCTCGCGCCACGCCGCGACGCGCAGCAGCACGTCCAAGGCGATCCCGCCACCTCCGGTCGCCACACCCTGGATCAGCGCCCCCGCCACGGACAGCAGGGACTCGGCCTGCTCCTCTCCGCCGACGTCCTCCACCAGATGCCGCAGCCGCGGGTGCGCGCGAAGGGCGTCGACGAGGGCGGCGACCTCCGCGGGCAGTCCGAACCAGGGGGCGACCCTGCGGACCGTGGCGATGGTCAGGCCGAGGGTGTCCGCCGCCAGGGCGGGCAGCCAGGGGAAGGGCGGACCCTCGGACGGGTGATCGGGTTCCGGGCGCCAGTCGTCGAACGCCTCCTCCTCGGCGGCGTGGTCCCCTTCCGCGCCCTCGACGAGGGCCACCAACTCCTTCTCCGGCGGGGGCGGCGCGTCCACCTCGACGATCACGCGTTCCATGGGCGCGTTCACGCGCGCCCACACCACGCCCGGATGGCCTTCGAGCGCGCGCTCGATGCGGCGCGCCACCCTCTCGCCCTCGGCGCCGTGGACGCCGGACACCTCGATGTAACAACGGCCGGGCTGCCGCCACACTTCACGGTGGCGCGTTCCGACGAGGGTCTCCGCCACCTCCCAAGCCACCCGCGCTCCCGAGGCGGCGCAGGCGGCCAGTCCGGAGAACACCGAGCCGAGAAGGGAGGCCGTCGTGTCGGCGACTGGGGCGGCGGGACCCGCCGATGAGGTCTTCGGCTCCGGCATGAACGTCCTTCCCCGGAACGTCGAGGGGATCAATCCGGTCGAATCTGCTTATTCCACCCCGTTAAGGAAATACGCGCTGCGAGGACATTTGTCTTGTTGTCGCACTCCGGAGGTGAGATCCGTGGGCTCTCCACATGACCTGGCCGACTCGACGCCGGGCCGGCAGCCCCCACAGGACGCCACGACCAAGCAGGACGACGGAAAGCACCGAGGCGGCCCGGGCGGCAGCCGGGGCGACGGAGACAACGGACAGCGCAGCTTCACCGTGACCGTCCCCTCGTTCGACCGGGTCGCGGGCGGCGCCGTCAACGCGGCGATGCTGCCCGTGGCGGTGGCCCGGCAGGTGCTGCCGGCCAAGAAGGGACTTCCGATCTATCTGGGTCTCGGCGCGCTGGCCGCCGCCGAAGTCCTGGAGTGGCCCGTGGCGATCGGCATCGGCATCGGTTACGCCGTCCTGCGGCGCGAAGGGGCCGTGATCGGGGCTCCGTCACCGACGACGCCGCCCGGGGCGGCGCGCGCGACCGGCGAACCGAAGGGACAACCCGCACCGGGCGAATCGCCCACCCCCATGGCGAGCCCCCGTACGGAAACCCCCGCGCAACCCGCACCCGGCTCCATGACGTGACCTTCCCCTCGAAGCGGTGATCCCCTTCACCCGCCGCCCGCGCCCCGGCCGGTGGCGGCAAGGCCTCGGCCCAGGCATGCGACGAGGCGGGCGGCGATCGTGCCGTCGGGGTCGAGGCGGGGATTGAAGATCGTGACGTCGAGGCCGACGGCGCGTTCGTCGGCCAGCGCCGTGTGCAGCACGCCTTCCAGTTCCTGCCAGGTCAGCCCGCCGGGGAGGCGGTAGTCGACGGCCGGCATGACGGCGTCGTCCAGGACGTCGACGTCCAGGTGGACCCAGAATCCGGCGCTCCCGCCGGCGGCGAGATGCTCGACCGCCCGCCGCGCCGCCGTGACGGCGCCGACCGCGCGTACCCCGTCGAGGTCGATCGCCCGCAGTCCGGGCGGCAGCGGCTGCATCCCGGCCCCGGTGGACTCGGCCGTGTCGCGGAAGCCGAAGGCGACGACGTCCTCGTCGCGCAGCAGGGGTCCGCGTCCTTCGAGGTCGGTGAGCAGCCGGGGGCCACGGCCGGTGGCCAGGGCGAGTTCCATCGAGGCCGCCTCGCCGGTCGGCTCGGCCGATGGCTGGTAGAAGTCGGTGTGGCCGTCGAGGAACAGCAGGCCGTGGCGTCCGCGACGGCGCAGGCACAGGAGGTTGCCGAGCAGGATGCTGCAATCACCCCCGAGCACCACGGGAAAGCGGCCGCGGTCGAGGACGACGCCGACCGCGTCGGCCAGCTCGACGGAGTAGCGTGCGATGGCCTCCGGGTTGAGGATCCCGGTGGCGTCGTCCCGCCTCGGGTCGTACGCCGGCGGTTCGAGCCGGGCGGCACGCACGGCCCCCAGCCGCCGCGCCAGACCGGCGGCGAGCAGGGCTTCCGGCAGGTCCTGGACGCCGGACGGCCGCAGCCCGAGCACGGACGGCGCCTCGATGATCGCCGGCTCCCGCACGCCACCCCCCGCCGGGGTCATTCGGCGATCTCGGTGCGCTCCCACCATTCGTAGACGGGGAGCCGGCCGCCCTCGCCGCCGCCCTCGCCGGCGTTCTGGCCGCCGTTGCGGAAGCGGGAGGTAGCCCTGAAGTGTTCGTATCCGCCGCGGTGGGCGATCTTCAGGTCCTCGCCCGGCGCCGCGACCGGCACGACGCGCTCCGGCAGATCGTCCGGTCCGCCTTCAAGTACCGCCATGGTCGTCATGGGTCCAGTCTCGCCGGCCGCCAAACGCCGTGCACCTCGACGCGCCGCCCCCGCCTCCTGGAGCCTGCCGCGGCGGGTGCGGGGTGGCGCGCCGTGTTCATGCCATGCACGGCTGTGCGTCGCCCGGCGCCGGCGCGTCCTTAACGCGGGGCCTCCAGTCTTCAGCCGCCATTGCCCCACACGTGTCCGACCAACCGTTGGAGATTCCCGGTGGACCCTCATCGTCCCGCCCGCCCCGCCCGCCCCGCCGCGACCGCTCTCGCCCTGACCGCGGCGCTCGCCGTCCTCGCCGGCCTCACCGCGGCCGCCCCCGCCACGGCGCAGGGCCGCGAGAGCGGCCGGCTGCCCGCCGTCACCCCGGTGGCGGAGACCGCCACGCTGTTCGACGACGAGGAGGGCGGCAACGCCAACGCCGACGACCCGGCCATCTGGCGCAACAGCGCCGACCCCGACCGCAGTCTGGTCGTCGCCACCGCCAAGGAGGGCGGACTGCGCGTCTACGACCTCGGCGCGCGTCAGGTCCAGGCGCTGCCCGCGCCGAGCGTGCCGGGGCCCGACCACGCACCGGGACGGTTCAACAACGTCGACCTGGTCCACCGGATGCGCCTGTCCACCGGCCGGAGCGACCTCGCCGTCGTCACCGACCGCGGCAACGACCGCCTGCGCTTCTACCGCATCGACGCCGACCGCCCCGGCGGCCCGCTGACCGACGTCACCGCCCCGACCGCGCCCGCGGTGTTCTCCGCCTCGCAGGAGGAGATCGACGACCAGCGCACCGCGTACGGCCTGGCGACCTGGACGGACGAGGCCACCGGCCGCTCCTACGCCCTGGTCAGCCGCCGCCACGAGACGCGGATCGCCCTGCTCGAACTGACCGCCGAGCCCGGCGGCACCGTCGGCTACCGCCTCGTGCGGACGCTGGACCTGCCCTCGTCCTTCCGGCTGCCGAACGGCGCGACCTGGACCCCCTGCGGCGAGCCCGACGAGCGGCCCCAGATCGAGGGCATGGTCGTCGACCCCGCCGACGGCACGCTCTACGCCGGCCAGGAGGACGTCGGCGTCTGGCGGATGCGCGCCGATCTGACGTCCGCGCCGGTGCTGGTGGACCGGGTCCGCTCGTACGGCGTCCCGGCCGTGTACGACGAGGAGACCGAGGACTGCACGCCCGGCGCCGACCCTGGCTTCGGCGGCCGCCGCCTGTCCGCCGACGTGGAGGGGCTGACGATCGTGGACGAGGGGGACGGTGACGGCTACCTCATGGTGTCGAGTCAGGGCGACGACACCTTCGCCTTCTACGACCGCGAGCGCGAGGACGACCACGAGTACGAGGGCGGCGTACGGATCACCGCGCGCTCGCGGGACCTCGACGGCTCGGAGGAGTGCGACGGGGCCGCGGCCCTGAACCGGCCCCTCGGCCGCGCCTTCCCGCGCGGCCTGCTCGTGGTCCAGGACGGGCACGACGGCCCGGAGGACGGCCCGCGCACCGCGACCGGCTTCAAGTTCGTGGACCTCGGCCGGGTACTGGACACCCTGGACGACTGACCGCGCGCGGCGGGCCCGAAGCACCGGGCCCGCCCGACCGCCTCGCTCAGTACCCGCCTGCCGGCGCGCTCTCGCCGGCGGGCGCGGCGGCGTCGTGGATTCCCAGCCGTAGGTGCTCGACGTGGTACAGCGCCTGGTCGAGGAGTTCGGCGACGTGGTTGTCGTAGAGGGCGTAGACGATCGAGCGCCCGTGGCGCTCACCGGTGACCAGCCCGAGGTTGCGCAGCAGGCGCAACTGGTGGGAGCAGGCCGAGGCTTCCATGCCGACGGCCTCGGCGAGGTCGCCCACCGAGCAGGGCCCTTCCTGGAGCCGGGCCAGGATGTACAGGCGTGACGGGGTGGCGAGGGCCTGGAGGGTGGCGGCGACGTCGGCCGTGCCGACGGCGTCGAGGCGCTCGCGCGCGGTGGCGCGGCCGGCTGTGTCGGTTCCGTGGCCCATGCGGACATCATACCTATGACACATGAAGACCTATTCAGATGTTCCTGTATGGTGGATGCCGTTGCCCCATCCGCCCGCGAAGGGTCGCTTTGTCATGTCTTCTGCCCTGGATCAGCGGCCCGCACAGGCCACCGTCGGACCGCCGGCGGCGAGTCGACGCCGTACGCGGATCCTGGCGCTGCCGGAGGCCCGGTGGGCGCTGGCCGCGCTGGTCCTGTTCCTGGTCGCCCTCCCCCTCAAGCTGCTCGACGCCCCGGTGTGGACGTGGGCGCCGCTCTTCGCCGCCGTCTACGTCACGGGCGGTTGGGAGCCGGGCTGGGAGGGCCTGAAGGCACTCAAGGACAAGACCCTGGACGTGGATCTGCTGATGGTCGTGGCCGCGCTCGGGGCGGCGGCGATCGGACAGGTCCTGGACGGGGCGCTGCTGATCGTCATCTTCGCGACCTCCGGCGCCCTGGAGGCCGTCGCGACCGCCCGGACGGCGGACTCCGTACGCGGACTCCTCGACCTCGCCCCCGCCACGGCGACCCGGCTCCTGTCCGACGGCACCGAGGAACCGGTCCCGGCCGGGGACCTGAAGGTCGGGGACACCATCCTGGTGCGGCCCGGGGAACGGATCGGCGCCGACGGCCGGGTCCTCCACGGGGCGAGCGACGTAGACCAGGCCACCATCACCGGCGAACCCCTGCCCGTGGCCAAACAGGCGGGTGACGAGGTGTTCGCCGGCACGCTGAACGGCACCGGCGCCATCGGCGTGCGGGTCGAACGGGATCCGGCCGACTCGGTGATCGCGCGGATCGTGAAGATGGTCGAGGAGGCCTCCGAGACCAAGGCCCCACCCAGCTCTTCATCGAGAAGATCGAGCAGCGCTACTCGATCGGCATGGTCGTCGCCACCCTCGCCGTCTTCGCGGTCCCGCTCGCCTTCGGCTCCGCCCTGCAACCCGCCCTGCTCCGCGCGATGACGTTCATGATCGTCGCCTCGCCCTGCGCGGTGGTGCTCTCCACGATGCCGCCGCTGCTCTCCGCCATCGCCAACGCCGGCCGGCACGGCGTCCTGGCGAAGTCGGCCGTCGTCATGGAACGCCTGGGCCAGGTCGACGCCGTGGCCCTCGACAAGACCGGCACGCTCACCGAGGGCGTCCCCCACGTCACCGACATCCGCCCCGAGCCCGGTTCCGGACTGGACGAGAACGCGCTGCTGGCCCTGGCGGCGGCGGCCGAACATCCCAGCGAGCACCCGCTCGCCCGCGCCGTCGTCCGGGCCGCCCGCGAACGGGGCCTCACCCTCCCCGAGGCGACCGACTTCACCTCCACCCCCGGGCAGGGCGTCACCGCCGCCGTCGGCGACCGCACCGTCCAGGTCGGCTCCCCGGCCCACCTCGCCGGGGCCGGGGGCCAGGGGATCGGCGCAGCGGTACGGGCACTCGAAGACGGGGGCCGCACCACGGTCCTCGTACGGCTCGACGGCGAACCGGTCGGGGTGCTGGGCCTCACCGACCGGCTCCGCCCCGACGCCCGGGCCACCGTGGCCGCGCTCACCGAACTGACGGGTCGTCCACCCGTGCTGCTGACCGGCGACAACGAGCGCGCCGCCCGCCGGCTCGCCGCCGAGGTCGGCATCACCGACGTTCGCGCCGGACTTCTCCCGCAGGACAAGGTGGCCGCCGTCCGCGGGTGGGAGGCCGAGGGGCTCCGGGTGCTGGTGGTCGGCGACGGCGTCAACGACGCCCCCGCCCTGGCCGCCGCGCACACCGGCATCGCCATGGGCAAGGCGGGCTCGGACCTCGCCCTGGAGACGGCCGACGCCGTCGTGGTCCGCGACGAACTCGCCACCGTCCCCGCCGTCGTGACCCTCTCCCGCCGGGCCCGCCGTCTCGTCGTCCAGAACCTGGTCATCGCCGGAACCTTCATCACCGCGCTGGTGGCCTGGGACCTGATCGGGACGCTGCCCCTGCCGCTCGGTGTCGCCGGCCACGAAGGCTCCACCGTCATCGTCGGCCTCAACGGCCTGCGCCTGCTGCGGGAGCGTGCCTGGACCGGCTCCCTCGGCCGGGACGCCGCGTAGTGCCATGGAGTGCGCCGCGGTAAGGCAACCGCTACCACCTGGCCCCCCACCCTTGGGGAGGAGTTAACGGCGCGGTACCAGGCTCGAAAGGCACCTCCCCCGTCCCTCCACACCCTGGGAAGTGACCGGCGTGAGCGAATCCGTAGGCAGGCGCGCGGTCTTCGTGGCGGGTGCGGCCACCGTCCTGACCCTGGGCCGGGTCGGCTTCGCCGGCGCGGCCGGGGCCGGCGAGGAGACCAGGACGGTACGCGGCACCCTGCCACCCGGCGCACCCGACTTCGTCGAGCTGCCCTTCGACGTGCCGCGCGGGGTGCGGGAGATCGAGGTCTCCTACACGTACGAGAAGGTGAGCGTCCCGCCCGGCACCCCGAACAACGCCCTGGACATCGGCATCTTCGACGAGCGCGGCACCGGCCTCGGCGGCGAGGGATTCCGCGGCTGGTCGGGCGGCGCCCGCAGCTCCTTCTTCCTGCGCGCCGACGCCGCCACCCCCGGCTACCTGCCCGGCCCCCTGCGCGCCGGGACCTGGCACGTCGTCCTCGGCCCCTACACGGTGGCCCCGCAGGGACTCCCGTACGCGGTGACCATCACGCTCCGGTACGGCGACCCGGGCCGCACCCCGAGGCCGATCCACCCGCCGCTGCGGGCCCGGGGCCGGGGCAGGGCCTGGTACCGGGGCGACTGCCACCTGCACTCCGTGCATTCGGACGGCCGCCGCTCCCCCGCCGAGCTCGCGGCCCTCGCCCGCGCCGCCGGGCTGGACTTCATCAACACCTCCGAGCACAACACGAACTCCGCGCACGGGGCCTGGGAAGGGCTGTGGGGAGACGACCTGCTGATCCTCACCGGCGAGGAGATCACCACTCGCAACGGCCACGTCCTCGCGATCGGCACGGACCCCGGCACCTTCGTGGACTGGCGCTACCGGGCTCGGGAGAATCGTTTCGGCCGCTTCGCCCGCGAGATACGCCGGGCGGGAGGGCTGGTCGTCCCGGCGCACCCGCACGCCACCTGCGTCGGCTGCAACTGGAAGTTCGGCTTCGCCGAGGCGGACCTGGTGGAGGTGTGGAACGGTCCCTTCACCCCCGACGACGAGGTGAGCCTCCAGGCCTGGGACGCCACCCTGGCGGGCGCCGTCCCGGGCAGGCCGTGGACCCCGGCCATGGGCAACAGCGACGCCCACCGCGACCCCGACCGGGTCGGCGGCCCGCAGACGGTGGTGCTGGCCAAGGAGTTGAGCCGTGACGCGATCCTGGCGGGCCTGCGGGCAGGTCGCGCGTACGTCGCCGAGTCGGCCGCGGTGTCCCTGTCCCTCACGGCCGTCGGCAGCCGCGGCCGGCACGCGGGCATCGGCGAACGCCTCCCGGCGGAGCCCGCCGAGCCGATCACGATCCGCTGCGAGGCCTCCGGCGCCCCCGGCCGCACCCTGTCCCTCGTCACCGACCAGGGCACCCTTCTCACCACCACCCTCCCCGCCTCCGGCACCGGCGCGGCCGAATGGCTCACGACGCCGCGGTACACGACGTACGTACGCGCCGAGCTGCGGCACGCCCCGACGGTGGCCGGACTCCCGGGCCCGCTCGCGGCGTTCACCAACCCGATCTTCCTCGGCGGCCACCACCACCGCTAGGTCGTGGCACGGCCCAGGTCAAGACACGGCCTGGCGGCGCACGATGGTCGACTGCTCGGTGCAGGTCGCGGCGACCGTGTCGGCGAAGGCCCGAGCCAGTGGCGTGAGCGCGTCCCAGCGGCGGACCGCCCAGCCGACCGGAAGCGCGGGCAGCGCGGGAACGGGAACGAGCCGCAGCGGGCCGTCCCCCGGAACCCGCAGCCCCGGGACGGCGGGTACGACCGTGGGCCCCAGGCCGAGTTCGGTGAGCAGCAGCGCGGTGTCCCAGTCCGCCACGCTGGTGTCCGAGGCCACGCGCACGCCCAGCTCGGTGAACGCCGCGTCCAGGCGGGCGCCGGAGAGGGAGTTCGGCGGCAGCCGGACGAGGCGGAGGTCCGTGAGGTCGGCGGCGTCGACGGTCGACCGGTCGGCGAGCGGGTCGTCCGCGCGTACGGCGAGCACCCAGGGCAGGTCGACGACCGGCCGCTGCTCGATGCCCGGCACCGGAGCGCCGATGGTGATCCACGCCAGGTCCAGCGTGTTCGCCAGCAGCGCGTCGAAGCAGCGGCGGCTGGAGGTCTCGGTCCGGAACTCCAGGCTCAGCCTGGGGTTGCGCCGTCGGAAGCCGACGATCGCCTCGGCCATGAAGTGCCGCAGGGTCGCGCCGCCGGTGCCGACCCGTACGGATCCGCCGGCGCCGTTCGCCAGGTCGTCGAGCGTACGCAGCGCCCGGTCGAGTCCGGTGATCCCGTCGGCGGCGGCCTCGTAGAGGATCCGCCCGGCGGCGGTGGGCACCGTACCGCGCGGGCGGCGTTCCAGCAGGGTCACCCCCGTCTCCCGCTCCAGCCGCTTCACGTGCTGGCTCACCGCGGACTGGGTGCAGCCCAGTTCCCGTGCCACGCCGCTGAGGCTTCCGGTCCGGCACACGGCCACGAACACGCGGAGGTCATCCAGAGTCACAAAACCCAAGCTATCCCTTGGGCTTGGGCAAGGAAACCCAAGGATTGACTGGGCTCGCGGCAAAGCGGCAGGATTTCGCGTGGGCCCAGGCGGCAACCTGTCCGGCGGCCGCGACCGGTTCCGGAGCCGGACGCGAACGCCGGACGGGTGCCGACCACCCCCTGCACCCGGTGTGGTGACGGGAAGCGGTGACAGGAAAGCGGATCGGGAAAGCGGATCGGGAAAGCGGGTAACGGGCTCGTGCCGGGATCGTTCAACAGGCCATGATCGATATCAAGAAGCCCGCACTCGCCCTCGCCGCCTGCGCGATCACGCTCGTCTCGGCGGCGCCCGCGTTCGCCCAGGTCGACAGCCACTGTGGCAAGTACATCTGCGTCATGACCGCACACCACAACAGGTTCGTACAGGACATCACCGTCCAGACCAAGGACGGCCTCCCCGGGACGCTGCGCGCCTACTGGGGCAACTACCACTCGCCGAAGGTGAACGCCGCCAGTCACAGGTGGGCCGTCGGTTACGAGCAGGCGCACTCCAAGCTCGTCTGCGGCGGACTGGAGCGCGACGGCCGCACGATCGAAGACGGCGTCTGCGTGACGATCTGAACCTCTCCACCGACCACGTCCCGCACCGTCCTCCCCTGACGTCGGCGCGGGACGTGGAACTGCCACTCCTCGGCCGCGCCCTGCTCGACACCCATGGCTCCGCTGCTCCGGCCGGAGCACGCCCGCGCGCCGCATGACGGTGGCCGGCTGTCAGCCGGTAAACCTCGGCACCACCAGTCCCGATTCGTAAGCGATCACCACCGCGTGCGTCCGGTTGTGCGCGCCGAGCTTGGTCAACACGTTCCCGACGTGCGTCTTCACCGTTTCCAGGCTGACCGTGAGCGACTCCGCGATCTCCGGGTTGGACAGGCCGGTGGCCATCAACCGCAGCACTCCCTCCTCCCGTCCTGTCAGCGCCGCCCTGGGCAACGCCTTGGCGGAGGCCAGCGGGCGGGCGGCGACCATCCGGCGCAGTGCCGTCGGGAAGAGGATCGCCTCGCCCGCCGCCACCACCCGCACCGCCTCCGCTATCTGTCGGACCGGAAGCCGCTTGAGCACGAATCCGCTGGCCCCCGCGCTGAGCGCGGCGGTGACGTAGTCGTCGTTCTCGAAGGTGGTGATCACCACGACCTTGGGCGGTTCGGCCGACTCGGCCAGCACCTGCCGGGTGGCTTCGATCCCGTTGCGGCGCGGCATCCGCACGTCCATCAGGATCACGTCCGGCCTGAGCCGCCGCGCCTGCTCGACCGCCTCGACGCCGTCGGCGGCCTCGCCGACCACCGTGAGCCCCGGCTGCGTGGAGAGCAGCGTACGCAGACCGCTGCGGGTCACCTCGTCGTCGTCCGCGATCAGGAGCGTGATGGTGCCACCGGCGTCAGGGCTGGTGGCGGCAGCGCCGGTTGGGGCGGTCTCGCTGGAGTCAGAGCCGATCATGCCGATCACCGTACCGGCAGCCGGACGGCCAACCGCCAGTGCCGCGGCCCGTCCGGACCGACCTCGATCTCACCGTGCAGCAGCCGTACGCGCTCCGTCAGGCCGGGCAGCCCGTGTCCGGATGTCGGGAAGGCGTCGCGGCTCGACCTGCCCCGACCCTTACCCGTACGTATGCCTCCCCCGATCGGGTTGACCACACTGAGCTCCAGGCCGCCCGTCTCGACCGCCACCCGGACGTCGATCCGGCCCTGCGCCCCGTGCCGCAACGCGTTCGTCAGCCCCTCCTGCAGTATCCGGTACGCCGCCCGGGACAGCGTTCCCTGCACCTGCGTCATGTCGCCCGACAGCTCCGGCTCCACCTGCGCACCCGTGTGCCGCAATCGGCCGAGCAGCTCGGGGAGGTCGGCCAGGGTGCGGAGCGGCGCTGTCTCCGCCCGCTGTTCGCGCAGCACGCCCAGTACGTAGTCCAGATCCTCCAGGGCGGCCCGGGTCGACTCCTCGATGCTGCGCAGGGCGGCACGCGCCGCTCCCGGATCCGTGGAGAGCAGCTCGCCCGCCACCGCGGCCTGGATGGTGGTCGCCGTCAGGGTGTGCCCTATCGAATCGTGCAACTCGTGGGCGAGCCGGTTCCGTTCGGCCAGACGCAGCTCCCGCTCGGCCGCCAGCGCGAGCCGCTCGGCCGATGAGGGCCCCAACAGCCTGGGTGCCAACCACCGCAGGGTGTGGGTCACCACCACGCACACGATCGCCGCCGCCGGCAGGCAGCCGAGCGCCACCACCCGGCTCTGCCACCCACCCTCCACCCGGGCCGACCAGCCGTACAGGCTGAGGGTCAACTCGGCACCGAACCAACCGATCGGGAGGGTCAGGCCGACGAGGATCAGCACGCCGCTCACCAGCGCCCCCGTCCACCCCAGGGCCACGTGGAGCAGCAGCCACAGAGGAGTGCGCCACCGGTCGGCGCCGGACGGCTCGGTGGGGGCGGGCTTCCCGACGGGATCGTGCACCGGATGGGTCGCCGCCCCGCCCGGTGGGCTCGCACGTTGACGGCGGGCCGGCGGTTCCGGCAACGGCACCCGCAGCAGTCGACGGGCGGACGCGACCAGCGCCCGCCGCGTGGTGTGGGCCAGCCCGAGCACGCCGATCAAGACCGCCCAGACCAGCAGGACCAGAACGGTCTGCACCCCCTCGGGAGCGGATCGCCAGGCGAGCGTCGGCAGCAGCGCGAAAGGCAGCAGTGGAAGGCTCACCAACGCACCGCAACAGGCGAACAACATGCCCACATACGTGGAGCCGCGCAGCAGCGGCCGGATTCCCTTGATCATAATCCGGCCAGTATCACCGGGCGGCTCGCTCCTGGCCTCCCCCGATCGGGGGAGTACTTTCTCCCGCCTTTCCGTGATGCGCATCCGCGACCTCGGGAGCCAACATCGTGCCCTGAGCAGTTGGCCGTCGGCCGGCAGTGCTCACTTCCCGACGATTCGACAGGAGTTGACTCATGCGTGAGCAGTCATCGCAAAGGCTTCGCTTTTCCAGGCGGCAGCAAGGCGGCCGGCGCGGAACCGTGCGGGCCGCGGCGGTCGCGTTGACCGTCGGCGTCATGTCGATGGGTGCCCTGGCGCCGCCCGCGGCGTTCGCCGCGCCCAGGCCGGACACCGTGCAGCAAGGCCTGAACGCGCTGGTGCGTACCGATGGCCTGCCGGCCGCGCTGGCGAGCGTCACGGACCGCGAAGGTCGCACCCGTACCTACACCGCGGGGGTCGGCGATCTGGCCACCGGCTCGAAGGTGCCCGTGGACGGTCAGATGCGGATGGGCAGCAACACCAAGACGTTCACCGCGGTCGTGGCACTGCAACTGGTGGGTGAAGGGAAGATCGACCTCGATGCCTCGGTCGACACCTATCTGCCGGGCCTCGTACGCGGGGACGGGATCGACGGACGTCACATCAAAGTCCGTCAGCTCCTGCAACACACCAGCGGACTGCCCGAATACGGGGATGACATCCCCGACGACACGCTTCAGCACCGGTACTTCGAACCCCGCGATCTGCTCGACATCGCCTTCCGAAACAAAGCCGACTTCGCCCCCGGTGAGAAATGGGCGTACAGCAATACGAACTACGTGGTGGCCGGCCTCATCATCCAGAAGATCACCGGTCGCCCCCTCGCCGAGGAGGTGGATCGGCGCATCGTCAAGCGCATCGGGCTGCGCCACACCTACTTCCCCGTTGCAGGTGACAGGTCCATCCGAGAACCCCACCCCAAGGGCTACGGACAGGATTCTCCAGGCGCGCCCATGCGCGATTACACGGAGATAGACCCCTCTGCGGGCTGGGCGGCAGGCCAGATGATCTCCACCGACTCCGACCTCAATCGGTTCTTCAGCGCGCTCCTGGCCGGCCGCCTCCTTCCGGCGGCCCAACTCGCGCAGATGCGCACCACCGTCCCGATCGGGGACACCGGCGCAGGCTACGGGCTGGGGCTGATGAGCAGGCCGCTGTCGTGCGGTGGTGTCTATTGGGGCCACGGCGGTGATATCGCGGGATTCGAGACGCGCGGTGGAGTCACCGACGACGGCCGCGCCGCCAACGTCACTGTGACCAGCGTCCCGATCGACGACGCCGTCAGGAAGCGCGTCGAGAGCCTGGTGGACACGGCCCTGTGCCGCTGAATCGCCGGCGAGGCGCGGGAGAGCCGCCGCCCTGATGGGGTGGCGGCGGCTCTCGGGGAAGGGGGTGGGTCAGGGGCAGCTCGGGTCAGGGGCAGCTGATGCGGATGTCGCCCGGGTCGGTGGTGCAGGCGTCGGTACCGGCTCCGCCGTTGGCGGTGTCGTTGCCGGCGACGCCGTCGGTGGTGGTGAGGCGGTCGTTGCCGTAGTAGCCGATCAGGGTGTCGTTGCCGGGACCGCCGTTCAGAGTGTCGTCGCCGAAGCCGCCGTCGATGTTGTCGTTTCCGAAGCCGCCGTGGACGGTGTCGTTTCCGTAGCTCGCGCGGACGGTGTCGTTTCCGCCGAGGGCGCAGATCACGTCGGTGACGTAGCCGCCGTTCAAGGTGTCGGCGCCGCTGGTGCCGATGATCGTGCAGCCTCGGGCGTTGTTCACCGAGGTGGTCCAGGTGGCCGTGTTGTTGGGGGTCGTGGGGTCCTGCTGGCCGGCGCTCGCGGTGGCCGTGTTCGTGACCGTGCCGGTGGCCCTGGGCTCGGCCGTCACCGTGACCGTCGCGCTCGCGCCCGGGGCCAGGGAGCCGAGCGCGCAGGTGGCGCCCGTCGCGGTGGTGGTGCACGTGCCCTGAGAGGCTGCGGCCGAGGTCAGGCTGACACCGGCTCCGGAGAGCGTGTCCGACAGGGTGACGCCGGTCGCGGTGGCGGTGGAGGTCGCGGAGTTGGAGACCGTCACCGTGTATGTGGCGCGGTCGCCGATGCTCAGGGTGCCCGTACCGGTCTTCGTCACCGACAGGTCCGCGATCGGCTGCTGCGGGGGCGTGCCGTCGCCACCCTGGTAGCGGGCGAGGGCGAACGCGAGGCCCGACGCGTGACCCGCCGCGACGATGTTGCCGTCCGGCTGGACGAGCACGCCGCGGGCCTCGTCGAAGTCCAGGAACCCGGTGAGGACGAAGCCGTCGCCGCCGAAGCCGGTGTCCACGGTGCCGTTGGGGTTGAAGCGGACGAGGCCGAAGTCGGTGCCCTCGGAGCTGTTCGGGTCGTCGGCCTGCCCGGCGAGGATGATCTTGCCGTTCGGCTGGAGGGCCATGGCGCGGGCGATGCCGCCGTCACCGGGGAAGTTGACCGAGGTGCGCCCGCCGGCGCCGAAGCCGGTGTCCGGGCTGCCGTCGGCGTTGTAGCGCAGGAGGGCGAAGCCGGCGCCGCCGGAACCCGCGGCGACGATCTTGCCGTCCGGCTGTACCGCCACGGCGTTGCCGAACTCGGTGCCGCCGAAGTCCGCGGTCACCATGCCGTCACCGCTGAAAGTGGAGTCGAGGGTGCCGTCGGGCAGGTAGCGGGCCACGCCGATGTCGAAGGCCGTGTTGCCGACGTAGCCGACCGAGACGATCTTGCCGTCCGGCTGGAGGGCCATGCCGCGGGCGATGCCGCCGCCGTCCTGGGGCGAGGTGGGGGTGAACCCGGCGACCACCGCGCCGTCGCCGCCCAGGCTCGGGTCCAGGTTCCCGTTCGTGTCGAGGCGGACGAGCGCGAAGCCGCCCCCGCCGCCCTTGCCCGCGGCGATGATCCTGCCGTCGGACTGTACCGCCACGTCCGCGCCATCGGCGGAGCCGCCGAACTCCTCGACCCGGACCAGGCCGCCGTCGCCGAAGCCCGTGTCGAGACTGCCGTCGGTGTGGTAGCGGGCCACGGAGAAGAAGCAGCAACCGCCGCCCTCCTCCGCGATCACCTCGGTGGTACCCGCCACGACGATCTTCCCGTCCGAGGGCTGGATCGCCACCGCGTTGGCCGTGTGGCTGCCGCCGCCGAAGTCACTGGTCACCGTACCGTCGCCGGCGAAAGCGGGGTCGAGGCCGCCGTTGGTGTCGTACCGCGCGAGCGCGAAACCGGCCCCGCTCGCGCCCACCACGACCAGCTTGCCGTCGGACTGGCGCGCGATGTCGTTGCCTGACACGGGTTCAGGGAAGGGGGTGGTCACCCGGCCATCGGAACCGAAGGTCGGATCCAGATCTCCGGGTGCGGCCAGCGCCGCGCCGGGCAGGGCGAGTACGAGGGCCAAGCCGAGCGCGGCGGCCGCCACACCGGCCGTCCCGCCCCGTCGGCGGCGCCGCCGCTCCGGCTTCAGGTGTGCGTGGGTCATGGGCGTACGAACCTCCGGCGTCGCGGAATGCGGGGAGCAGCGCACAGCTTCGTACCGAACCCCGCCCGCGCCCCGCGAGCCGTGCCGTACTCCGCCCACTGGCCCTCGGGAACCACCCCGGCGGAGCACCGTACGGACCCGGGGCGCGGGCCGCCGGCTCCGCCGGGCACCCGCAAGACACGGCTTAGACGCGTACCGCGCTCAGGAGGGCCGATGTCGAGGCCATGCGGGTCGGGGGGTTCCAGGTTCGGGTGCGGACGGAGGTGAAGCCGGCCGTTTCGAGGGCGTTGGTGAGGGTGGCGAGGTCGGTGGGGAGCCACTTCTCGTGGGCGGCGAGGAGGATGCGGCCTCCGGGGCGCAGGACGCGGTGGAGCTCGGTCAGGCCGGCGGGCACGTCGGGCCACAGCTGGAGGTTGTTGACGGAGATCACGACGTCGACGGAGGCATCGGCCTCGCCGGTTCGGGCGGCGGTGGCGACGGCGAGGCGGAGGCGGCCCCTGTCGATCAGGGACGCGCACCGGCGGCGGGCCATGGCGAGCATGACGTCGGACGGGTCGATGCCGATCACGTGGGCGGAGCGTAGGGCCGCGGCTTCGAGTCCCACCCCGGGGCCGGGCCCGACGACCAGGACGACCTCCTGCTCCGTGGGCCCGGCCAGCTCGACGACGTGCCGTTCGGTGGCGGCGTTGCCGTGCGCCATGAGGCGGCCACCGACCCGGCCGAGCGGCCCGCTGGGCAGGCCGAACCCCTTGGTCAGGAGACGCTGGACGAAGCTCTGCACCTCGTCATGGAACCATGCGCGAAGCGACGGACCGTGCCGAGGCGCGCGCGAGCGGTCAGCAGATCGTGCCGGGGGCGGCGGCCGCGGTCGCTCGAAACGGCCATCCCTCCCTACGGTGATACGCGCGGAACAAGCCCCGCGTAGGAGGCGGCGGGCGCCTTTGGCCCCGTGGCTCTATGGTCGGTTCAGTCGATGACCGCCGTGGCCTCGATCTCGATCAGGTGCTCGGGGACGTCGAGGGCCGCGACGCCCAGCAGTGTGGCCGGCGGGACGGGGGTGACGCCGAGCTTCGCGGCCGCCCTGTCGATGCCCTCCAGGAGCAGGGGCATCTTGTCGGGGGTCCAGTCGACGACGTAGACCGTCAGTTTCGCCACGTCGTCGAAGGAGCCGCCGGCGCCGGCCAGGGCGGTGGCGATGTTGACGTAGCACTGCTCGACCTGCGCGGCGAGGTCCCCCTCACCGACCGTGACGCCGTCGGCGCCCCAGGCGACCTGCCCGGCGATGAAGACCAGCTTCGATCCGGTCGCGATCGACACCTGCCGGTAGACGGGGATCTCGGGCAATCCGTCGGGGTTCACGAAGGTGATGGCCATGCGCCTGTCTCCTTGTCCTGAGCGCCCGCAGGGGGCCGCTCTCGGTCACTTGTGGTTACTCGGGAACCGTAGGAGAGTGGTCGTTGACACGGAAGAACGCACTTTTCGGTGACTGGGGAACCTCATGGGAACCAAGCAGATCAGCGACGCGATCGACGAAGCGGACCTGAGGCGTGCGGACTCCCTGGGACGGGAGATCTTCTCCGACGTCGCCAACAAGTGGGCGCTCCTCATCATCGAGGCCCTGGGCGAGCGCACCCTGCGCTTCAGCGAGCTGCGCGACGAGGTCGAGGGCATCAGCCACAAGATGCTCACCCAGAACCTCCGCATGCTGGAACGCAACGGCCTGGCCGCACGCAAGGTGCACCCCACCGTGCCGCCGAAGGTCGAATACACCCTGACGGAGCCGGGCCAGGCCCTCCGCGCCACGGTCGACGGCATGTGCGACTGGACCCACCGCTACATCGGCCACATAGAGGCCGCCCGCACCCGCTTCGACGCCTGACGCGCCACGCCACGCCACGCCACGACGAGGACGCACCGGTCAGGCCTCGTGGTCGCGGCCGCCGAGCAGGGTGGTGGTGTACGCCGCCAGGTGGGCCCGTAGCGATGCGCGGGGGGTGGACCGCTCGCCCGTCAGGTAGCCGACCAGGTCGGCTCGGGTGGCGGCGAGGAGGGCGTGGGCGGTGAAGTCGGCTTCGTCCGCCAGGCCTGGGATGCGCCGTAGGAGGTCGCGGAGCAGGGTGTGCCAGCGCTCGTAGTGTTCCGTGCCGTACGGGCTGCTGCCCGCACCCGTGGCCTCCAGCGCCAGCGCGAGGTGGCGGTTGTCGAGCTTGAAGCACAGGACCGCGTCGAGCAGGGCCGGTAGGCGTTCCAGCGGGGCGGCCGTGGGCCCCAGGGGCGGGGGGCCCTGTTCGATCGCTTCCCTGAGCGGTTCGAGCCGCGCCTCGTACAGCGCGCGGATCAGCCCGGTCCGATCGCCGAAGGCCCGGAAGAGCGTCGCCTTGCCGACGCCGGCCTCCGCCGCGATGTCGGCCATCGTCACTTCCTCGGGGCTCGCGCACCGGGTGAAGAGGGCGTCCGCGGCGGCGAACACGGCCGCCCGGTTGCGGACGGCGTCCTTGCGCGGCTTGCGTTCCTCGGGCATGGACCCACTCCTCCTGTTGCAATCCGGACCGGCGGTCCGTATCTTCGTCCGGGAGAAGCGGACCGCTGGTCCGCATCCTACGGGACGGAGATCCCCATGCCCACGACCACCTCACCGGCGGCGGACCTCTACCGCCACAGCCTGCGCCTGCTCCTCGACAAGGACATCGCCTCATGGGTCGCCCTGTGGGACGAGCACGGCGTGATGGAGTTCCCCTTCGCTCCCCCGGGCCGGCCCGGACGGCTGGAAGGACGGGAGGCCGTCGCCGCCTACATGCGCGACTATCCCGACCACATCGACCTGCACGACTTCCCCGACCTGACGATCCACCAGACCACCGACCCGGCGACCCTCGTGGTGGAAATGCGCGGGGTGGGGCGCGTGGTCGCGACCGGCGGCCCCTTCGACATGGTCTACATCGCCGTCGTGACCGTACGCGACGGACGGTTCACCTCCTACCGCGACCACTGGAACCCCCTGGCCCTCCACGAGCCCGGCCTGGACTTCACCCCGGATGCCACGAGGAGCAGCGCCCGATGAACGCCACCGACACCACAGGCACCGCCGGCACCACCCTCGTCATCGGCGCCACCGGCACCACCGGCAGCCGCACCACCGCCCGACTGGTCGCCGCCGGTCGGCGCGTGAAGGCCGGCAGCCGGCGGGGCACCGCCCTCCCGGGCGCCGAGCCGGTCCGCTTCGACTGGTACGACCCCGCCGGCCACGCCGGCGCCCTCGCCGGAGTCGACCGCGTCTACCTCGTCCCGCCCGTCGGTGACCCGGACCCGGCCGCCGTCATGCTGCCCTTCCTCCGGCAGGCCCGCGCCGGCGGCGTACGCCGGGCCGTACTGCTCAGTTCCTCGGCCATCCCCGAGGGCGGCCCGGCGGTGGGTGTGGTGCACCGGGCGCTGCCCGACCTGTTCGACGAGTGGGCGGTGCTGCGGCCGTCCTGGTTCATGCAGAACTTCACCGGCGCGCACGCCCACGCCGACGGCATTCGCACCGAAGGCGTCATCCGGACCGCGGCCGGCCAGGGCCGGGTCGGGTTCGTCGACGCCGACGACATCGCCGCCGTCGCCGTACGGGCCCTCACCGACGACCCCGCGCCCCGAACCGACCTGATCCTGACGGGACCGCGGGCGCTGAGCCACGACGACATCGCCGCGCTCCTCACCGACGTCACCGGCCGCCCCGTGGTCCACCACCACCTCACCCCCGACGCCCTGCGCGACCGTCTCGCCGCGGTGATCCCCCTGGAGTTCGCCACGATGCTGGCCGCCATGGACCGTGCCATCTCCGAGGGCACCGAGGACCGCACCACCGACACCGTCCGACGCCTCACCGGCCGCCCGCCGAACGACTTCCGGACGGTGGCCGCACGGGAGTTGTCCGCCACCGCCCGGTCAGCCGCTCAGCACGAGCAGTCGCGGTAGGCGGTCGTCGCGATCCGGGCGAACGACCGGACGAGCGGGTTCGCGTCCCCCGCCTTCCACGCCACCACGACGCGGCTCGGCGCCATGCCGATCACCGGTACCACCGCAAGGCCCTCGGGGGGCCGATGCCCGAGCGGGGCCATCCCGACGGTGCCGTTCCAGAGCACGGCCTGCAGGCATTCCTGGACGGCGCGGACCACGGGTCCCTCGCGCGCTCGGCCGCCGTGCCAGTACGACTGCCAGATCGGGTCCGTGCCGGCCGGGAACCGGAACCAGGGTCGATCGGCCAGGTCGGCCGGCCTCACGTGGTCGCGGCGGGCCAGGCGGTCGTCGGCGCGCAGCACGACGCCCACCGGGTCTGCGCGCAGTTCGCGCACCGTGAGCCCGGTCTCGTCGAACGGGGCGCGCGTCAGGGCGACGTCGACCAGTCCGGCGCGCAACCCGCAGGTCGGATCCGTCAGGTCGGTCTCGCGGACGCGGACCTCGACGTCCGGGTGCCGCCGGCGGTACGCGGCGGCCAGTCGCGTGGCGCCCGAGTCGGAGGTGTCGCCGAGGATACCCACGGTGAGGGTCGCGGCCCCGGCCGCCACCGCCACACGGACGCGGGCCCGTTCGACGCGGTCCAGCAGGCCGCGCGCCTCGTCCAGCAGCGCCTCACCGGCCGGGGTGAGGGTGACGCCGACGGCGGAGCGGTGCAGCAGGACGACGCCGAGGTCGGTCTCCAGCCGCTTGATCGCCCGGCTCAGGGGTGGCTGGCTCATGTGCAGACGGGCGGCGGCCCGGCCGACGTGGCGTTCCTCGGCGACGGCCACGAAGTAGCGGAGGGTTCGCAGCTCCATGACCGGCGACGATACCCGGACGGTATCGACCCCACCGGATCGGTCTTGGACGGCGGTGGTGTGCGGCCGGTGCAATCGGAGCATGACCGACGAACAGGTTCCCGAGGGGACAGCAGACCTGACTCCCGACCGGATCCCCGACCCCGCCGTGCGGATTTCCGGCGCCCGCGACATCGCCCACGACCTGCTGGTGATCCCGAACCAAGGGGTCGCACTGGTACCCAACATCGGCGTCATGGGCGGCACTCGGGCCGTTCTCGTCGTGGAAACCGGCATGGGCACCGCCAACGCCGAGCAGGTCCTCGGCGTCGCGACCGAGTTGGCGAGGGGCCGCCGGGTGTACGTGACCACGACGCACTTCCACCCCGAGCACGCCTTCGGCGCCCACGTGTTCGCCGGCGAAGCCACCTACCTGGTCAACCGCGCGCAGGCGGACGACCTGAGGGCGAAGGGGCCGGGCTACCTGGAGATGTTCCGCGGCTTCGGCGGCTCGATCGCCCGCCGCCTCGACGGCGTACGGGTGCCCACCCCGGACGTGGTCTACGACGGCGGGTACGACCTGGACCTCGGCGGCCGGACCGTACGGCTGCGGCCCACCGGCCGTGGCCACACGAAAGGCGACCAGGTGGTCGAGGTACCGGACGCCGGCGTGCTGTTCACGGGTGATCTGGCCGAGACCGGGCAGTTCGCCATCTTCCCGTGGTTCCCGCCGCACGACACGGACGTGTCCGGCGTGCGATGGCTGGACGTGATCGACCGACTGGCCGCCGGCCGCCCCCGGGTGGTGGTCCCCGGCCACGGCGAGATCGGCGGCCCGCGGGTCCTGACCGACGTACGCGACTACCTGCGCGAGTTGCGCGACGAGACCTGGCGGCGGCGCGACGCGGCGATGGGCGAGGCCGAGATCGTCGCCGAGGTACGGGCACTGCTGGTCGAGCGGCATCCGGAGTGGGGCGGTCGGGAGTGGATCGAGCCCGGGGTCGGGTGCCTGTGCGCCGAGCACCCCGCATGACCCGGGGCCGGGGCTGGGGTCTCGGTGAGGTGGGCGGGCGCGCGGGGCGCGTCACGCGTGCGGTGGTGTGTCCCGCAGACCGCCGAGCAGCGTCGCCAGGTAGCGGTGCGCGGTGTCGATCCGGTCGGCGGGAGCGCCGCCGTGGGCCTGCACGGCGTACGCGAGGCCGCACATGAGCGGGACGAGGCCGCCCGAGGCCGGGTCCGGGCGGACCGCCCCGGCCTCGCGTGCCCGGTCGAGGAGCCTGGCGTCCGTCGACCACAGCGCTTCTTGAGCTCCGTGGTGCGCGGCAGGGCGTCGGCGGCGGCCGCGGCTACCGGGGCCAGGGAGGCGTCGGTGACCTGCGCCTCGACGGTGCGGGGCAGGAAGGCCTCCAGCCCGCGCCAGGGATCGGCGTCGGAGAGGGCACGGGATGGCCAACCCGGACCGCCGTCCCCATCGCCCTGTGAAGGGGCGGGACGGCGGTCCGTGCGGCCGTGCCTGTCAGGCCGTGTCAGCCCGTGGCGGGTGCGGCGGTCTCGGCCGCCTCGTCGGATGCGACCGACTCGGTCTCCGCCTCCGGCTTCGGCTTCGGCTCGCCGTCGGGGTGCGGGATGCGGTGCATGCCCCGGCGGTCGTAGATCCGGGCGACCGTGAAGCCGAAGAGCAGGGCGGCCGGCAGCGCGACGCCCAGCGACACCCAGGCGCGGGCCAGGCCCGCGTCGGCCTGGGCTCCGTAGTAGAGCAGGGAGCGCATGCCCTCGGTGATCTGGCGCAGCGGCTCGAACTCCGCGAGGGCCCGGAAGAACTCGGGCAGTGCCTGGAGGGGCACGGTGGCGCCGGAGGAGGGGACGGCCATCGCGATGAAGACGATGGTGGCCACCAGCATGCCGGGCGTGCCGAAGGCGGCGAAGAGGGCCAGGCCGCCGATGCCGACGACGGCGATGGTGGCGACCGAGTAGAGCCACAGGAGGCCGAGGTGGTCGGCGTCCATGTCGAGGATGCCGACGGTGGCGACCTCGACCAGGGTGCCCATGACCAGGGACAGGCCGAGCATGAGGCCGATGCCGATGGCCAGGGTGCGGACGCGGCTGGTGTGCTGGACGGGCTCGCGCTTGCGGACGGGGCCGTAGTCGGCGTGCAGGTAGCCGAGCGCGGTGTCGACCTGGGAGTTGACGAGGTTGGCGCCGAGCAGACCGCAGACGACCAGGACCAGCGCGTAGTAGAAGGCGCTCAGGCCCATGGCACTGCGGGAGCCGACGGGGTGGCCGTCGGCGACGGTCACGGTCACCGGGTCGGCCAGTTTCAGCTGCGCGGCCGCCGGGAGCGGGGTCTGCTGCGCGCCGGCCCGCTTCAGGAGGTCCTGGCCGATCTGAGCGGAGGCCGCGTGGGCGGCCTTCTGCGCGGCCTGGGAGGACATGGAGGAGCCGATGCTGCCGGCGGCCTGGTTGGTCAGCACGGTCAGGGTCGGCGCGGCGGCCTTGCCCTGCGCCGCGGGCTGCCCGGCGGGCGGCGCGGCGGTGAGCGCGTTCACCGTGGCGGTGAATTCCTTGGGGATGACCAGCGCGCCGAAGACCTTGCCCTTGCCCAGCCGCTTGTCGGCCTCCTCACGACTGACGACCTGCCAATCGATGCTCTTGTCGCCCTCGGCGGCCTTGCGGACGCCCTCGACGACCTGCTCGCCCAGGTTGACGCGGCGACCGCCCACGTCGGCGCCGCTGTCGCCGTTGACCAGAGCCACGGGCAGATCGCGCAGGTTGCCCTTCGGATTGACGTTTCCGCCGACGTAGAGCAGGGCGAACAGGATCGACACCACGGCGGCGATGAGTCCCGTCACGATCCACAGCTTGGGTCGGCGGAGCACGGAGGGGGGCGTGGGATGAGGCATCGACTCTCCGGTGCGGCAGCGTTCGAGTAGTTGGATACTGAAGGTATCCAGCTACTGGATAGTGGCAGTATCTTGTTGTGGTGTCCAATCGCCGATGACGGTTACCGGGACGCGCGACCATCAGGGAAGCCGTATGAAGATCTCGGAACTCAGCCGGCGGACCGGCGTGCCGGTCGCCAGCATCAAGTACTTCCGGCGGCAAGGCCTGTTGCCCGCGGGGCGGGCGACCGCCGCGACCCTGGCCGAGTACGGGGAGGAGCACGCGGACCGGCTGCGGCTGATCAAGGCGCTGACCACGCTCGGCGGCCTCTCGATCGCCGCCACCCGCGACGTGCTCGGGGCCGTCGACCAGGCCGACACCGTCGAGGGCGCCCTCGGAGCGCTCAGCTACTCCCTCCCGGTACCGATCGCGGCCCAGCCCGCCGCGGGCCCCGAGGAGGAGGCCGAGGCCGACGCGGCCGCCGGCGCCGAGGTGGCGGAGCTGCTCACGACCCTGGACTGGCAGGCGCCGGGCAGCTCACCGCACGTCCAGGGGCTGACGGCCGCGCTCAAGGAGCTGCGGCGCCTCGACGCGGGGTACGCCCCGGGCGAGCTCGCCGCCTACGCGCGGCACGCCGAGTCGGTGGCCCGGCTGGACCTGGAACGCGCGGCCGGACTCGACGATCCGGTGGCCCTGGCCGAGCGGGCGGTCATCGTGTTCGCGATCTGCGCCCCGGTCTTCGAGCTGCTACGCCGCCTCGCCCAGGAAGACCAGGTCCGACGCCGCATCGCCTCCGCGGCCATCGAACCCGCCGGCCCGTCCTAGCCTTCCCTCACAGGGACCAGACGTGCAGCACGCCGCACGTCGGGGACGCCGTGAACCAGGTCCCGTCGCCAAGGGCTTGGGGAAGGCCGGACACGGGGACGGGGTAGGTGAGCCGGCAGGCCGGGCGCGTCCCGGTCAGGTCGACCAGCCAGTGCCGGCCCGCGCCGAACTCCTCGTCGCTTTCGACGGTCCCGACGACCGCCGTGTCCTCGTCGATGAGCCCGCCCAGGTAGTCGAAGAAGACCTCGGCGTCTTCATCGTCCGGGTCCGCTCCGGGATGCGCGGGCAGTACGTCGGCACGCAGTTCGGCTTCCGTCGCCCCGTCGGCGACCCGCTGGACGGCCAGCGTGTTCTGGTCGTGCGTCACGGTCAGCAGCCGGTCACCGGACGGGCTCACCGCCAGGAGTACCAGGTCCTCGTCCCGGAAGCGGTCGACGGTGAGCACCCGGCCGTCCCAGCGACCCCACCGGAGCGGAGAGCCGTCCTGTCCTTCCCCGACACTCAGCCCCATCTGACGCGGGTCGGGGTGCGGGACGTGCTCCGAGCCGGAGGCCGCCGTGCCCGTCTCCACCCGCGCGAGCACCGTGCCGACGGTGGCGTCGATGACCAACCACTCCTCGGCCCCGCCGACGCCCGGGGCGGGGCCCCGATCCGTCGCCAGGGGCCCGCGGACATGAGCCCACACGAGGGCACCGTCCGCCGAGAACCCCACCGAACCACTGCTCCCGTACCGGTGGTCGCGCTCGCCCCCGTACTCGGCGAAGTCCTCGTGCCCGGCGCAGCCGGCCCAGCAGCGGTGCCTGATTTCCCACCGCACCGCACCGGCGCGGTCCACGGACCGGAGGGCGTGAGCCCCCGCGAAAACCGCCAGGTCGCCGGCCGGCGCCACCGCGTACGTGCCGAACCGGCGCGGCCAAGGCGCCGGAAACCGTAGCTCCGCGCCGCCGGCCTCGGCCGGCTCCCGTACGACGACTTCCTCGTCCCCGCGCTGGAGCATCCGCCACCCGCCGGGCCGAGCCTCCAGGCAAGGGGCGTCGTCGGCACCGGAGAACGGAAGGGGTGCCGCGAGGGTGGTGACGAGACGAGCCGACGCGATCACGAATTCTCCGGAACGAGGAAGGTCAGTGCGGGGAAGGACATGGCGCGGCCACCCTAAGGCGGCAGGCGGACGCTTGCCGGGGTGGGGTCGGTGGGGCGAGAATCAGGGGGATGCTCCCCGGCGTTTCGGGGCCCCGGCTGGATCATCTCGATGTCGCGAGGTGAAGCCATGGAAACCGCCTTCCGTATCACGGTGAGGCACTACGGTCCGACCGTGTACCTGGCACCCGTCGGTGAACTCGATGTCGATGGCGGGACCGCCTTCGATCAGGTCCTCGACGCGGTCGACGACGGTGTCACCGTGGTGGTGTGCGACATGCAGCGCGTTCCGTTCCTGGACGTCTGCGGCCTGCGCTCCCTGGTCACCTTGGCCGAGTACCTGGAAGACCGGGGCGTGGCGCTGTTCTTCTTCAACTGGCAGGACGAGCCGCTGCGGCTGGTGGATCTCATCGATGAGCTGGACCGCCCGTACGGCGGCTCGTCGTCCACGCGGCCGGCCGCGACGGCCGCGCTGCGGCGTGGTCTCGGTGCGCAGACGCGGGCGGGCCGAGCTCGCGGTGCCCGCACGGCCCGGGGTGGCGGCGTGCCGGCCGGTGCGGTGGCCGACCTCCGGCGCAGGCAGAGCCGGTTCCGTTCGCCCGGCTGACCTCGGCGGGGCGTTTCCGCATCGGTCGTCGCCTCGGTCGACGCTCGCCAGGACGGCTTGCGGGCTCAGCGGGCGCCGGACGAGCTGTTCGGCGGCGGCCGTGGGGCGTTCGCCGCGTGCCGACGCCCCTGGAACATCTCGGTCGTCTCGACGCCGCGTCCATGCCGGTGAGGCGGACGCTGTGGTCGATCAGCCGCCGGAGCAGGACCATGGGGTCGACGTCGTCGGCCGTGATGTCGGTGAGGCTGACGAACGCCTCGGTGATGTGGTGTTCGCGGGTCAGGCCGGTCACCGGTTTCCGTCCCGTGGTCCTACCTCGGGCGGGCCTACTCATGGAGTCTGACCCTCCCGGGATGACGTCGCGAGCCGCCTGCGTCACGGTCTGTCCGTGACGCAGGCGTGGGCCCTCAAGCGGGCCAAGGCGTCCTCGGGGCCGACCCCGAGATGCACCATGATCATTCCAGTGGCCTGGTGGACCTCCTCGTGATCGGTCTCGGCGCCGTCCAGCCAGCCGCCGGGGTGCGCGTCGCCCTGCTCCCCCTGCGCGTACAGGGCGAGCAGGGCGAGGGTGATCGCGTCGGCGGCGGGGAAGGCGAAGGCCTGGTCCCGCTCCGACAGGGGTCCAGGGGTGTCGCGATACAGGTCCAGGGTTCCGATGGCGATTCCCGCGCTGCCCAGGGGCAGGGAGAACAGGGCCCGGACCCCGAGTACGACGGCCTGCTCGGCGAAGACCGGCCACCGGAGCGCGTCCTGCCCGCCCGTCAGGTCCGCCGCGAGTATCGGGGCCGCCGGCGCCAGCGCGCTGCGGCACGGGCCGTCGCCCAGCGTGTACTGGGCCTCGGCCACGCGGCCCGCAGCGAGCCCTCTCTCACCCGGGCCGCCCGAGGTTGCCGCGCCCGGCCGGTGTCTCAGGGCCCCGAACAGGGATGGGTGCCGTGGCGGGCGCGCCGGATGCCGTCGGCCCGCTCCCTCAGCTCGCGCCGGACCATCAGCAGCCGCGCCACGGCCACGGCCACGGGGTCGTCAGGTTCGGCGTCGTGGCCGGGGCCGGGGTCGGCGACGGTCGCGGCGGGTCCGTACGGGAGGCGGGAGAAGGGCACGGCTCCGCGCGTGCCGCCGTAGAGCACCGCGACGAAGACCGCGCGTGCGCGGGCCCAGTCCCGTACGACGACCAGCCCCTCCGCCCCGGAGCCGTCGGCGTGGTCGAGATCGAGTACGAGGCAGTCGGTACGGGGCGGCAGGACGGCCGGCACGTCGACGACGGTGGGCGCGCCGCCACGAGCCGGTGGGCGCCTGGCCAGGCAGAAGGTGAGCACGGCGAGCGTGCCGTAGAGCTGGGCCTGAACGGTGTACGGCTTCATCGGGCTACCCCACATCGGGGTCGCAGCCCTGGTCGCCCGGCCGGCGGTCGGGCAATCCGGAGCACGGCCACGCGGGCCGTGCATCAGTCCGGCGTTCAAAGCCGCGCGGGCACGATCCGCATGCCCGGCCCGCCTCGGCAGGCGGCGGGTCGGCGAAACCTCACAGCGACGGAACCAGGCTGGTCCATCCCTCCCACCATCCCACATCGCGGGTGCCGCGGATCGTCTGGTGCCCGGCCAATCGGCGGGAGGGTCCTGTAGGTCCTGCCGCCATTCGGGGCCAGGCTCGCCCCCCTCGCGGGTGACTTGTCGGACCGGTGTACGGACGGCGGGCTCGGGACGTGCGACGTTCGGCCGTGACAGGAAGCGGACGCGGCCTCCGGCGACAACGCCGGCACCTGCCCGGCTCGGCTCGGCTTGGACCAGTGCCCGACCGGTGTCCGACCGGTGTCGGCCCGGCGCGGCGGACCGCGACCGCTTCGATTCGCTGACGCGGGCCCACCCGCCCACCGGGGGCGGCCGGCTCGCGCTGACGGAAGAAGGACCACATGACGAAGTTCGCCTGGGCGGCACGGGGCGCTGCGGCGGCATCGGTCGCCCTGCTCGCCGGGACGCTCGTGGCCCCGTCCGCGGCCGCGCACGCGGGCCCCGACCCCAAGGCGCCGGCCAACACCTCGACGGCTCCCAAGAAACAAGCGCCGACGACGGACAAGGCCGAGGGCGACCGTTGCGAGACGAGCCGTGACGTGAGCTCCGCCGTGGTGGACTACGGCGCGTCTCCCCTGTTCGAGACGGTGTTCCGCTCCGCCACCAACCGGCAGGGCAACGCCTTCCTCAACGACAGCCGCAACCCCGGCGTCTGGATCAACCTCGGGCTGGTCCCCGGTGCCCCCAAGTGCGTCTTCGACACCAGTGTCGCGGTGACGGAGGAGAACCCGGGGCACCTGTTCATCACCCTGCTCGGCCACGACGGCGTCCTGTACCAGGCCCGTTGCACCACCTCCACCACCCCGTTCACCCCCTCCAACCTCGCCGCCGCCTGCACTCCGGGCTTCAGCGGCATCTCCGGCACCCCGGTCTGAGCCGTCTGAGCCGCCCTTGCCTGAACGGGGGCCACGGCCGGGCACCCCGACCCGGCCGTGGCCCACCCGTGCCTACAATGATCGAATGATCTTCATTGTGGTGAAATTCCCCGTCAAGCCGGAATACGTCGACCAGTGGCCCGAGAAGGTCGCCCCGTTCACCCGCGCCACCCGCGCCGAACCCGGGAACCTGTGGTTCGAGTGGTCCCGCAGCCTGGAGGAGCCGGACACCTACGTCCTGGTCGAGGCCTTCCAGGACGACGCGGCGGAGGCGCACGTCACCTCCGAGCACTTCCGCGCCGCGCTGGAGACCATGCGGCCGCTGGTCACCCGTACGCCCGAGATCGTCAGCACCACCATCGAGGGCGCGACCGGCTGGAGCCGCATGGGCGAGCTCCAGGTCGACTGAGCGGTCCTGCCCGGGGCGGTCGACGGGGGGTTAGCCTCGAAGATGCCATGGCGTAGCCATGAAGGAGATGGTGCTCATGTGCCGCTGGCTGGCCTTCCACGGCTCCCCCGTGCTGCTCGACACGCTGCTCTACCGCCCGGAACACTCCTTGATCAACCAGAGCCTCCGCGCCCGGATGGGCCTGGAGGCCACCAACGGTGACGGGTTCGGTGTCGGCTGGTACAGCGCGGAAGGCGACGGCACTCCGGCGGTGTTCCGGGACGTCGGCCCCGCGTGGAACAACCAGAACCTGCGGGAGCTGGCGGCGCACGTGCGCTCCCCGCTGTTCCTCGCGCACGTCCGCGCCTCCACGGGCTCGGCGGTCCAGCAGACCAACTGCCACCCGTTCCGTCACGGCCGCTGGCTGTGGATGCACAACGGAGCCATCGCGGACTTCCCCCGGTTGCAGCGGGACCTGTGCATGGCGGTCGACCCGGCGCTCTTCCCCTGCATGGAGGGGTCCACGGACTCGGAGGTGATGTTCTACCTCGCGGTGACCTTCGGCCTCGATCAGGACGTGCCGGGCGCGGTGGGCCGCATGGTCGGCTTCGTGGAGCAGCTCGGCAAGGTCCACGGCGTGCCCGAACCGCTCCAGATGACCGTCGCCGTCAGCGACGGGAAGAGCCTGTGGGCCTTCCGGTACTCCAGCCAGGGAAAGTCCCGCACCCTCTTCTACAGCAGCAAGGCGGAAACGGTTCGTCACCTCTATCCGGAGCTCGACTACCTGCGCCACGTCTCCGACTCCACCCGCATCGTCGTCTCGGAACCCCTCGGAGACCTGCCGGGCATCTGGAACGAGCTGCCGGAGGCGAGTTACGCCGTCATCCCGGCCGTCTCCGACGCCGACTACCTGCCGTTCATCCCGAGCCTGCCGTGAGGGCGCCGTTTCTTAACGCGACGTAAGATCTCCGGGCCGCGCGTTGTCCGCCGGCGCCGGCGGGCGCATGCTCTGGGCACTCCCCCACTGTCGGGGGCCCTCCCCCCTCCCCTGCCGGGGACCTTCCTCCGGAGTCGCCATGCCCGCGTCCGCCGCCGTGCCCGCCCCACCGGTCCCCGAGGAGGAGCGCAAGAAGCGCCGGCTCGCCCTGATCGGCGGGTCGCTCGGCAACCTCGTCGAGTGGTACGACTGGTTCGTCTACGCCAGCTTCGCGATCTACTTCGCCGACTCCTTCTTCCCCGGCGACAACCCGACCACGCAGCTGATGAACACGGCGGGCATCTTCGCCGTCGGCTTCCTCATGCGCCCCGTCGGCGGGTGGGTGCTCGGACGCGCCGCCGACCGGCACGGGCGCAAGAGCGCGCTCACGCTCACCGTCACCATGATGTCCGTGGCGGCCCTGCTGATCGCCATCGCCCCGACCTACGGGCAGGCCGGCTACTTCGGCGCCCTGGTGCTGCTGTTGGCACGTCTGCTCCAGGGGATGAGCATCGGCGGCGAGTACGCCGCCAGCGCCACCTACCTCACCGAGGCGTCGGCCCGCGATCGGCGCGGGCTGGGCTCGTCGTTCCAGTACGTGTCGATGACCTGCGGGCAGCTCCTGGGCCTGGGCATCCTGATCACGATGCAACACACGCTCACCACCGACCAGTTGGAGAGCTGGGGTTGGCGGATCCCCTTCCTCCTCGGCGCGTTGTTCGCGGTGGTGGTCTTCTGGATCCGACGCCGACTCCAGGAGACCGACGCCTTCAAGGAGGAGACGTCGGGGGACGCCGACGACGACAGCGCGCGCGGCACGCTCAAGGTGCTGTGGCAGCACCGGCGTCAGGCGGGGCTCGTCATGGCGCTCACCCTCGGCGGAACCGTGGCGTACTACACGTACACCACCTACCTCACCAAGTACCTGGTCGGCAGCGCGGGCATGGCGAAGACCACCGCCACCCTGGTCAGCTTCACCGCGCTGGCCGTCTTCGCCGTGCTCCAGCCCTTCGCCGGAATGCTGTCCGACCGGATCGGCCGGCGGCCCCTGCTGATCACGTTCGCGGTGGGCTGCACCGTAGGGACGTATCCGATCATGACCGCGCTCGGGTCGGCGTCCTCGTACTGGTCGGCGCTGGGGCTCTCGCTGCTCGCCCTGGTCATCGTCACCGGCTACACCTCCATCAACGCGGCGGTCAAGGCCGAGCTGTTCCCGACCCGGGTGCGGGCGCTCGGCGTGGCGCTGCCCTACGCGATCGCCAACGCCCTGTTCGGGGGCACGGCGGAGTACGTCGCGCTGTGGTTCAAGAGCAGTGGCCACGAGAAGGTGTTCTTCTGGTACGTGTCCGGATGTGCGCTGATCTCGCTGGTGACCTACGTGCTCATGCCCGACACCCGCAACGCCGCGCTCAGCCGCGCCGAGCTGGAGGCCGACGCGCGGGCCGGCGGGGACACGGAACCCGGGGAGGGCCGGGAGCGGCAGGTGGAGGCGGCCCGCTGACGGCGCCACCGGAGCCCCGGTGCCGGCGTAAGCTGCCGCACCGGGGCACCAAGGGCGCGAGGAGGACCGGCTGTGCACGCGCTGCTCGTCGAGGACGACGACCGAATGGCCCAGGCCCTCGGCACCGCCCTCGCCCAGCGGGGACACACCGTACGCCGGGTCGGCCGGGCCCTGGACGCCCTGCTGCACCTGCGGGAAGCCGAGTTCGTCCTGCTGGACCTCGGCCTGCCCGACCTGGACGGACTGCAATTGCTGCGGCGGCTGCGCACCGTCTGTGACGCGCCGCTGATCGTGGTGACCGCGCGGTGCGAGGAGCGCGACATCGTGCAGGGGCTGCGGGCGGGCGCCGACGACTACGTCGTCAAACCGTTCCGGATGGCCGAGTTGATGGCCCGCGTCGACACCGTACGCCGTCGCACCGCCCGGCGCTCCGGCGGTCCGGGCGGCGACGGTGGTCCGGACGCCGGCGCCGGGGACGGCCGGCGGCGGACCGTACGCAGCGGGGACGTCGAGGTGGACCCGGCGGGTCGTACGGTGACCGTGGCCGGCTGCGAAGTACGACTCACGCGGCGCGAGTTCGACGTCCTGGCCTTCCTGGCCGCCCGCCCGGACGAGGCGCACTCCCGGGAGGAGATCCTCGACCGGATCTGGGGGGACGCCTTCCTCGGCAGCTCCCGCTCCCTGGACGTCCACGTGGCGGGCATCCGCGCCAAGACCGGCCGCCCCGGGCTCGTGCGTACGGTGCGTGGCTTCGGCTATCGGCTGGGCCGCCCGGCGGCGCCGGGCGACGGCACGGACGGCGCGGACGGTGCGCACGGCGCGGACGGCACGGACGGCGTGGGGCCCGGCGAGGCGGGCCGCACGCGGTGAGGCGCAGGCTCCTCACCGTGCTGCTGGTCCTCATGGGTACCGCGACCCTGCTCTTGTGCGTGCCGCTGGGCGACGCCTACGCGCGCGGACGGACGGAGCACCTGCTGCTGCAACGGCGCTCGGAGGCCGTGCGGTTCGCGGATCTGGCCGAGCGGATGCGCACCGAGGCGGACCGTGCGGAGCTGTCCCGCGAGATCGATCGGTACGCGCAGTTGTACGGGGCCTCGGTGGCCGTGGTCGACACGGCGGGCGACACGCTCGTGCGGGCCGGCGCCGCCGACTCGGCAGGCGAGGCCGGCATGGCCGAGGCCCAGGGCCGTGCGCTCACCGGACGCTCCACCGACCGGCTGCCGACGATCCGTCCCTGGGGGCCGCGCAGTGTCGTCGTGGCCGAACCGGTGGGCCGGGACGAGCGGGTGAGCGGTGCGGTGCTGATGACCCTGCCCACGAGCGCGGCCCGGCGGGACGTGACGCTGCGCTGGGGGTTGCTCTCCGTCGCCGCGTTCGCCGCGTTCGCGGCGGCCGCGCTGGTCGCGGTGGGGATCGCGCGCTGGCTGCTGCGTCCCGTGCTCGATCTCGACCGGGCGGTGGAGAGGCTGGCGGCGGGCAGCTTCGGGGCGCGTGCGGACGCCGATTCGGGGCCGCCCGAACTGCGGCGGCTGCGCAGGCACTTCAACGCCATGGCGCAGGCCGTGGCCGAATCCGACGGGCGCCGGCGCGACTTCGTCGCCGATGCCTCCCACCAGCTCCGCAACCCGCTGGCCACGCTGGTGTTGCGGATGGAGAACGTCGAACGGTACGTCGCCCCCGGGCCCGGCAGGGCCGAGCACGCCGGCGCCCTGGACGAGGCGGAGCGCCTGGAGGAGCTGCTCGACGGGCTGCTCGTCCTCGCGCGGGTGGAATCGGCCCCGGCGGAACTGCGTGAGCAGGACGTCACGCGGGCGGTTCGGGAGCGGGTGGCGGCCTGGGGCCCGGTGTTCCAGGACGCGGGGCTGGAGTTGACGGCCGACGAGCTCCCGGAGCGGCTGGTCGTGCGCGCGCTCCCGGATGCCGTGGGGCGCGTCCTGGACGCCCTCCTCGACAACGCGGTGAAGTTCGTGCCGCCCGGCGGCGGCGTCGAGGTGCGCGTGTCGCGCGGTGTCCGCGGTGAGGCGCTCGTACGCGTCTCGGACGACGGGCCCGGCGTGGCGCCGGACCAACTTCCCCTGCTGTTACGGCGCTTCGCGCGCGCCCCCGAGCACCAGAACGTGCGCGGCAGCGGCCTCGGGCTGGCCATCGCCGAGGAGATCGCCCGGGTCGGCGGGGGCGGGCTGGAGGCGCGCGCGAACGAGCCGCACGGGCTGGTCGTGGAACTGCGCCTGCCGGTCGTGCGGGGGTTTCAGCCGTACACCGAGCGGTAGTGGGCGGCGGCGCCCGGGTGCAGGGGAACCCGCCCGGTCGAGATGGCGAACCGGGGCTCCAGCCGGGCGCCCGCCGTGACCTCGCGCAACAGGTCCCGCCACTGGTCGAACACCACACGCAGCAGGTCGCGGATGATGTCCGGCGGTACGTCGGCGCGGGCCAGGAGGTAGTTGCCGACGCCGATGGTGGCGACGGGCGCGGACAGCCCGTACACCCCGGCGGGCAGGGTGACCGCCGTGTAGACGGGCCCGTATCGCTCCCGGAGCGGGTCGACGCGGGCGTCCAACGGCAGGAATCGCAGCGGGCGTTCGCGGGCCAGCTCGGCGAGGGCCGGTGTGGGGACGCCACCGGACCAGAAGAGCGCGTCCACGGCGCCGTCGCGCAGGGCGCCCACCGACTCGGCCAGCCCCAGGGCCCGCTCCCCCGGCGCCTCGACGCCGCTCCCGGCCGGCGCGGCGGCCCGTAGGACCCGGCCCGCCACCACCTGGACGCCCGAGCCGGGCGCGCCGACGGCCACGGCACGGCCCGCGAGGTCGCCGACGTCGTGCACGGGGCCGTCGGCGGGGACGAGGAGGTGCGTGTAGTTGACGTAGACGCGGGCCAGGGCCGTCATGGTGGTGACCGGCCCGGTGAACGACTCGCGTCCCAGGGTCGCGTCCTCCGCCACGTCCGCCATGGACAGGGCGAGTTCGACGGTGCCCTCGTGCAGCCGGCGCAGGTTGTCCACGCTCGCCGCGGTGGTCACGGGCACCAGCCGCGGGCCCCGGCCGCTCGCGGCGACGGCCCGTGCCAGGGCCTTGCCGAACGCGTTGTACGGCCCGCCCTCCGGGCCGGTGGCCAGCCGCAGCCGCCGCTCCGGAGCGGAGCCGCCCGTACACCCGCCCAAGGTCGCGGCGAGCGCCGCGACCCCGGCGCCCAACACCCTTCGTCGGCCCATCCCCGCGCTGCTCATCGCGCCACCTTAGGGGGTGTCGGGGCCCGGCCCGCCGACCACGACCAGGTCGAAGGCGTCCACGAACCGGCGCCGCCGCCCGAGTCAGGCAGGGTGTCCGGGGTCGATCCGCTTGACGTCGCTGTAGCGCAGCAGGGCGGGAGCGGTGCGCGGTGGGGGGGAGACCTCGGTGGGGGCGAGGAGGAAGCCCTCGTGGTCGCCTCCGTCGATCCGTGTCTCGATCCGGCCGACGAACCAGGCGCGGGCGTCGGCCAACAGGGGGCTGCCGTCGGCGCTCGGTCGCCAGTCGATCCGGGCGAACTTGTCCACCTCGTCGCCCGTCTCGCCGCCGAACAGCTCGGCCACCGAGCGCCGGTCGCGGTCGAGTACGTGCACGGCGAGGTGCGAGGCGCCACGGGCGACGCGATAGGTGTGGTTGACCTTGGAGAGCCACACCGTGAACCGCGGTGGCCGGATCGAACACTGCGAGGCGAAGCCCACCAGGCAGCCGGACCGCTCGCCCCCGGCCGCGACGGTGACCACGTACACGGGCCCGTCGAGGAGTTCGGCGAACGCGTCGAGTTCCGTCTCGGTCACAACCGCTCCCTGCCTGATCCGCTCGTGCGTCACGCTCGCGAGGTCGCGCGGGCGCCTACCCCGGTCATCGGCGCGCAACCGCGACGACATGAGCCGCGCCGGCAGTCGGCCGTCCCGGATGCGTACACTCCCACGCAGCTTCTACAGGGGGACGAACAATGCGTACCGGGGTCTATCTCGCACACCCACGTCCGGGCAGCTTCAACCACGCCGTGTTCGAGGCCGTGGTGGAGGAATTGCGCGGCCGCGGTTGCCATGTGCTCGCGCACGATCTCTGCGCCGAAGGGTTCACACCCTCATCCGCCGCCGCCGAGACGCGGACGGTCCAACCGGCCGGGGTGGCCGTCGACCCGCAGGTGGCTCTGCACCAGGCCGAAGTGGCCACCCTCGACACCTTGGTGTTCATCCACCCGAACTGGTGGGGCATGCCGCCCGCCGTGCTCACGGGCTGGGTGCAGCGCGTACTGGCGCCCGGTGTGGCGTACAAGCTCGAATCCGCGCAGGGCGAGCCCGCCGGGCTGCTGAAGGCCGGCCGGGCCCTGGTCCTGAACACCTCGGACACTCCGGCGGACCGCGAGGAGAGCGAATTCGGGGATCCGTTGGACCGCATCTGGTCGGCCTGCGTCCTGCCGTACGTCGGGGTCACCGACGTACGCCGGGTCGTCTTCCGTACGGTCACCGATTCGACCGACGCAACGCGTGCGTCCTGGCTGCGCCAGGCGCGTGAGCACGCCGCGGCACTGCTGGCCTGACTCCGAGCGCGGGGCGGGGGCGATACTGATCGTGACAGTCGATGTCTCCGAGGGGAGCCGTTCATGACCACGGCGAAAGACCTGTTCATCATCGCCATGGACCCGCGACAGCGGCGCTCCGTGGGGCAGGGCGACCTGTCACTCGCGCTCGCGGCAGCCGAGCTGATCGACCTCATCGACGCACACGCCATCACCGTGGACGGCGACCGCATCGTACCGGGCGAGCCGGCGGCGCCGGCCGATCGGCTCCTCGGTGAGGCGGCGACCGCCCTCACTCGGCAGGCGCCCTACGAGCGGATCGAGGACTGGCTGTGGCGCCGGGGCCGTGACCTCTCGGCGGCGTACCAGACCGCCCTGGAGGAGGACGGTGAACTGACGCGCAAGCGCGGCGGTCGCTCGCCGTTCGGGGCCGAGCGCGTGGAACCGGTCGACACCCCCGCCCGCCGTCGGGCCGTCGAGCGCCGGGAGGGACAGGAGCCCGTCCTCGCCGCGCTCGCCTCGGTCGTCGGCATCGACGGCGAACGAACCGAGGACGATCCCGGCCTCGACGACGACTCGGTGACGACCGTGCTGGCCGTCGCCCACGACGCGGTGATGGAGCTGGAGGCCGTACGCCAGCGGCGATCCATCGAGAACGCGGCCTTCGCCAACATCTGGCGCGGCCCGTGACTCGCCCGCCCGTTCGCTGACCTGGATCAGATGATGTGGATGCGCTCCAGAGCGCCTTCGGTGTCACGGATCATCAGGTCGTGACCCTTGGCCCGCTCCTGCTCGATGAAACCGAGCAGGAGAACGGCCCGGTTGATGACGTCGGACTTGCTGACGCCGCTCGCCGCGACGAGCTCGGAGACGATGGTCACGGCGGGCGGGCAGAGCGTCACCGAGTAGCGCTCCGTGTCGGGGTGCGGAGGCAGCTGCTGAACCATGGCGATTTCCTTTCAACGAGGTGATGACCGCACCACAGTTGCACGGTTCTGGTGCGGAAGCGATTCATTTACACACCAGCCGCGCGACCGCGCGCAGCACGGCGCAGCGTCGGGGCTGCCGGCCCGGGCGCGCGGGTCGGGACGGGGGGACCTAGGCTCGGACAGTCGACCGTAACGGCGTAAAGGCGGAGGAATCCGACATGACCGAGGCGAGCGAAGCAGCCCGAGCCGACCACGCCCTCAAGGCGAAGCACCGTGCCATGTGGGCGCTGGGCGACTATCCCTCCGTGGCGTCGCACGTCATCCCGGAGCTGGGTGGCCTGCTGGTACGCGAGTGCGGCGTCCAGCGCGGGGACCGCGTGCTCGACGTCGCCGCCGGCGCGGGCAACGCGGCCATCCCGGCCGCCCTCCTCGGCGCCGACGTCGTGGCCTGCGACCTCACCCCCGAGCTTCTGGAGGTCGGACGCCACCTCGCGACGGGGCGCGGGGCGCGGCTGGACTGGAGGGAGGCGGACGCCGAGGCCCTGCCCTTCGCGGAGGGCGAGTTCGACACGGTGATGTCCTGCGTCGGCGTCATGTTCGCCCCGCACCACCAGCGGGCCGCCGACGAGCTGGTCCGGGTCTGCCGCCCCGGCGGCACCATCGGACTGATCAACTGGACCCCCGAAGGGTTCATCGGGCAGATGTTCACCACCATGCGCCCGTACGCGCCCCCGCCACCGCCCGGCGCCCAGCCGCCCCCGCTGTGGGGCGACCCGGAGCACGTGCACACCCTGCTCGGGGACCGGGTCACCGACGTGGACGCCCGCCGGCAGACGCTGCGCGTCGACCGGTTCGCCCGGCCGGAGGACTTCCGCGAGTTCTTCAAGACCTGCTACGGGCCGACCATCGCCACGTACCGCGCCATCGCCGACGATCCCGAACGGGTGAACGCCCTCGACTCCGCCCTCGCGGACCTGGCCGCCCGGCACCTGGCCGACGGGGTCATGGAGTGGGAATACCTGCTGCTCACGGCGCACCGGACCGGGACCGACAGGTAAGGAGGCGTAAGGAGGCGGCTACCCCGTTCGAGGAGTCACAGGGGGTCGCCGAGTGGCCCGTGCTCCTCTTCCAGGTCGCGCGCCCAGTGGGCGGCGAAGTCCGGCTGCGTGCCGTCCGCGTCGGTGAACCCGTATTCCCGGTACAGGCCCCACGTGGCGAGGGCCCTGCCGGTCTTGGCCATGACGTGGCGGTCGGCGGCCAGGGCGGCGACGGCCCGACCCAGGTAGGCGGGCGATTCGGAGTGGGCGAAGCTCGGGTCCCGCTCCGCGCCTCGGGTCCACGTGGCCTCGGTGACGCCGAAATGCTCCAGCAGGGCCTCCGAGCGCAGGAAGCCGGGGGATATCGCCACGGCGGCGACACCGTGCGGCTTCAGCTCGGCCGCCTGGCCGACCGCGAGACGGATCACGGCGGACTTCGCCAGGTCGTAGAAGAACGAGCCCCGGTACCGGGCGGTGTTGCCGTCGGTGACCTCCACGACCAGGCCGCTGTTGCGCGCGACCATCAGCGGCAGCGCGAACCGGCTGGTGATCACGTGGGTCTCCACCGCCTGCCGCAGCAGCCGGAGCCCGGTCTCCAGGTCCTGCTCCCACAGGGGGTGTTCCCAGTCGGTCAACGGGTCGCCTCCCCAGACGCAGTTGACGAGGACGTCGAGCCGCCCGTCCTGCTCCGCCGCGATCCGCTCGACCAAGGCCCGGACCTCCTCGGGACTGCTGTGGTCGGTACGGACCGGGATGCCGAGGCCGCCCGCGGCGGTGACCCGTCGGGCGCTGTCCTCGATGGTTTCCGGACGGTCGAGGTCGGAGCGCCCGGCGGCGCTGCTGCGGCCGGTGACGTAGACCGTCGCGCCGGCCGCGCCCAACTCGACGGCGATGCCCCGGCCGCCGCCCCGGGTGCCACCGGCGACCAGGGCCACCTTTCCGGTCAGGGGACGTATGTCGGTCGTCATGATTGCTCCTCGATGTGTGGGGCGAGTACGGCGTCGAGTTCCCGGCGGAGCCGCTGGTCGAGGGCGCCCTGCCGGTCGAGCGCCCACGTCAGGCCCGCCCCGGCGGTGATCGCCTGGACGGTGGCGGCCAGTGCCGTGATGTCGGTTCCGGCGCGTAGCTCCCCCGTGGCGGCGGCCTCCGACAGCAGTTCCTCGATCGCCTGCCCGTGGGCTTGGTGGACGGCGAGGGCGCGCTCGTGGAGCTGCGGGTCGACGAGGTCGGCGCAGAGGAAGGCCAGGTGGTGGGCGTAGCTCTCCGGTGTGGCCATCACGGCCGCCGATTCCGTGGTCAGGGCGGCGACGGCCGCCAGCGCGGAGGAGTGCGATCGACGCACGCGTCCGGCCGTCTCGTGCGCGTCCTTCACGGACTGGTCGGCGAGTGCGAGGAGCAGTCCGTGCTTGGACCCGAACCGCTGCACGAGCGTGCCCGGTACGAGTCCCACCTCGCGGGCCACGGCGGCCAGCGTGAGCCCCGGGGGCCCCACCCGGCCCATGACCCGGGCCGCGGCCCGCAGGATCACCAGATCATCGACCCCTCGGGGACGTCCCACGGTCGCCACCCCTCTCGCTCCCGCTCGTTAATAAATGGCTGTTCATTTATTAAACCGCACCACGGAGGACGGCGGCAAGTGCGCGGAGCTCGTGACGCTCGGCGACAACGTCAAGGCACCACAAGGACGCTGACGCAACCCCCACCCTCGGGAACGACCGAAATCATTCGGGAAATGCGTTCGATTTCCCGAAGGTGCGGGCAAGTCGACAGGCCTGTCACCTCGGCTTTGAAACACGCGAACGAATAGCCGCGCGTTCAACGGGATTGACGCGGTCGACCTCTTGGCGCGTATGCGATCCTCCGGTCCGATGAACTCCGACGGAATTGCCCGTGAGCGGGTTTGGGCGCCGTTATGCTCCCGCCGACCGGTCATAAGATCGCCTCTTTCGACGCTTCGAGGAACTTGATGGCGCAACAAGAGTCCCCACCAGAATCGGCCCGGCCCCGGCCGGGAATAGACTGGACGCTGCCCGTGATCGCGGTCGTGGCCGCGGCCTGCCTGGCCGGAGCCCTCGTCTCCGCCGCCGGCGAGGCGCGCACCGTCTGGATCGCCGTCGGCGGCGCCTGTACGGCCGCCGCGCTCCTGGAAGCCGTGCGGCGAGGCCGCTCGGCGGCCTCCCGCGATGCCGAGATCGCCTCCTACCGGCACGCCCTGCTCCGGCAGGAACAGGAGGTCGTACGCCTGGCCGAGGTAGTGCTCGGCGAGGCGATCGATCGGCTGCGCCGGGGCGAGTTGCCCGAGGAGGTGCTCAACTCCCTGGGCGGGCGCGGCGGCGCCGGCCACCGCTGGGGCGACGACCCGGCCGTCACCCACCGCTTCAGGGTGGCGCTGCAAGGGGTCCTGGCCCGTGTCGTCGACGCCGTCGACAACGAGGAGGGCCTGCGCGACTCGGCGCAGCGCGCCTTCGTCAACATCTCCCGCCGCGTGCAGGCGATCGTCCACCAACAGGCGCAGGAGCTGCGCGACATGGAGGACCGACACGGCCGCAATCCGGCCGTGTTCGGCGACCTGCTGCGCCTGGACCACGGCACCGCCCTGGTCGGCCGGCTCGCCGACTCCATCTCCGTTCTGGGCGGGGCCCGTCCGGGCCGCCAGTGGAGCAGGTCCGTCACCCTGTACAGCGTGTTGCGCGGCGCGATGTCGCGGATCCTGGACTACCAGCGCGTGGACCTGCATTCGGTCGCGCAGGTCGCCGTCATCGGGCCCCTCGTCGAGCCGCTGATCCACGCCATCGCCGAACTGCTGGACAACGCCACCCGCTACTCGCCGCCCCACACCCGGGTCCATCTGACGGCCGTCGAGGTGCAGTCGGGCATCGCCGTGGAGATCGAGGACGGCGGTCTGGGCATGAGCGAGGAGGCCCACCGGCGGGCCGAGCGGATGCTCGCGCAGGCGCAGCACGGCATCGACCTGAACGACATCGGCGAAACGCCCCGGCTCGGTCTCGCGGTGGTCGGTCGCCTCGCGCAGTCGTACGCGCTCCAGGTGTCGTTGCGTTCGTCCGCGTACGGCGGTGTCCGCGCCGTGGTCATCGTCCCGCAGCACCTGGTCACGACGGCCGCCGCGGCGACGGGCCTGGCGCACGGCATCGGGTCTTCCTCCGGTCCGCGGGCCGCCCCCGCCGCGCGCGAACACCCCGCCGAGCGGCCCGCGGCGGCGGTCGTGCCCCGCCCGGCGCCGGCGCCCCGGGCGGGACGGGACGCGGCCGACGAGGAGGAGGAGATCACCTCGGTCGTCGGGATCACCGCCACCGGTCTGCCTCAGCGGCGCCGGAAGAGCCGCGCCGTCTCCGCCGACGCCTTCCCGCTGGACGGGCCGCCGGCTTCAGGGACGCAGAAGGGCCCCGGCATGTGGCTGGAGGCCTTCCACAGCGGGCTCTCCGGTGCCTCCGGTCAGGACGGCGAGGACACCGGGGACACGTCGGGCACAGCGATCAAAGGGACGTAAGCGATGATGACTCAGCGAAGCAGCAACATGGACTGGATGCTCAAGGACCTGGCCACCGGGGTGCCGCAGACCCGGCACGTGGTCGTGCTCTCCGCCGACGGGCTGTGCGTGGCGCAGCACGGGGCGGAGACGGACACGGCCGACCGGCTGGCGGCGGCGTGCGCGGGACTCCAGAGCCTGGCCGCGGCGGTCGCCGGCGAACTGCCGCATTCCAACGGTCGGATGCGTCTGGTCGTCATCGAGATGGACGGCGGGTTCTTCTACCTCATGGCCGCCGGTGACGGCTCGTACCTCGCGGTCCTCGCCGACGAGGGTGTGGACGCCGGACTGATGGGCGCCCGGATGCGCGACCTCGTCAGCCGGCTCGGAGAGCACCTGAGCACTCCGCCCCGGCACGACGGGTACCCCGCGTGAGTGAACCGCCCGGGACGTGGGAGGGCGACAGCCCCGAGAGGCTGTATGTGATCACCGGTGGCCGTAGCGAACCGTCCGTCTCCACCGAACTCGACCTGGTGACCCTGGTCGTCGCGAAGGCGATGGCCCAACCGGAGATGCAGCCCGAGCACGCGGCGATCCTGCGCATGTGCCCGTCGCCGCTGTCCGTGGCCGAGATCGCCGCGTACTCCGGGCTGCCCGTGAGCGCGGTCACCGTATTGGTCGGTGACATGGTGACCGCGCGCCACGTGCAGGTACGCCCGCCCGTTCCCGCCGCCCAGCTACCCGACGTCGCTCTGATCGAGGCAGTGATCAATGGACTTCAGAAGCTCTGACACGGCCGTCGGGCCGCGGAGCGCGGATGTGCTCCCGCAGTCGGTGACGGCCGCCGTGAAGATCGTCATCGTGGGCGGTTTCGGAGTGGGCAAGACGACGCTGGTCGGCGCGGTGAGCGAGATCAAACCGCTCACCACCGAGGAGACCATGACGAGGGCCGGCATCGGCGTCGACGACACGCGCGGGGTCGCCCGTAAGACCACGACGACCGTGGCCATGGATTTCGGCCGCATCAGCATCAACGACGAACTCGTCCTGTACCTGTTCGGGACGCCCGGCCAGGAGCGGTTCTGGTTCCTGTGGCGTGGTCTGTTCGAGGGCGCGCTCGGTGCGGTCGTGCTCCTCGACACCCGCCGGCCGGCGATCAGTTTCGACGTCATCGGCCGTCTGGAGGAACGGGGCGTGCCCTTCGTCGTGGCCGTCAACACCTTCCCCGGCGCCCCCCACCACCCCGTCGAGGAGTTGCGTGCGGCCCTCGACCTGCCCCCCTCGGTCCCGATCCTCGCCTGTGACGCGCGCAGTCGGGAATCGTGCCGCGATGTCCTGCTGACCCTCATGCGCTACCTGCACGCGCAGGCCGCTACCCCGGAGGCAATGTGACCACCAACCCCACCCCGCCGCCGGGGTGCCCGGCCCACGACGCGGGGTTCGCGTCGGGACCGTACCGGCTCCACGGTCCGGAGGCGGAGGCCGATCCGATGGGCCTCTACGAGAAGCTCCGCGCCGAGTACGGTCCGGTCGCGCCCGTCCTCGTCAGCGGGGACCTTCCCGCGTGGCTGGTGCTCGGCCACCGGGAGAACCTCGACGTGGCGCGCACCCCCTCGCGGTTCGCGCGCGACCCGCGGGGCTGGCGCGACATGCGCGAGGGCCGGGTGCCCGCGGACACGCCGCTCGGTCCGATGGTGTCCTGGGTGCCGGTGTGCAACTTCACCGACGGGCCCGTCCACGAGCGACTGCGCCGGGCGGTGGTGGAGTCCCTGGAGCGCTTCGACAAGCGCGGCATCCGCCGGTACGTGACCCGCTTCGCCAACCAGCTCGTGGACCGGGTGGCCGGTGACGGATACGCCGACCTGGTGGCCGCCTTCTCCGACGAGCTGCCGATGCTCGTGATGACGCAGTTGGTGGGGGCACCCGACGAGCACGGGCCGCGGCTGGTGAAGGCGGCGCGTGACATGTTGCAGGGCACGGAGACGGCCCTGACGAGCGACCGTTACGTCACGTCCACGCTGGAGCAGTTGGTCGCGCAGCGGAAGGCGGAGCCGGCGCACGACCTGGCCTCCTGGCTGCTGGAGCATCCGGCGCAGCTGACCGACACGGAGGTGCTCATGCACCTGCGCGTCGTGCTGATCGCGGCTTACGAGACCACCGCGAACCTGATCGCGAACACGCTGCGGACGGTCCTGACCGACAAGCGGTTCCGCGCCAGCCTGTCGGGCGGCCACATGACCCTGCCGGACGCCATCGAGCAGGTCCTGTGGGACGACCCGCCCATCAACACGATCATCGGGCGGTGGGCCACGGGCGACACCGTGCTCGGCGGGCAGGAGGTGAAGGCCGGGGACATGCTGCTGCTCGGTCTGGCGGCGGGCAACGTGGATCCGCAGATCCGACCCACCCCGGAGACCTCGGTGCGCGGGAACCGTTCGCACCTGTCCTTCAGCGGCGGTCCGCACGAGTGCCCCGGTCAGGACATCGGCCGCGCGATCGCGGACACCGGGATCGAGGTGCTGCTGGACCGACTGCCCGACGTCCAGCTGGCGGTACGCGTCGATGAGCTTCGGTGGCGCGGCACGCTGATGTCGCGGCACCTGCTGTCGCTGCCGGTACGGTTCACCCCGCGTCCGGTGCGGACGCCGTACGAGCGGCCCGAGCAGCCGGCCGGGCATCCGGCGCATGCCGCGCAGCCCGCCGCCGTGCCGGCGCCGCCCGCGCCTCCCGCGCAGCCGCCGCTCATGCCGCCGCCTCCCGTGGGGGTCGTGCGGCCGCGTAGGGCGTCCTGGTGGCGCAGGTTGCTGCGGCTGCGCTGAGTCGGCGCGATGCGTGGGTGATGGGGCCCCGACCGTGGACGGTCGGGGCCCCGCGTGCGTTCAGGTGCGCAGGTGTGACCACCAGCCGGCGATCGCCGGCAGTGGGGGCGGGCCGGTCCCGGGGTCGCTCGGCCGGTCCGCGTAGCGGATGTCGAACCGCGCTTCCGCGAGCGGGAGCGCGTGGCGGTTGCGGGGGGAGGCGTAGCGTGGTGCGCGGGTCTGCCAGGCGATGGAGCCGGCCACGTAGTGGCCCAAACCCTCCAGGTGGCGGGCCAGTTGACCGTCGCCGACCGTCGCCGCGTCGGCTTCGGCGGCCAACTGGGCTCTCAGGCGCACGAAGAGGCTCATGACCCGGTCCCGCAGGGCGACCGCGAGGGGGACGGCCTCGGCCGGTGCGCATTGTTCCCGGTGGGCGATGACGTTGACGAGGTTCACCTCCCTGGGTTCGACGTGGTCGTCCTTGTCGTAGGAGAACAGGTCGTTGTCCGCGCTGACGACGAAGCCGGCGGCGTCGGTCAGCGCCTGGAGGGCGGGCGCGTGGAGCACGTCCGGGGGCAGGCGGATCCCGCCCGCGACGTCGGACCAGGTGAGGGAGAAGCGGGTGCCGTTGGCCAGGGCCCCGAGGGCGGCGAAGTCGTTCAGGCCGGGCATGGTCCGCTGCTCGGCCTGGGTGGCCTGCCAGGCGGCGCCCAGCAGCCAGTCCCGCGTCCCTTCGACGAAGCGGCGCAGTTCGTGGGGTGTGAGGAGGGCGTGGGTGCGCTCCACGAGGTCCCGTAGGGCGCGGGTGGCGGGGCCGTCGGGGAGCAGGGCCGCGTCGGGGTTCTCGATGGTGCGCAGGAGGCGTGCGCCGTGCTCGGTGACGGCCGCCGCGGAGACCTCGGCGGCGCCGGAGTCCTGCCAGTCGTCGACGGCGTTGGCCCAGTAGTTCCACTCGACGAACAGGAGCAGGGCCTCCGTGTCCCCGCGCGGGATGATGCGGCAGGAGAAGTCGGCGCTGTGGGTCGCGAGGCCCCAGGCCCGCTCCACCGGGTCGGGGTAGAGGCCGAAGTCGTCCAGCCAGGCGACGGCGCGGGCCTCGATGCGCTTGGCCTCGGGGTGGACGGCGTCGCGCTCCAAGGGGCAGTAGAAGGCCGGCAGTCGCGGGCCGAGGCGGGACGGTCTGGGCGGTGCTTCGGTCATCGCCCTCCTCCGAGCCGGAAGAGCAGGAGACGGGTTTCCACGGCGTGGTCGCGCCAGAGGCCGAGGAGGCGGCGTTGGGTGCGCGTCGACTCCCGCAACCGCTCCGGGCTCCAGCCGCCGGCCGTGGCGCCGCCCGCTCGGAGGCGTTCGAGTTCGGCGGTGTTCCAGGCCGTGGACTGGGTCCAGAACTCGGCGACGACGTCGGTGACGTCCTCGTCCCGCGCCAGTTCGAATCCGGCCGCCTCGGCGGCGATCAGGTATTCCGTGCGGGTGCCGAGTCGGGTTCTGTAATACCGGTCGATAAAGCCGCGCCATTGGAGTTCGCGCAGGAAGTGCTCCTGGATGCCGAACCAGCCGCCGGGTTCCAGGGCTTCGGCGACGACCTCGAACAGGCGGGTGCGGTCGGTGTAGCCGCTGCTCTCGTTGGCGTAGGCGGCGTCGTAGGCGTGGTGTTCACGCAGGTCGTGGACGTCCCCCAGGATGGGGGTGACCTGCCGGGAGACCCCGGCCTGACGGGCGAATTCCCGTACGATCGGGACGTGTTCGGGCGCGATGGTCAGCCCGGTTACCTGCGCGCCGTGCTGCTGGGCCCAGTAGAGGGACCCGCCGCCCAGCCCGCAGCCGATGTCCAACAGGCGGCGCGGGGGCTTCTCGTACGCGCCCCAGGAGCGGGCGGCGTGCTCGACTATCGCTTCCTGCGCGTCGGTGATCCGCTGCCTGAGCACGGCCTGGGGGACGGCCGTCGGCGGATGGGACCCGTCCGCGAAGAGGCCCAGGTGGAAGTGGACGCGTGGGCCGGGGCCGTACTTGTGCAGGATGTCGAGCGTCTTGCGGCTGTAATAAAGCCGCACCTGGTCGTCCTGGTCGTCCATTCCCATGCCCTGGCCACCGCCTAAGCACGTCGCGGAGGAGGAAACGCTCATGTGGGATCCGCCCTTTCCGGGTGTAGGACCGCCGGAGTGCGATGCCTGAATGCGCACCGCGCACAACCGGCGCTTTCGCGACACAGGGATCATCGTGGCAGCTGCCCGCGCAGCCGTCAGCCCCTGTGGACGAGCGCGAATCGTCAAGGATCGGTGAAGGGACTCGACCGCCGGTCCGGGCACGCGCCACCCTCGCAATCCTGTTCGTCGTGCGTGCGTTTCGTCGGCGCAATGACAGCGAACCGGATGATCCACGCCGCGGCGTGATTTCGGTGGGCGGGAAGGCGTGACATGCGTCACGGCGTTCAGGTCGGTTCGTGCGGCGTCGGGGCACCGGAGCGGGGTCGACATATCGGCACTTGTCCGGTTTGGGATTGACATTCCCCTCACGGCCGGAAACGGAATTGATCATTACGGATCCCGCTTCGCCAATCGGACTGGTCACGGGTGATTCTGGTGACGCATCAGCGTCCCGCCGCGGTCGCCCCTTCGACGCAATGCACGATCTTCCGGTCGATTCAAGCCGCGCACCGGAATTCCCCTTCGGTCGGGAAAGGGGAACTTGCCAGGTCACCGGCGGACTTCTAAGAATGGCGGCATTCCGGCGCCCCGGGCAGGTCGGACGCCGGGGGCTTCGCGATCACCGAATGAGGTCACGCATGAGGAAGCACCGCAAGAAAACCCGTCATAAGAAGATAGCCGTCGCCGTCGGCGCTCTGGCCATCGTGGGCGTGCCCACGGCCGCCATGGCATGCCTCGGCCCGCAGGACACGGGCCCGACGCGCAACGTCAGCCGGCAGGAGAGCCTCCACCGGCAGGACGTCCCCGTGGTCCCCCCGAGCTTCCCCGCGCCGGCGACCACCCCGTCGGACAGCCCCGTCGCCTCCGACGGCAGCGGCGACGCGGACGCCCCCGCGACGCCCGTCGCGGACTCGCGCCAGGACCGGCCGCAGGCCGAGGCCCCCCGCCACCGCGCACCGGCCGCCGTCAGGACGCAGGCCGCTCCGGCGCCCGCCAAGCCCGCTCCCGCCACGCCGGCCCCCGAGGCGCCGGCACCCGAGGCGCCCGCCGCGGACGCCCCGAGCTCCGACGCCTCGGTCTCCGGCGCAGCCGCCCGGGTCCTCGAACTCGTCAACAAGGAGCGCGCCGCCGTCCAGTGCCCGGCGCTCACGATCAACGACAAGCTCACGAAGGCCGCGCAGGACCACAGCGCGGACATGGCCGCCCACGGCAACATGTCCCACACCGGCTCCGACGGTTCCGACGCGGGGCAGCGCATCACCCGCGCCGGTTACACGTGGCGCACGTACGGCGAGAACGTCGCGTACGGCTACAGCACCCCCGAGCAGGTCATGGAGGGCTGGATGAGCAGCCCCGGGCACAAGCGGAACATCCTCGACTGCTCCTACAAGGAGATCGGCATCGGCCTCGCCCAGCCGAACCACTACTGGACGCAGAACTTCGGCGCGAGCCGCTGACCCCCTCCGCCCCGAGCGGCGGGAAGGATCGGTCGGCGTGAGGCCGTGACGCCGAGGGGCCCGGATCGTTGGTCCGGGCGGTCAGCGAAGTGACCACCGGACCCCGGGACCTTTCGGTCCCGGGGTCCGGTGCTGTGAGGTGACGTCCCGTCAGGCAGTCCCGTCAGAGAGCGCTCTTGGACGCGTCGGAGACGACGCACTCCTTGTACTCGCTGCCGTCACCCTTGCCCAGGTACGGGGTCGTGGCCTGCGTCTGCTGGGAGGCGCCCGCCTTCACGGTGAGGCTGGAGACCCGCGCCGTGGCGGGGATCGCGTTCGCGGAGGCGGTCGCGGTGGCGCTGCCGCGGAACTTCATGGTGATGTTGTACGTGTAGTCCACCGAGCCGCTGTTGGTGACGGTGAGTCGGGCGACCAGGTTCTTGCCCGAGGCGTCCATCTTGCAGCTGTCGATCTTGATGTCGCGTTCGGCCTTGTTCCTGCTGCCGGACCCGCCGGGCACCGAGACGCCGCCCGAGCTGGACGCGGAGCTGTCGCTGCCGCCGGTCGTGCTGCCGGTCGTACCGCCGGAGGAGCTGTCGGAGGAGCCGCCCGAGGAGCTGCTGGAGGAGCCGCCGGAGGAGCCCGAGCCGGAGCTTGAGCTGCCACCGCCGCCACAACTGGCGCCGTGGGAGCCACGGGCTCCGGTGAGGGCGATGACGGCGATACCGAAGACGGCGACCGCGCGGACATGACGAAGTTTCACGTTCTACCCCGTTGGAATTCAGTGTGCGAAAGGCCCATCTTGACGGGCGCACGTCACCCTAGCAGCGGTCGAGCAGTGCTCCGTCTCCCGTCCGCGGCAGGCCCGTCGAGGCGTTCCTCTCACCCAGGCGGGTGGCAGAGCACACCCCCGGGTCCCCGAGCGCCGTTGAATCGACCGAGCACCGCACGGTGCCACCACTCCCCCACGATGAACAGGATGACCATGCTCAAGAAGGTTGTTGGTACGGCCGCGGCCGCCGCGTCCGTCCTCGGTGTCAGCGCCGCCGTCGCCGCCCCGGCCATGGCCATCGGCAACGACAACGGGGTCAACACGGTCAACGGCAACAACTCCGTCCAGGCCTACGGCAACCAGAAGACCCACGGCGACCAGAGCCCGCAGCTCGGCCTGGTCCAGGGCACCCTGAACAAGCCCTGCGTCGGCCTGCCCGTCAAGGTCAACGCGCAGTCGATCCTGGCCCTGGTCAACGTCGGCGTCCAGGACATCAACGTCCTGTCCAACCCGCAGAACCAGCAGTGCACCGAGAACTCCACCCAGGCCAAGGGCGACGAGCCGCTCTCGCACATCCTCAGCAACATCCCGGTCCTCTCCGGCAACGTGTCCAACGGCAGCTGATCCCGGCCGACGCGGGCGCGCGGGCGGACACGGACGCGGGCGGGGCCGAACGGCCCCGCCCGCGTGGCGTATCCGGTGCGGCGTTCGAGCGGCGGGGATCGGTTCCATACCTTCGGATCCTTTGGCCGCGGGCGGGGTAGGACGGGGCGGCGTGGGCAGGCATGGTGGGCCACATCTGCCGGCCCCCGGCCGCCGCCGGGCAGACGTCCGAGGAGAACCCGTGCCGACTCCACCGAACCAGTCCGTGATCGCGCCGCCGAGCCGGGCGGCCGTCTTCCTCGTCCTCACCCTCGCCGAAGGCTCCGAGCAGGTCGTCCGTGACGTCCTGGCCGACATGCCCGCCCTGGTGCGTTCCGTCGGCTTCCGGGTGCCGGAGGACGAGCTCGGCTGTGTCGTGGGCATCGGATCCCGTGCCTGGGACCGGCTGTTCGGCTCTCCCCGGCCGGCGGAGCTCCATCCGTTCGTCCCGCTGAGGGGCGCACGGCACGTCGCCCCGGCGACGGACGGGGATCTGCTGTTGCACGTCCGGGCGCGGCACGAGGGCACGTGCTTCGAGCTGGCCGGGCTGATCACGCGGCGCCTGGGCGGCGCCGCGACGGTGGTGGACGAGACCCGGGGCTTCACCTCGTTCGACCGCCGCAACGTGCTCGGCTTCGCCGACGGCACGGAGAACCCGACCGGCACGGGCGCGGAACGCACGGTGTTCGTGGGCGAGGAGGACCCCGCCTTCGCGGGCGGCAGCTACGTCGTCGTGCAGAAGTACCTCCACGACATCGACGCCTGGAGCGCGTTGCCGGTGGAGGAACAGCAGCGGGTCATCGGCCGTACCAAGACGGAGGACGTCGAACTCTCCGAGAAGGACCAGCCGGCGGACTCCCACGTGGCGGTGAACCAGGTCGAGGACGCGGACGGCGAGGAGTTGGAGATCGTCCGCCTGAACCTGTCCTTCGGCTCGCTCGCGGCAAGGGAGTTCGGGACGTACTTCATCGGCTACTGCCGTACGCCGTCGATCGTCGAGCAGATGCTGCGGAACATGTTCCTCGGCACGCCGGATGCCGCCTACGACCGGCTCCTCGACTTCTCCACGGCGGTGACCGGCAGCCTCTTCTACGTTCCGACGCCCGCGTTCCTTGAGGCGTGCGGCGGTCCTCAGGGCGGCGATTCCTGAAGGTAGGCGGCGATCAGGGCGAGGTCGTTCGCGATGGCCACGACGTCGGCGGTGTCGGCGGACGGTGTGGTGGCGCCGGTGACACCGGCGTAGAAGGTCTGGAAGCGGCCTCCGCCCTTGTCGAGGTAGCCGGCGATGGTGATGGCGCCGACGGAGAGGCGGTCGTTGAGGGCGTCCCCGCCGACGGCCGCGCCGGTCTTCGCGAACACCTTGCCGCGGGCCGGGCAGGAGCGGCAGTTCTGGGCCAGGAGCCCGTCGACCCCGAGGATCGGCAGTGCCTCCCGGAAGCGCCGGGCCTGCGGGGTGCGCTGCCAGTAGGCCGGCATCTGTACGAGTGCCTCGGGCGTGGCGCGGTCGGCGGGGTTGCCTCCCCGGCCGTCCATGAGTTCCACCTGTTCGCGGTCGACGCCCGCCCGGTCCAGGAAGTCGGCGAGGACCGGGAAGCCGGCGGCGCACTGCCGGCTGCCGGTGGTGACGCTCATGAGGCAGATGCCCAGGTTGGCGCCCAGGTTGTGGCTGACCTTGAGGATCAGCTCGGCGTACTGCTCGTACGGCGGTGAGGTGTACGCGGCGACGCGCGGCCGGCCCGCGTAGTCGCGCGGCAGCCGGGCGACCGGGTTGGGGCCCGTCGCGGCGGCCGTGACCTCGACGCCGGCGCGGGCGAGGGCCTCGATCAGCGCGGCCCGGCCGAACGCGGCCGGATCGGTGATGGGCGAGGTGCGCAGCAGCGGCCTGGCGTCGGCGGCGATCGAGGGCGGTCCCCGTCAGGGCGGTCCGACGGCTGACCCGGTGTCGGTTCGTCGTCATGCGTCGATCCTGTCGGCGGCCGCGCGGTCCCGCGATCGGGCAAGGACCCACGAAACCCTGACTCGTCCCTGACAACTTCCAGGGCTCGGCCCCGATGTCGGCGGCCCGGAACCGGGGGCTGGGCTCCTGCGTCCCTTCGGGGCATGAGCGGACAATCACCGGCGAGAGCCGGCGCCGGGCGGCTTCTCGCCGGCCTGGGCGCGACGGTCGGGGCGGTCGTGTGGGCGCCTCGGGCGTGCGCGCGGCGTCTGCCGACCTCCGTTCCGCGGCCGCCCTCGTTCAGCCATCGGGGCGCGCGGCTCAACCAGGGCTCGGGCGCCGAACTACGGCAGGCCGTCGAAGGTTTGGCGAAGGAGGCGGGCACCACGCCGTACGCCGTCTGCCTCCTCGCGCTCGCCGTCCTGGTGGCCCGGCACACCGGGCAGCATGACGTGCTCATCGGCTCGCCCTTCTCCGGGCGCCCGAACAGGGAGTCCGAGGACGTCATCGGCTTCTTCACCAACACCGCGGCGATGCGGGTGTCCCTCGGCGACGACCGGGCCCCGTCGCGCGTACTCGGCGACCTCGACGGCCAGGTCCAGGAGGCCCTGGAGCACCAGCACGTGGCGTTCAACGACGTGGTGCGGGCCGTCGAAGCCCGCGCCGGCGCCTCGGGCCGGCCCCTCGTCCAGGTGGTCCTCGCCCATCAGGGCCCGCTGCGACCGCCGGCCGGGCTCACCGGCACCGACGCGGTGCCGTGGCTCGTGGACAACGGCACGGCCAAGGCCGATCTGACGATCAAGATCAACGAGGTCGAGGACGAGGACGAGCTGGTGGTGCTGCTCCCGTACAGCACCGATGTCCTGGACCGGTCGACCGCACAGCGGATGCCGGACGAGTACGTCGGCATACTGCGTGAGGTGACGAGCGAGCCCGAACGGCCCGTGCGCCTCTCGGCACGCGCCGAGCAGCCGGTCGGCGCCGCAGGCGCATGACTCACGGTCCAACCAACCGGTCACCCGCGCAACACCGCGCAACACCGCGCAACACAACGCAAAACCGTGGAAGGCGAGTTCATCGAGTGAGTACCCAAGTCATCGTGTTGAACGGCGGATCCAGTTCCGGCAAGTCCGGGATCGTCCGTTGCCTCAAGGCGATTCTCCCCCAGCCCTGGATCAACATGGGCGTGGATGACCTGATCGACCGGCTGCCGCCCTCCCTGCTCGACTCGGACTCCGGCGTCGCGTTCGGGCAGGGTGGCGAGGTCGTCCTCGGCGACGACTGGCGCGCGCTCGAAACCGCCTGGACGAAGGGCGTCGCCGCGATGGCTCGGGCGGGCGCCCGGATCATCATCGACGACGTCTTCCTCGGCGGTCGGACCGACCAGGAGCGCCTCCGCGGACACCTCGAAGGCCTCGACGTGCTGTGGGTCGGCGTGCGCTGCGACCCCGAGACCGCCTCGGGCCGGGAGATCGCCCGCGGGAACCGCGTGCCCGGCATGGCGGTGCTGCAGGCCGAGACCGTGCACAAGGGCGTCGTGTACGACGTGGAGGTCGACACCACCCGCACCGAAACGCTCGACTGCTCTCGCGCCATCGCCCGCCATGTGAGCTGACGGGACCCACCGGAGAGGGGCGGGCGGACGTACCACCCGCGACACGCCCGCCCCGACCGACCGAGACCGCCACCGGCGGCCCGACCGGGCCCGCGAAGGCCGTATTCGCCTGCGAAGGACGGTTTCCCATGCCTCTGTACGACAGCGTCCTCGACACCATCGGCCGCACGCCGATCGTCAAGCTGAACCGCATCGCGCCGGACCACGTCACGCTCTACGCCAAGGTCGAGTCGTTCAACCCCGGCGGCTCCGTGAAGGACCGCCTCGCGCTCTCGGTCATCCTCGACGCCGAGCGACAGGGGAGCTGAAGCCCGGCGACACGATCGTGGAATGCACCTCGGGCAACGTGGGCGTCGCCCTGGCGATGGTGGCCGCCGCGCGCGGGTACCGGTTCGTGGCGGTCATGGGCGACGACTTCTCGGTGGAGCGGCGCAAGGTCATCCGGGCGTACGGCGGCAAGGTGATCCTCTTCCCCGCCGTCGCCGAGGGCAGTGCCGGCGGACGGGCCAGGGCCGACGAACTGGGCGAGAAGCACGGCTGGTTCCGCTCCCGGCAGTTCGACAACCCGGCCGATCCCGCCTACCACCGCGAGACGACGGCGGCCGAGATCCTCAGCGACTTCGCCGGCAAGCGCCTGGACTACTTCGTCTGCGGCTTCGGCACCAGCGGGACCCTCACGGGTTTCGGTCAGATGCTGAAGTTGGCCCGACCCGACGTGCGCGTCGTGACTCCGTGCGACCTGGGGCACGGGACCGTTTGCTTCGGCGATGGCCGGATCCCTAAGGTTCCGACCGGCCGGGGCGGGACCGTCCCGGGGCAGGGAACGGCCTTCCGGGTAGCGGTGGGAGGCTGCGGAAAGGGGCGAACGTGACGGGCTTCGACGATCGGCACACCGGTACGGAACAGAACGTCAGTTCGCAAACGCGATCGACGGTGTGGGAGCTGTTACGCCGCCGGGCCGGCGTGTGGGTACGGCGGCGCCGGGTGTGGCTCGTCGGGGGCGTGTGCGGCGCTCTGCTGTGCGCGGGCCTCGCGTCCGGGTTCCTCCTCCGGCCGTCGGAACCCCCGGCCGGGCGGGACGCGTCCGCCCGGGGACTGGGGCCGGGTGGCGCGCGGCAGCAGCCCGAGGGCCCGAGGACCTTCGCCAACCGCGCCACGGGGAGCCGCCTGGACCACAGCCTCGACAGGGGGCTGCGTACGCACGCGCCCAACGGCACGAGCCACCAGCGGTGGACGGTCCGATCGCTGCCCGACGGGAGCGGTGAGGTGCGCAATCACGCCACGGGGGCCTGCCTGGACGACGCCGCCTCCGGGCTGCGCGCGGCGAGTTGTACGCGGGCCCCTTCCCAGCGGTGGACGGTGACGGCCTTGGACGACGCGTCGGTCGAGGTCAAGAGCCGCTCGTCCGGAACCTGTCTGACCGACGGCGGCCAGGGACTGCGGGCGACGCCCTGCGACGGCTCGGACCACCAGCGGTGGGGGGCAGTTGAGGCGGGCCCCGGGCGGTAGTGCCCGGGGCCCTCCTCCGTGCGGGTTCGCCCCGCCCCACCCCCGTGGGGGCAGAGCGAACCCGGTCTCGGTGGCCCGGTCAGCCGGTGGGCACGACGGGCTCGGGGAGGCGGCGGGCCAGGTGCCTGGCCACGTCGATCACGGTGCGGTCGGCCAGATAGGGGCCGATGATCTGGACGGCCAGGGGCAGGCCGTCGGCGGTGCGACCGGCGGGCACGACCACGGCGGGCAGCTTGACGTGCCCGGCGAGGTTCAGCCATGCCGTCTGGTCGAAGTACGACCGCTTCTCGCCGTCGACCGTGATGCGGCGCTGCGGCACCGGTGTGGACGTCTGGTCCTCGACGGCCGCCGTGGGAGCGGCCGCGGTGATGAGGACGTCGTGGGTGGTGAAGTACTCGGCCCAGCGCTCGCGCAGCTTCTCGCGCTCCTCGTTGGCGCGCAGCCAGTCGCGGTGGCGCATGGTGCGCGACTTCAGGAACAGCGCCCCGGGGTGGTCGGCGGGGAGTTGGTCGGCCGCCGCGATGTCGTCGGCGAAGCCGGCGTCGGTGGCGGTGGCGCTCGTGGTGGCGTACATGAGGCGCTGGAAGAGCGTGTCGCTCGCGGCGAGGTCCACGGGGCGGGTGGTGTCGTCCACGGTGGCGCCGGCGGATCGTACGAGGTCGGCGACCCGGGCGAGGAGGTCGCGCGTGTCGTGGTCGACGTGGCAGTACGGGTCGTCCTGCCACACGCCGACGCGGTAGTCGCCGAGGTGCGCGTGGCGCGGCGCCGGGAGGTCGATCCTCCAGGCGGGGGTGTCGGCGGGGGCCGGGGCGACGAGGACGTCCAGGAGCAGGGCGAGGTCGTCGGCGTCGCGGGCGATCGGTCCGACGGTGAGCATGTCGGAGTCGGTGATCCAGCCGGGCGGGCGCGGGATGTGGCCGCGGGTGGGGACGATGCCGCCGCTGGGGCGCAGCGCGTACACCCCGCAGTACGCGGCGGGCAGGCGCAGGGAGCCCGCGAGGTCGGAGCCGACTTCGAGGCTGCTGATGCCCGAGGCGACGGCGGCGGCGGGGCCGCCGGAGGATCCGCCGGCGGTCTTCGTCGGGTCGTGGGGGTTCCTCGTGGTGCCGAAGAGCGGGTTGGAGGTCTGGATGTCCTGGCACATGACCGGCACGTTGGTCTTGCCGATGATGACGGCGCCCGCGGCGCGCAGCCGGGCGACGGCGTCCGCGTCCCGGTCGGGGACGTGGGCGGCGAGGTCGGGCGAGCCGCAGGTGGTGCGCAGACCCTTGGTCTCCAGGGCGTCCTTGACGGTCATGGGCAGGCCGTGGAGCGCGCCGAGCGGCTTGCCCGTCCTGGCGAGGTGGCGGTCGGCGGCGTCGGCCGCCGCGCGGGCGCCGTCGGCGTCCAGGGTGACGACGGCGTCGAGGGCGGGGTTGGTCTTCTCCAGGTGCAGGAGGTACTGCTCCAGCAGGGCGCGGCTGGTGACGGTACGGCGGCGCAGTGCGTCGAGCTGGGCGTGGGCGGGCGCCCGGTGCAGGGTGTCCACGGGTACGGGGTGGGGGGTCGTCGGGGGCGTCGGCGTGCTCGGGCGGGAGCGGCCGGCCGCCGACGAGGCGGCCATCCCGGCCGCGGCGGCGATGGCCGTGGCGGTGATGAGCAGGGTGCGGCGGAAGATCACGAACGGGCTCCTGAGGTGGTGCTGCGGGGCTCGGCAGCGCTGCGGCTCGGGCGCGGGGGGAGGGCGAAGTGGGCGGCGACGCGTTGGAGGTGGAGCAGCTCGTCCTCGGTGGTGGGGAGGGCGAGTTCGGCGTCCGCGTACTCGCCGGGGGCCGGGGCGGGGTCGTCGGCGGCGTGCCGGGCGAGGGCGGCGCGGATCTGGTCGGCGGTGACGGCCGCGGCGAGTTCGGCTCCGTTGAGACCCTCGGCGGTACGCCGGGCCTCGGACTCGGTGCGGGCGGCCGGGTCGAGGTAGCGGCGCATCAGCTTCTGGCCCTGGCGGATCTCGACGCGGCGGCGCAGCAGGGGGAAGTGCGCGTCACGTCCGCGCAGGACGTCCTGGAGCTGGTGGGCGGGGCGGCGCAGCGTGATGCCGGGGTCGGCCTGGTCGAGCGCGGACCACAGCGGGCCCAGGCGGCGGTAGCGCAGGTGTGCGGTGGCCCAGGCACGGGCGCTGGTGGTGCGCAGGGCGAGGGTGGGGATGAGGTAGCCGATCTGGGTGAGGGTGGCTCCGATGTCCCCGCAGGCCCAGGCGAACCCGTTGAGCCCACCGACGCTGAAGCCGACCTCGGCGCCGATGATGCCGGCGATGCGGATTCCGCTGTAGCCGAGGGTGATGACGGCTCCGACGGTGACCAGGCGCAGGCTGAAGGCGATGGAACGGTTCGTCGCGGTGCGGGCGTAGCGCAGGCAGGAGCGCGCCAGGTAGATCTCGGCGGCGCTGTAGGTGCCGAAGTAGAGCAGGACGTACGCCTGGAAGAAGGGGTCGTGGGCGTAGTAGAGGGAGAAGTCGGTGGGCCGGGTCGTGGCCGGGGTGAGCAGCACGAAGAGCACGGCCATGGTGGCGATGACGGCGCCGGCGCAGGCGAGCAGCAGCGTGGCGCGTCGACGGGCCTCGCGCGGCGGCTTCGACCAGTGCGCGAGGACGGTGGCCTGGAGGGCGAGGACCAGGATCACACAGCCCTGCGCGAGGGGGACGACGATGTTCGGCACGCCGAGGAGGCCGTCGACGCGCACCCACACCCAGGTGAGGGAGAGGGCGTAACTGAGCGCGGAGAAGCCGTAGGTGAAGGCGAGCGCGACGAGCGCGGGGTCGCGGCGGCTTCGGCCGAGGTCGCGCAGGAGGACGATGAACCCGGTACCGGCGATGGCCAGACACAGGGGGTGAAGGATGTCTTTCACGGGGCCCTATTCGGTCAGCGCAGCAGCGTGCGGGTGATGGGGTCGGCGTCCTCGCGGGAGACCGGGGCGCGGGGTGCGCTCAGGTGCTCCTGGAGGAGGGAGCCGAGCATCTCGGCCTCGAACTCGTCCGGCTCGGTGTAGCGGGTGCGGCCGAGGACCAGTTGGACGGTGGCGGGGTCGATGTCGGTGATCAGGCCGCCGAGGTTCGCGGTGTCCAGGGGGGTGTTGCCGCGGTGGTTCCTGAGCATGTGGCCGAACTCGTGGCCGACGATGATCTCGGCGTGGGCGCGGCTGATGGCGGTGTCGTAGAACACGTAGTCGGTGTCGCCGGTGGCGAGCCACAGGCCGCAGGGGGCGGAGGCGTCGAGGGAGTCGGGGTCGGTGGGGTCGGAGGCGAAGGGCATCAGCCGGATCGACCGGTCGAGGCGTTCCTCCATGAAGGGCACGAGGTCCAGGACGGAATCGACCGCGGGGAGTTCGAGGCTTTCGACGAACTCGCGGTTGCGACGCTCGACTTCGTCTGCCGCGCGGAGGTTTTCGCGCGCGGTCGTGCGGTTACGCCGGATGGGCCACATGAGCCTTCCTCCCCTCCTGAAGTCGCGCGCGGGCCGTGGTGGTGGCGCCTACGCCGGTCACGGCAGGTTCCTCGCGGTCTCGCCCGACTCGCCCGACTCGTCGGACAGGCCTTCCTCCTTGCGTACGGCGTCCAGTGCCGCGAGGACCTTGCGCTGGCCGGCGGCGGAGACGCCCATCGCCCGGAGGGCGATCTGCTCGACTCCGTTCTCCTTGAGCTTGCGCAGGATCTCGAACTGCGTGGCGACCTTCACCGTCACCTCGTCCTCGACGAAGTAGGCGGCCTCGACGCCGAAGAAGCGGGCGAGGAGGGGCACCATGGTGATGGTCGGGGTGCGCTTGCCGGCCCGCAGGTAGCTGAGGTGCGCACGCGTGTAACTGTCCTCGCCGTACGACGAGATGGTGCGGGCGACGTGCGCGTTGGTGTACTCCTCCGCGCCCGGGGGGCGGACCCGGTCGAACAGGAAGTTCAGCCGGTCACTGAAGGAGGCGCCTGGTCCCGGAACCGGGAACGGCACCGGTCTGGGCGCTTCCGCCTCGTCGGGGCCGTCTTCTGAATCCACCACTGGGCACTGCTCCCTTTCCTCGGGCGTAACTATAGTTGACACCCGTTACGCGTAACTATAGTTGACGCTCCGATGAGCGACCACCGTGGTTTCGGACATGCAGAGGACCGCCGAAGCGAGTGGAGCGGCTCGGCGGTGCGGGGTGGTGGCGTGGCGGCGCGGTCGCCGTCGTGGAGGGTGTGACGGGCCGGACCCCGGGCCGCGGTGGGGCGCGGCGGGGCGGGCGGAGCGGCCGCCCGTGGGGTCCGGGCCCGTCGTCGTCAACCTACGGTCGGTGTCCGGGCGGTCGCGAGGGATTCGAGCGTGGGATCGTGGTGTTTTTCTCCGGCGACCCTGCCGGGTCGCGCCGTGACGGCGGCGCGGTACTCCCCCGGCGACAGGCCGGTCTCGCGGCGGAAGAAGCGGCTGAAGTACGCCGGGTCCGCGAAGCCGGTGTCACGAGCAACCTGCCGGATCGTCAGGTCGGTTCGGGCCAGCAGCCGTTTGGCCTCCAGGGTCTGCCGCCGGCGGATCAACCGGCCGGGCGTCTGCCCGGTGGCCTCCTTCACCAGGACGTGCAGGTGGCCGCTGGACACCCCGAGTTCCTTCGCGGCGGCGGCCACGGAGCGTGCGGCGGCGCCCGGGGCCGCGATGAGCCGGGTGAACGCGCCCGCCACGTCGACGGCGCGGCCCCCGGACGCCGGGGCCCGTTCGGTTCCGGGTGCGTCGTCGCAGGCGCGCAGCGCCAGGACGATCAGGATGTGCAGGTAGGCGTTGAGCACTCCGGCGTAGCCCTCGCGCAGGGCGCGGTACTCGCGTTCCATCGCGTCGAGCACGTGCGCGATGTCGTCGTGCCGGTCGCGGAGCCGCAGCCAAGGCCGCTCGGCGAGGCGTTCCAGCGCGGCCGCGTCCTCGGGGTGGGTGAGGAGGAAGTCCTCGTTGAAGAGGATCACGTGTCCGGTGAGCCCTTCGGCGTCCTGCCAGTGGTGCACCTGGCCGGGGGTGATGACGCACAGGTGCGGCGGGTCCAGGGGCCGGTCGGTGAGGTCGAGGACGTGACTGCCGCGGCCGCCGGTGATGTGGAGGATCTCGTAGAAGGCGTGGCGGTGGGGGAAGTCGGCCCGGGACAGGGGGCCGATGTCGTCGAAGGAGCCGATGGCGAAGGGCAGCAGGTGCGGGAGGGGCACGTCGAGGCGGTGCAGGGGCAGGTCGCCCCTCCGAGGGGTGCTCATGGGGTGATCCGTAACGCGTTCATCGGGCCAGTCTGGAACGGCCTCGCGGGGGTGGTCCAGACCATGGATCGGCCATCGCGGCCTCCCCGAGGCCGGTAGACGGAACGTCCACCCGCGCCACGGCGGGGTCGGTACGCCGACGCGCCACCGCGTCACCGGAGGCCCGAGCCGAGCGGCCACCGTCACCGTACGGTTCACCGTTCCGGGCGCGCTCGATCGGCGGGCGGCGCCGCGCGGAACGGCCGCACGGCGAGGGCCGCCGCCTCCCCGCGTGGGTACGGGCCGGCCGTGCCGGGACGCGGGCGGGCCCGTACGACCCGTACGCCCCCGGCGGCCTCGACGCGCTCGCGACCGCCCCGGAAGCCTGGGAGGCGGGGTCCCGCACGTGAGCGGCTTCGCCCGGCCGGGCGCGGTCGGGGCCCTGCGGGCTGACCCGATCGCCGTGCTCGGCGGGGCCGCCGTGTCGGTGCGCGACCTGGTGCCCGCCAGGCCGGCGGCCGGTCCGGCCCCGCCGGCGTGCCGCGTACCGGACCCGATCACGGCGGCGCGGGCGAGGCGCCCGGAGGGCGGGGCCGGCGGGGCCTGGCGTGTGATCGCAAGGCGGAGGAGGCAGGAGACGCGCGCCTCGGCGACCGACGACAACACGGCGAGCGCGCGTGCCAGACCCCGCCGGCCCGGGGGCGCCGCCCGACGGTGCGCATCGTGGCCCGCGTCACCTCGACCGGTCGGCCCGGGACCGGCTTCGGCTACGGCCGCCCTGGACCGTACCGGGCTGTCGACCGGCACTGGCCCGGTCCGGGCGGGCGCGGAGGCGGAGGCGGAGCCCTGGGACCGTACCGGGCTGTCGAGCGGCACTGGCGTCCTCCGCCTCGTGGTGGCGGGCGGGTCCGGGGCGGGGCGCGGAGGCGGCCGCCACCACCGCGCGGGCGCGGCCCCGCCTGTTCCCGCTCGCGGCGGGGGGCCGCACCGGCCCGCCTGTGACTCTTCCCACCCTCCCTTGACCAGGGAAAAAAGGGTTACCTAACTTCGATTGCATGACCCCCCACGGCCCCACCCCGCCCACAGGGCCCGGCAGCGACGCCTCCGACCTGGTCGACTTCGACGTCGATCTCAGCGCGCAGGAGGTGCTCCGGCGCGCCCAGGTGATGGCCTCGCTCGGCCCCGACTGGGACCCGGTGGAGGTGCTGCTCGGCGAGGAGGCCGCGTACGACCTGCTGTACTCCGGTCTCGACGCGGAGCAGCAGCGGATCTACGACGACCTGGTCGCGGCCGGGGTGCTCCCGGATCGGGGGGACGGCCGTGCTGCCTCTTGATCCGCAGGCCGACGCCGGCCGACGCGCCTGGGTGGCCTGCCCGAACTGCGACGACGTGCGGGGCTGCGGGCCGTGCGCGGAGCGGCGTACGTGTTCCACGCACTGGCGCTACCTGCTGACCAACACCGGCAGCCTGCTCCACCTCCAGTGCCCGGGTTGTACCCACGTGTGGGCGCACGAGAGCGGATTCGGCGCCACCCGCTCGACGAAGAGGGGGCCTGCGCCGGCTTCCTAGCCTGGATCGAACCGGACGAAACGCGTCCGGCACCGCGCATCGGGGGGAACCGAACGCGAAGGAAGTACGCCTCCATGGGCAACAGCACCAGCAGCACCAGCAGTTCCGCGAACCGGCGTCGGGCCGGCTCCGCCGCGGCGGTCACGGCCGCCGCGGTCCTCGGCCTCCTGGGCCTCCTGGCCACGAGCGGCACCGCCGCCGCGGACACGACAGCAGGATCGGCGGACCGGTCGCCGGAGCGGACCTCAGCCGGAGCCGAACGGGCCGCCGGAGCCGAACGGGCCGCCGCGCCCGCCGGGTATCCCGTTCCCCTCGGGATCTCCCGGCTCGCCCAGGGCGCCGGCCGCGACATCGCGATCACCATCGACGACGGCCCCGACCCGCGATGGACCCCCCAGGTGCTCGACGTCCTGCGCAAGAACCACGTCAAGGCCACGTTCTGCATGGTCGGCGCCCGCGCGCAGGAGCATCCGGAACTGGTGCGCGCGGTCTCGGCCGACGGGCACCGGCTGTGCAACCACTCCGTCGACCACGACGTGACCATGGACCACAAGCCCGTGGCCTATCAGCGGCAGCAGATCCTCGACGCCAAGGCCATGATCGAGAAGGCCGTGCCGGGCGTGCCCGTCGGCTACTACCGGGCGCCGGGCGGTGCCTTCACTCCCGACAGCCGTGCGGTGGCGGCCGCGGCCGGGATGCGGCCGCTGGGGTGGAGCGTGGACCCGAAGGACTGGAGCCGTCCGGGTCTGGCGGCCATCCTGTCCGCCGTCGAGACCGACCTGCCCGTACGGCCGACGGTCCTCTTCCACGACGGCGGCGGCGACCGCAGCGAGACGGTGGCCGCGCTGAAGGAGTACCTGCCCTGGCTGAAGGCGCAGGGCTACACCTTCACGTTCCCGGAGCGCACCGGCCCCTGAGCGTTCCTCACACGTTCGGATTGTCCGTTTGTCGGCCCGGCGACGGCAATGCTTGCGCGATCGGGTGACCTACCGTCACGCCCGGACCCCTTCGCCCGTTATCGAGACGAACGCCCCTGCCAGGGGCCAGTTACCGTACCAGCGAAGGAAAACTCGCTCATGCTGAAGAAGATGATGGTCACCGCCGCAGCCACCGCCGCCACGATCGGCGCCGGCGCTGCCGTAGCCGCCCCGGCCATGGCCATCGGCAACGACAACGGGATCAACACCGTCAACGGCAACGGTGCCGTCCAGTCCTACGGCAACCAGGCGACCCACGGCGACCTGAGCCCGCAGCTCGGCCTGGTCCAGGGCACCCTGAACAAGCCCTGCATCGGCCTGCCGGCCAAGGTCAACGCCCAGTCCATCCTGGCCCTGGTCAACGTCGGCGTCCAGGACATCAACGTCCTGTCCAACCCGCAGAACCAGCAGTGCACCGAGAACTCCACCCAGGCCAAGGGCGACGAGCCGCTCTCGCACATCCTCAGCAACATCCCGGTCCTCTCCGGCAACGTCTCGGCCGGCAGCTGACCCGTCGGTGAGGCCCGCCGTGGGTGTCCGCACGAACACCCACGGCGGGCCTTCGCCATGCCCGGGGGCTACGCGATCGGACAGGGGCGTTACACGAGGCTGAGCTCGCGGTCCACTCCGTAACTGGTGCGCATCGACGCGTCGATGACCTGCTGCCACGAGCCGTACCTGGCGTAGAGCTGGTCGGCGGTGGGGCCGAGGGGGTTGCCGTACTTGACCCGGTTGCGCTCCTCCAGGATCCGGACCTCCTCCGGCGTCATGCCCGCGCGGGTGATCTCCTTGGCCTGGTTGCGCATGTCGACCAACTCGCGGGCGATCTCCTCGTCCGTGGCGCCCGCCTCCCGCATGTCGGCCTCGGTGCGGTGCATGTCCTCCAGGAGGTCGTGGTAACTCATCCGGATCCGCTGGGCCTCGACCTTCTGGTCCATCGGCAGCACGCGGATCCGGCACACCACCGGATCACTGCTGGGACAGGGATCGTCGGCCGACACCGGGGCCTTGAGCGGGGCGGTGATGACGGAGCCGCACGTCTCCGCGGCCGGCGCGGAGACGGCGATGGTGGTCACCAACGCGACGGCCGCCACGAACCGCCCCGGTTCACGCGGACACACCGAAGATCGCTCCTACGGGGGCCTCGGCGTCTCCCCGTCCGTCTCCGTGTCCGGATGTGACAGAACGTCGTCATTGCGGCCGTGCGGGGCGCACGTGACCATGGACGCATGCCCACGAACCGCCGCGTCGTCATCGCGGTCTTCCCCGATGTCGACCTCCTCGACGTCACCGGACCGGCCGAGGTGTTCGCCCTGGCCAACGTCGAGACCGACGGGCGGGCCGGGTACCGGGTGGAGCTGGCGGGGCCGACGTCCGGGGTGGTCACCACCTCGGCGGGGGTGCGTCTGGTCACGGACCTCTCGTTCGCGGAGGTCGACGGCGTACTGGACACCCTGCTGGTGCCCGGCGCGGTGGATCCCCACCCGGACGGGCCCGTCGCCCGCATCGACCGGGACGTCGTGGAGTGGCTCAAGGTGACCGCTCCCCTGGCGCGGCGGGTGGCGTCGGTGTGCGTGGGCGCGCACCTGCTGGCGGCGGCCGGTCTCCTGGACGGCCGGACGGCCACCACGCACTGGTCCACCGCCGCCCAACTGGCGGCCGAGTACCCGGCCGTGACCGTGGACCCGGATCCGATCTTCGTCCGGTCCGGGAACGTGTGGACGGGGGCCGGGATCAGCGCCTGCATGGATCTCGCGCTGGCGCTGGTGGCCGAGGACCTCGGCGAGGACGTGGCCCTGGGCGTGGCCCGGCAACTGGTCATGTACCTGAAGCGTCAGGGCGGTCAGAGCCAGTTCTCGGTGCCGCTGTCCCGGCCGCCGGCCGCTCGTCGGGACATCGACGAGCTTCGGATGTTCATCGCCGACCACCTGGACGGCGACCTGTCCGCGGCGGCGCTCTCGGCGCGGATGTGCCTGAGCGAACGCCACTTCGCCCGGGTCTTCCGCCAGGAGACCGGGGCCACCCCGGCCGCCTACGTCGAGTCGGCGCGGGTGGAGGCGGCCCGCCGGCTGCTGGAGAGCACCGACCAGCCCCTGGACGAGGTGGCGGCGGCCTGTGGGCTCGGCTCGGTGGAGACGCTCCACCGGGCGCTGCGCAAGCGGATCGGGACCGCTCCGGCGGCCTACCGCAGGCGCTTTCGCACCACCGGCTGAGCCGTCCTTTCGCAGACCACCGTCTGTTCCGTTGTTTCCGACGTCTCCGTTGTTTCCGACGTCTCCGATGTTTCCTGTCCCGCGTTCACCCCAAGGAGAATTTGTCATGGCCATTTCCAAGACCCTGCGCGACGTGAGCGGCCTCGACGACGCCCTGCCCCGGCTCGCCGACAGCACGCTCGTCCTGATCGACTTCCAGAACACCTACCGGACGGGCGTGATGGCCCTCCAGGGCGCCGAGGAGGCCCTCGCCGCCGGGGCCCGGCTGCTGGCCGCGGCCCGCGCCGCCGGCGCGCCGGTGGTCCACGTCCTCAACGACGGCGGTCCGGGCACCCCCTACGACATCCGAGCCGAGATAGGTGCCATCAGCCCCGAGGTGGCGCCCGTCGACGGCGAATCCGTGGTGGTCAAGGAGTTCCCCAACTCCTTCCACGCCACGGACCTGGAGAAGGTGCTGGGTGATCTGGGCGCGGGCCGGGACCTCGTCCTGGCCGGTTTCATGACCCACATGTGCGTCACCTTCACCGCCGAGGGCGCCTTCAACCTCGGCTACCGGCCCACCGTGGTCGCCGAGGCCACCGCCACCCGCTCGCTGGCCGCCCCGGACGGGACGGTCGTGCCGGCCGACGCCCTCCAGGCGGCCGCGCTGACGACCATCGGCGACCTCTTCGGGACGATCGCCCTCACCGTCGAGGATCTCGTCCGGTAGTTCCCGGCGGTCGACCGGCCGCGGGTCAGCACGGGGGTCGGCGGTCGTCGGCGCGGGCGTGGGGGAGGCCCGCGGTGACGATCGCCGCCTGCGGTCGGGGCAAGGGGGTACCGTCCGGGTGGAGGGGGAGCGGTGGGTCGACGACCGTGCCGTGCTCCCCCGCCGCCTGGGCGGTGTCCCGTACCGCCACCCGGCCGAGGGGCGCGGGCGTGAGCACCTCGGTCTCGCGGACGTAGGCGATGAAGCTCTCGTAGTCCCGCTGGTGGCGGTACGGCTCCTCGAAGTCGGTCAACGCCGGGTATCCGTCGAGTCCGAGGAACGTATAGGAGAGGGCGGCGAGCCGGTAGCGGGCGGCCGGGTCGAGGGGGCGGCCGTCCACGAGGACGTCGGCGGGGGCGACGCGGTCTCCGACGGCTCCCTCGGGGTCATACGTGTAGCGGACGTTACGGGACACCGCGAGCGGTGCGTACCGCAGCGAGCCGTCGGGCTCGCGCGTCCACTGTTGTTCGAGTGCGTCGTGGAGTTGCCGGCCGCTCACCCAGGCCGTGACGACGGGATCCCCGAAGCCGACGGCCCGCCAGGCCCGGCCGAAGGACACCGCCCCGTCGGTCGCGGTGTCCCGGAGCAGGTCGCCGGCGAGGACCGCCTGGCCCATCCGGGGCGCCACCGGCACCACCGCGAGGTGGGCGGGGACGTTGGGGTGGACGTTGGCGTCGTCGTCGGGGTCCGTGGGGCGGCTGCCCGCCCACAGCGCCCAGTCGGCGACGAGGTCGCCCATGGTGCTCTCCCCGGCGGCGTTGCGGGTCCGCGTGTAGGAGCCGGTCTGCCGGCCGATGGGGGCGCGGTCGCGTGCGGTGGCCTGGCCGGCCCAGTAGTCGGTGACCTCTTTCAGCGCGGGGTCGGGGGCGATGTCGCGGGTGTTGGGGTGGTTGGTGGAGACGGTCAGCTCGCGGACGACCGCGCCGGTGGTCGGATCGAGGCGCAGGCTGATCTCGTTGACGACCTGGCCGTGGCAGCCGGCCTCCACGAAGGGGCGGGGACGGCCCTCGGGGTCGGGCAGCATCATGTTGAACCGGCGGTGCCAGTGCCCGGTGACGATCGCGTCGATCGCGGGTGAGACCCGCAGCGCGAGGTCGAACGCGGGCCCGGAGGGGTCGGTGCCGCTGTTGAAGTCGCCGCCCGCCACCGCGCCGTCGTGGAGGGAGAGCACGATGGCGTTCACGCCTTGGGACCGGAGCCGTTCGGCGCAGGCGTTGGCGGTCTCGACGGCGTCGAGGGTGGCCAGGCCCGGATGGTAGGAACCGGGGAAGCGTTCGGTGCCGATGGCGGTCAGGTGGATGAACCCGATCGGCAGGCGCCGTCCGTCGGGGGCGGTGACCCACTCGGTGTGGTAGGGCGGCAGGACCGGTTGCCCGTCGGCGGTGCGCACCAGGTTGGCGCTGTAGTAGGGGAAATCGGATCCGTGGAAGGGGAGGCCGGTGGAGTCGGTGAAGGTGGCGTCACGACCGACGACCGGGAACGGCACGCCCTGCCCCATGTGGCGCAGCAGCATCGCGGGCGTCTTGTCGAACTCGTGGTTGCCGGCGGTCGCGAAGTCGAGGCCCATCCTGTTGAGTGCCTCGACCGTCGGCTCGTCGGCGAACGCCATCGCGTCGAACTCCCAGCCGGCGAAGGCGTCGCCCTGCGTGCAGAAGAGGCTGTTACGGCGCCCGTCGCGCAGCCGCTCCAGATGCGCGGCCAGGTACGCGACACCCCCGACGGTGTAGCGGACGCCGCCGTTGCCGGTGATGACGGAGTCGCCGCCGGGCGGCGCCTGGAGGTAGCCGTGCAGGTCGGTGATGCCGAGGAGTTGGACGTCGACGTACTCGTCGGCGTGCGCGGCGTCGCGGGCGGCGTCGGTGGCGTACGCGGGCACGCCGGTGGCGATGGTCGCCGCCCACGCTCCCGCGGCGGTGAGGAAGTCCCGCCTGCCGAGCTCGCGCCAACCACGGCTCCGCGAGGTGGGTTCGGTCCTGGTCCGGGCACGGTCGCTCCTGGTCACATCGCACCATGGTTCCGGCCGGGACCGGTAGTGTCACGGCGGCGTGCCGTGGGGGTGGGGCGAAGGTCCGGGTGTCAGTGTCAGGTGTCAGGTGCCATGTCAGGTGTCAGGGGTCAGCCCCAGGGGTTGAAGGGGATTCCCGCGGGCTTCGCGCCGTTCAGGAGGTTCGGGAAGCGGTCGTCGGTGATCTTGATGGTGGCGGCGCCGAAGTCCGCGCCCATCAGACGGTCGCGCAGTCCCGTGTCGGGCCAGCCGCTCCAACCGACCAGCGGGGGGTAGCGCCAGTTGTTGTAGTGGTTCTCCGGCGGCTCGTCGTTGCCGTTGGCGAGCCGGAAGAAGTGCGTACTGGCGCCGTCCTTGTGGTAGACGATCTTGGGGTGCGAGCCGTCGAAGCGGACCTGAGCGCGGGGGTACGTCCTGACCGTGCTGTGCTGCGTGGTCGAGACGTGCTCGACGCGGTGGGACGCGATGTCCACCCAGGCGATGACGTGCTCGAAGTCGTGCCGGTGGCCGCCCAGTCCGCTGCCGTGCACGGCCTGGTCCTTCTCGAAGTAGCTCGCGTACACGATGGCGCACCAGCCGTTGTTGCACTTGGCGCGGGCGTACGTCTGGGAGTTGTCGAGGTCCGAGCGGTCACGGCAGCTGCCGTTGATCGCTCCGCTGGTCTTGAGGCCGGGGGCGAGCGTCCCGTCCGGGCCTATGGCGGGGGTGGCGTAGCAGCCGTCGCCGTCGTAGTCGTAGGCGGGCGAGAAGCTCTGCTCCCAACCATCGGCGTTCTGGGGGAGGTTGTGGGGCGGGTCGGCGTGGGCCGTGGAGGCCGGGAGGAGTAGCGCCGCGGCGGTGGCGGCGGCCGTCACCAAAAGGCGGAGGCCGCGTCGTCCGCGCGGGTGGCGGGAGGGGGCGGGGTGGGGCATGGTCACCTGCTTCGGCTGCTTGGGAGGGGGCGGCGTGCGGCGTGCGGCCCGGTGCGGGGGCCGGCGGCGGCGTCGGGCGGGACCGAGGCTACGGGCAAGGGCCGTCCGATGGGCAGGGGTTGACGTCCGGTACCGGGGTCGTGGGGGACCGGGGTTGCGGTGGACCGGGGGGCGACGTACGGCTGGAGTTCTCTCCCGGCGACGGTTGTCACGTCGCCTTTCGGTCAATTTCCTTGAGTTGAGGTCGAGTTCCTCAGGAATGCCGCAATCCGTCCGCTGTGCTCCGAACCGCCTGCGGGCTACCGTCGCCCTGCTCGTCCGTACCACGGCAGCAGCCATCACACATCGTCCCACCACCTTGGGAGTTCACATGGCGGATATCGACATGGGCACCACCTTCGACGCCCACGATCTGGACCTCGGCGGCATCACGGTCACCACGATGCGCGACACCGCCGGTGTCTCGGCCTTCGCGGCCAACACCTCCACCTCGGGCTGTGGCATCCCCACCGCCTGCACCTGGACCTGCAGTCAGATGCCGCAGGCCATGCCCGGCGTGGTCTGAGCAGGACCCCGTCGTCGTCCGTCCCGACGCCCGTACGCACGCGGTCGTCGGGACGGACCCGTTGCCCTGAGCAAGCCCGAGGCCGAGCCCGAGCCCCGAGCCCCCGCCGGAAAGGACCGGACGCCATGACGCCCCCCGTGCCCGCCCCGTACGCCGTGCGCACCGCCCCGTACGCGCTGGTGCGCTCGACGGTGATCGGCCACCCCGCGCAGTCCCCCGACGCCGCCGTGTTCCGCGCCGGGCTGGACCGGCTGACGGAACTGGAGGGCGCGCTGGCGGACCTGCGCCTGCGACTGACCGACGCCCTCTACGAGAGCCGGGGCGGCCACCCCGACGCCTTCCACCGGGACGTCGTACTCCCCCTGCGCCGGGCCGTGCACAACGGGCGCGAGCCCCGTGCCGCGCTCCTGGACCGGCTCGGCGACCTGCCGGAGCGGGTGCCGCAGGTGCGTGAGTGGCTGCTGTTGCGGGACCGGATGGAGTCGGCGCGCGCCTGGGTCACCGAATCGGCGCCCGGGGCGCTGACGGCGGACCGGGAGGCGCTCGCCGTCCAGTGCCGCGAGCCCGCGTTCGCGCTCGCCGCTTCCTACACCAGCGCCGACCTGCTGGCCGCCGTCGAGCGTGTGGCAGCCGGGAGGGGCGGGCGTCGGGCGCGCAAGGAGGAGCCCGGGGTGCTGCGGCACGCGGTGCGTGCCGCCACGCGGACGAGCCCGCTGTCCTGGTTCACGGCGGTCGGCTGGGGTCCGCTGCCCATCGGGCCGCGCGTCGGCCGGGACACGACGGTGGCGGAGTGGGGGGAGGGCGACCTGCTGGGCGCCACCCACAACCTCGTCCGGGCCAACCGGACCCTGGTGACCGCGCTGTGCGAGGCCCTGGTCGCCGATCCGCGCCGGCGGGCCCTGCTCCCCCACCGGATGACGAGCGCGGCCCGTACGGCCGACGGCCGGGCCACCTTCGCCCGCACGCGCACCGTCTCCGCGATCGGCCGCGTCGTCCTCGCGGACGAGGACGAGGTCGAAGTGGCCGCGAGCGGCCCGCTGGAGCGGGTGGCCGCACTGTGCCGCATACCCGCCACGCCGGCCGAGTTGGCGGCCGGGCTGGCCCGGCCCGAGGACCGGGCGGCGGCCTCGGCGTACGTGGCGCAACTCGTGGACGCCGGGCTGCTGGTCCCCGTACCGCCCGTGGGCCCGCAGGATCCGGAGCCGTTGGCGCGACTGGCCGACTGGCTGCGTTCCATCGGCGAGAGGAACGACCTCGCGCTGGCCGGTCTGATCGATGAAGTGGCTGAGACGACAGGGAAGTTCGGCGCTGCCGATCCGGGTGGGCGGACGGGCCTGATGGCCCTGTTGCGCGCGCGGTGGGCGGCCCTGTTGGCGGCAGCGGGCCGGCCGCTGCCCGAGGGTACGCAGACGCCGATCGTCCTGTCGGAGGACGTGGTGGCCCGCGAACCGGTCGCCACGGAAGGCCTGTTGACCGGCGCTGATCACGACGCCTTGCACGAACTGAGCGCCTTGGCCGAGCTGTTCGATCTCGGGCACGTGCTGCGTCGCGCGTTGCGCGACCGGTTCGTGGCCCGTCACGGCGTCGGCGGCGTCTGCCACCCGATCTGGGACTTCGCGGGCGAGACCGTCGCCGCCCGGGAGGACACCGTACGCACGGCCCTGCGCGGCGCGTCGGGCGAGGACATCGAAGGTGCCGCGCTGCCTTCGGGGGCCAACGAACTGGCGCTGCTACGCGCGGAGTTCGTCAGGCGAATACGCGAGCGGGCGCAACACCGGAAGGATCCCGACGCCGATGTGGTCCTGCCGTCCTGGCTGGTAGCCGACGTGGCCCGTGCGCTGCCCGATTGGACGAGGACCCGCCCCCTGTCGTACGCGTATTTCCTGCAACGCGACGGCGGGCGGGGGATGTTGGCGCTGAACCACGTCTACGGCGGCTGGGGGCGGATCGGCAGCCGGTTCCTGGACCAGCTCGACCCCCGGGCCGCCGAGGCGACGGCGGGCGAGATCACTCGGGAAGTCGGACGGCACCGGCAACCCGGCTCCAGGCCCGTGCAGTTCCGTCTCGTACGCGGGTTCAACGCGAACCTCCAGCCGCTGTTCCTCCCGGACGAGATCACCTCGGACGAGGTCGGCCCGGCCGACGCCGCGCGGCCGGAGCACGGGGCGCCGATCGCGGAATCCGACGTGGAACTCTTCCACGACGTGGCGAGCGATCAGGTACGGCTCCGGTCGCGCGCCACCGGCGAGCTGCTGGACGTCTTCTATCCGGGCCTGCTCGTGCCGGACCTGCTCACCACGCGCAGCACTCCGCTGATCCACGACCACCCGGAGGGCGTCGTCTCCTTCGCCGCGCTGGTGCCGCAGCTCGTCAGTCGGGTTCCGGGTGGCGAGCTGATCCGCACCCCCCGGCTGCGTCACCGCCACATCGTCCTGCGCCGGCGCCGTTGGAGGCTGGCGCCGGGCACGGTGGGCGCGCTGCGCGCCGCGCTGGCCGCCGACGGCGAGGTGCCGTTCGAGGCCGTGGCCCGCTGGCGGGCCCTGCTCGGCGTCCCCGACCAGCTCTTCCTGCACCCCGTGGAGCCCGGCTCCGGGGAGGGCGCCGGCGGCGCCGCGGCGGCCCTGGATCGGTTGGCGCGGCCCAAACCGCAGTTCGTGGACCTCGGCAGCGCCCTGCACCTGCGGTGCCTCGACCGGTGGCTCTCCCGCTACCCGGAGGGCGTGGTGCTGGAGGAGGCGCTCCCGGCGCCGGGTGGGCGGACGCGGCCCGCGCGGGCGGTGGAGCTCGTGGTGGAGACCTACCGGGCGGGGAGCGGGTCGTGACCGACGTAGCGATGGGGAAGGCGCTCGACGCGCTGGACGGGTTGGACGGGTTGGACGGGTTGGACGGGTTGGGGCGATGGCGGCTCCGGCCCGGGGTCGTGGCCAGTGCGCTCGCCGGGGGTCTGCACCTGCGCGGGTGGACCACCAGCGTGACGCTGGAGGGCAGCCCGGCGCTCCCCGCGCTGTGGCGGATGGTGGAGGAGGCCCTGCTGACGGAGGGCGGGGCCGCGGCCCTGGCCGAGCGGGCCCCGTCCGGTACGCCGCTACGGGCCGCGCTGTGCACGCTGATCGGGCAGTTACACGTGCACCGGATGCTGGCCCCGGCCGAGCCCCTGCCCGGCGGGGGCCCGCTCGGCCGCTGGTTGTCGGCCGTCGCCGAGCACCCGGCCGAGGCGGCGGCCGCGCTGCGGTCCGCCCGGGTGGAGGTCGCCGGCGGCGGGGTGGACGACGCCCTGGCCGGAGCGGTGCTCCGCGCGCTCGCGCGCAGCGGGATCACCGCCGACCCCGTCCGGGCCACGGACGGGCCCGGGGGTCGGGTGTTGCTGCGTGCCCGACGGCCCGACGGCACCGCACTCGCGGTCGGAGCCGCCGTCCACCCCGACGGCGGCTTCGTCACCCCGGTGGGCACCCCGCCCGACGCCGAGGCGAACACGGCAGCACTGGCGGAGCGGCTCTGGGGTGCGGAGGGTGACGGGGCCGGCGCGTCCGGTCCGGCCGGCGCCTTGGGCGCGCTTGTCGCGGGCGGGGCCGTGCAACGGTTGGTGTGTGCCGTCGCGGGGCTGCCCGATCCCGGGGTCGCGGCCGGGGTCGCGGACGGGGACGGGGACGCGGGCCCGGAGCAGGTGCTACGGATTCCCTCGGCCCTCGTCGCCACCGCGAGTCCGCTCCGCGCGGACTACCGCCCCTGGCTCGGGGGGCCTGCCGGGGACCCGGAGCCGGCGGCGGCCCCGGCCACCCTGGCCGAGGCCCTGACCGGGGCCGCCGCGCTGGGCGACGCACGGCTCGGGGTGGTGGAGCCCGCCCTGCCGGGCGCTTTGCCGCAACTGCCGGTGGCGCTGGTCGGCTGCGCGGTGCCGGGCGGCGGGTGGCTGACGGCGGCGGTGCACGGGCCGACCTGGCCCGGCTCGACGCGGCGTGTCGCGCGGCGGAGCTGCGGCTGTCGGGGAAGGGTTCCCGGGACGGGGTCGGGGTGGTCGTCGGAGCGGGGCCGGGTCACGCGCGGGGCCGGGCCCTGCGGCGCGGCGCGCTGCGGCTGCCCGAGCCGGAGGCGGGGCCGCGCCCTTCGACCCGTACACGGCCGGGCACGCGCAGGCCCGCCACTGGTGGAGCGTGCTGACCCGGCGGCTGGGCGTACGGGCCGAGCTGCGGGTGACCCGCCTCGACGCGGCGGCGCGGCGCACCGGGCCGAGGTGCACGAGGGCGCGGGGGCCGCGGGGGTCGCGGGCGTCAAGGGGGTCGCGGGGCGGCTGCTCGGGCGGGCGGTGGAGGCCACGGCCGGGGACGCCGTCGCCTTCGCGACGCTGGCCGCGTTGGTCCGCGTACAGGCCGAAACGGATGCGCGAACGACCTCCTTCGGGGGCGAGTTGTGTGCGCTCGGCGTGGCGGGTGTGCCACCGGCACCGTGGGAGGACGAGCGGTGGGCGGCCGGCTGGTGGGCCGGGGTCGCCGCACGCGAGCCGGGACTGCACACCACGCTCCTGCGGCTGACCGCTCTGCGCACCGCTCCCCTGTCGCCCACCGGACCGGCGGCCGTGTCCACCGTCACCGCGCTCGGCCGCTGCGGATTCACCGTCCTGACCACGAGCGAGACCGACCACACCGACAGCGGAAGGACGTCACCGTGACAGCCTCACCCGCCACCTCCCCGGCCACTTCCCCGGCCTCCACCCCGCTCCGCGCGGCCCTCGCCGACCTCGGCCTCGACGTCCTCGACACCCGCGCCGCGCGCGAGTTCACCTCCGGCCGGGCCGTCGTCGTGCTGGACGACTGGACGCTGGAGCTCGCGACGACCCTGTCGCGGCACGCGCTCGACCACCCCGTGGCCCTGGTCCCGGTGCGCCACGACGGCGCGGTCTCCGTCGTCGGCCCGGTGCTGCGACCCGGCGCCGTGGGCTGCGTCGCCTGTACGGAGTACCGGCGCCTCGCCACCATCGGCGGCCGCGTCCCCTGGCACAGCCCCGGGCTCCGGCTGGCCGGAGGCCCCGCGCCGGCGCTCGCGGACGGCATCGCCGCACTGGCGGCCGCGCTGCTCGGCGATGTCCCGACTCGGGGCGCCGGCGCCACCGTGGGGATCGTGCACAGCGGCCGAGCCACCTGGTCGACCCACGCCTTCCGGCCCGTCGGCGGCTGCCCGGTGTGCCTGCCGCTGCCCGGGGACGTCGTCGAGCCGGCCCGGTTCCCCCAGGAGCCGAGGCCAACGCCGCCGGCGGAACCATCGAGCCTTCGCGGCCCCAACGACCGTACGCACACGGCCGGTTTACGGGCGGAGCTGTACGACGAACGCTTCGGACCGATCCATCAGGTGACGCGTACCGAGGATTCGGCGCACAGCCTGACGAGCGCGTACGTGACCCTGGGGCGGGCGCAGCGCGACGGCGGGTACGGGCGGGCCCTCGACTTCGAAGGCAGCGAGCGCGTGGCCCTCTTCGAGGGGATCGAGCGGCTCACGGGGATGAGCCCGCACGGGAGGCGTACCGTGCTGCGGTCCTCCTACGCCGAGTTGGGGCCGGAGCGGGCGGTGGATCCGGTGCGGCTCGGGCTGCCCGATCCGGCCCACCACGGCCATCCGGCGTCGTCCACCGTGCCCTACGCCCCGGATCTGGAACTGGACTGGGTGCACGGCTGGTCGCTGACCCACGAGCGGCCCGTCGCGGTGCCCGAGCACGTGGCGTACTGGGATCCGGCTCCGGGCCGGCCGCGTGTCGTCTACGAGAGCTCCAGCGGCTGCGCTGTCGGCAACAGTCCCGAAGAGGCCGCGCTCTACGGCCTGTTCGAGGTGGCGGAGCGCGACGCGTTCCTGATGGCCTGGTACGCGCGGACCCCGCTGCGCCGGATCGCACTGCCCGACGACGACCTCGAAGTGCTGCACCTCGTCGACCGGGCGGAGACGGTCGGCTACCGGCTGACGCTGCTGGACGCGACGAACGACTTCGGCGTCCCGGCGATCATCGCGCTCGCCCGCCACGAGGACGTCGATTCGGCGGCCCCCCAGGTCTTCCTGGCCGCCGGGGCGCACCACGACCCGCGTGCGGCGATCCGTTCCGCCGTGGTGGAGGCGGTGACGAACGTGTTCAACGCCGCGCAGCGCCTGCGGGCGGAGCCGGACGTCCACGACCCCGGCCGGCTGCGCCCGATGCTGGAACAGCCGGATCTGGTCCGCACCTTGGCCGACCACACCGCCCTCTACGGTCTACGGGAGGCCCGGCCGCGCGTGGACCTCCTGGACGGCGGCGGCCCGCAGGTCCCCTGGCAGGAGGTGTGGCCCGGGGCGCCGGAGCCGGTGGCCGACCTGACGGTACTGCTGGAGGCGACGGTACGCCGCCTCGCGCGGGCCGGCCTGGAGGTGCTGGTGGTGGGGCAGGACGAGGCGGGATTGCGGAAGAGGCTCGGCCTGTACGGCGCGAAGGCGATCGTGCCGGGCGCGCTGCCGATGACGTTCGGGCACGTGAACCGGCGCACGCTGGGGCTCCCCCGGCTGCTGGAGGTTCCGTACCTGCTGGGCCGCGCGCCCCGCCCGGCGCGCCACGGGGAACTCGTCCTGCATCCCCATCCGTTCCCCTGAGGCCGGGTCGGCGTAGGCGCGCGGCGCGGACGCTACCGTGGGGTAGGCCCGGCGCGGCCGGCTGCCGTACGGGCGGCACCAGCGGGTACGGGCCGGACGAGTCGAGGAGTGAGGCGGACGCCCATGGCGGACCATGACCTGTCAGGCTTCGAGCAGGACACCTTCACCCACGAAGGCGCGACGCGGACGGTCCTGCGGCGCGGCAGCGGACCCGCGGTCATCGTGATCGCCGAAATCCCCGGCATCACTCCGAAGGCGCTGGAGTTCGCCGAACGCGTCGCGGCGGTGGGGTGTACGGCCGTCCTCCCGGTGCTGTTCGGCACGCCCGGCCGCGACCCTCACCCCACGGCGCACGGCATGGTGCGGGGCGCGTTGTACACCGCCGCGAGCATGTGGAACGTGTGCGTGAGCCGCGAGTTCACGCTCTTCGCCACCCGCCGCAGCTCTCCTGTCGTGACGTGGCTGCGGGCCTTGGCGGCGTACGAGCACGAGCGCTGCGGCGGCCCGGGGGTCGGCGCCGTCGGCATGTGCCTCACCGGCGGCTTCGCCCTCGCCATGGCCACCGACGAGCGGCTGCTCGCGCCCGTCCTGTCCCAGCCGTCGCTGCCCCTGGGGCTGACGCGCCGGCATCGCGGCGGCATCGACATCTCCCCGGAGGAGCTCGCCACCGTGCGCGGGCGGTGTGAACGCGAGGGGCTCCAGGTGCTGGGGCTCCGCTTCAAGAGCGACCGGCTCTCCCCGGGCGACCGTTTCGGGTTCCTGCGCCGGGAGCTCGGCGATGCCTTCGTGGCCGTCGAGTTGGACGACGAGGACGCCAACCCCGACGCCGTGCTGCCCCCGCACTCGGTCCTGACGGAACACCTGGTCGACCGACCGGGCGAGCGGACGCGGGCGGCCCTGGACCAGGTCCTCGACCTGTTCCGGGCCCGCCTCCTCGACCGGGAACCCGCCCGGGAGGCTCCGTAGCGTCCCCGGGGGCGCCGGCCTCGACCTGGGCCTCAGCCTCGGCCTCCCGCCTCAGCCGATGTCCACCACGCGGGCCCACTCCGGCGGCGTGTCCGGGACGTAGTCGGGGTCGTCCTCGTCCCACGAACCGGAGCCGTGGCGGCGGGGGAAGAGACCGACCACCGTCCGGCACCCCGGCCGGGTCCGCGGCCAGGGGGTCTGGCCGTCGGTCAAGGCCACGATGACGTCCGGTCGGGGTCGGGCCCTCAGCGCCGCGGCGAAACCCGTTCGCAGGTCCGTACCCCCGCCGCCCACCAGCGAAATCCCCTCCGCGCGGCACAGCGGGTGCACGACCCGGGCGGCCGCGTCGCACGACAGGACGGTGACCAGGTCCCGGCGCCCGCCCACGGCGCGCCCGATCGCGGCGACTTCGAGGAGCGCGCTGCCCAGTTCGGCGTCGCTGACCGAACCGGAGGTATCGACGACCACGCAGACCCGGGGCGGCATGCGCCGCAGGCTCGGCAGGACGACCCCGGGCAGGGCGGTCGCCCGGCGCGCGGGGCGGCCGTACGTGTAGTCCTCGCCGGCGCCGGATCCGGCGGCGGCCGCGCGGATGGCCGCGCCGAGCAGCTCCCGCCAGGGCTGCGGCGGGTGGAACGCCTCCTCCGCCCAGCGCCGCCACCCCTCGGGGGTGTCGCCGGGGCGGCCGGTGATGCCCCGCGCCACCCGGAAGCGGACCGCGTCCCGTTCCTGCGGGCTCAGCCCGTGCGCGCCGTCGGGGCCGAGGTCCCATTCCCGTTCGAGTCCGTCGGCGCCGCTGCCGCAGTCGAGCCAGGCGATGTCCCGCGTGGCGGTTCCGAGGCGGAACTGGCGCAGGTAGTCCTCCATCAGCTGCCCGCCGTCCAGCCCCAGGCCGGCGGGGGTGACGGCGCCCTCGGGCATGGTCAGGCCGTCGCCGAAGACGTCGTCGTTGATCTCGCAGTCCGCGGCGATGTTCATGCGCAGCCGCTCGCCCGGCCCGGTCAGCCCGCGCTCGCGCGCGACCCGGTCGCCGCGCCCGTGGTGGTCGCGCAGCAGGTGCGACACCTCGTGGACCCAGACGCCGGCCAGTTCCTCCACGGGCGTGCGGTCCACGAACGCCGGTGAGACGTAGCACCGCCAGTGCGCGTCGACGGCCATCGTCGGCACCCGCCGGGTCTCGACGGTGTGCAGGGCGAACAGGGCAGTGGCCAGGTAGGGGCGGACGCGGGCGGCGTGGAGCCGGGCGGCGTACAGCTTGTCGCGGTCGAGGGTCCCCGGCGTCGTGGTGGCGCTCATCGGCGGGCCCGCGCGTCGGCCGCCGCGCGGGAGGCGGTGCGGGCGGCGGCCTCGTCCGCCTTGCGCGAGAGGTTCACGGCCCCGGCGAGGCGTTCGATGGCCGCCGGAACGTCCCACGCGTCGCGGCGCAGGGCGGCGAGGGTGGTGGCCGGGACGACGACCAGGTCCGGGGCGCCGGTCTCCAGCGCCCGTACGAGCAGCGCCCACGCGGCGTCCCAACGGGCCTTGTCCGGACGGCTGCGTACGGCCGCCACCACCGCGTCGAGGACGGCCTGGCGCAGGTCGCCCCGTTCCGGGAGGACGGCGCCGGCCGGGTCGGCGAGCAGGGTTTCGGGGTCGGGCAGGTCCATCCGGTCGAGGCTCGCCAGCAGTTCCAGCCCCGGGCCGTCGCCGACCACGCCCCGCACCAGCAGGGACAGCACCTCGCGGGAGGCGTCGGCGGCGGTCGCGAAGGCGATCAGCCGCAAGGCCATCTCCCAGGTGCGCGGCGAGGGCCAGGCGCCGCCGCGACGGGTTTCGCCGCTGGGCAGGCGGTGGACGAGCGCGGGGCGGGCGGCGAGGAGTCCGCACACGGCGCGGCGGGCGAAGTCGACGGCCTCGACCAGCCGTTCGGGCCTGAGCTCCGGCAGCGTCGCCCGGGGCCAGGTGCCGGCGAGGCCGCGTACGACGACCTCCGGATCGTGGGTCCAGTGGAGGTGCACGAAACGGTTCGCCAGCGGTGGGCTCAGCTCCCAGCCGTCGGCCGCCGAGGCGCGCGGGTTGGCGGCGGCCACGATCCGCACGCCCGGCGGCAGTCGGAGCGCGCCGACGCGGCGCTCCAGGACGAGGCGGAGCAGAGCGGCCTGTACGGCGGGCGGCGCGGTGGACAGCTCGTCCAGGAACAGCAGCCCCCGGCCGGCCCGTACGAGGCGCACGGCCCAGTCCGGCGGGGCCATGGGGACGCCCTGTTCGGCGGGGTCGTCGCCGATGACGGGCAGCCCGGAGAAGTCGGACGGTTCGTGCACGCTCGCGATGACGGTGGTGAGCGGGAGGTCCAGGCTCTCGGCGAGCCGCGTCAGCGCCGCCGTCTTGCCGATGCCCGGTTCGCCCCACAGCAGGACGGGCAGGTCGGCGGCCACGGACAGGGTCAGGGCCGCCAGTTGCGGATCGGGGCGGGGTTCGGTGGTGGTGTCACTCAGCAGGGACGACAGCGTGTCGGCGACGCCGAGTGGGTCCGAAGGGAACGGGTGGTCGAGGCCGGTGGCAGGTGCGGACGGGGCATATGAGGACATGTTGGATCACCTGTGTGGGGTTTGGGCGTTTCGAGGAACGCGAAGAGGATGAGAAGAGCAGAAGAAGACGAGAAGAGAAGGGCTGGAGGCCGGGAGCCGGCGGCCCGGTCAGCGGACGGTCGCGCGGCGCCGGTGCCGGCGACGGCGACGGCGACGGGCCGAAACACGCTGCTGTACGGGGTGTGGTCCCGGCCGGGGTCCGGGTCCCGGGCCCGGTCCGGGGCCGGCGAGACCGGCCCGGTAGAGGCCGTGGTCGATGCGCCGACGCGCGGCCGCCTCCAGCTCGTCGCGCAGGGCGCCGCCGCGCAGCACGGCGTCGGGCCCGAGCAGGCCCTCCACGACGGCCAGCGCGCCGGCGACGTCCCCGTGGTCCAGGCGTTCGCGGACCCCGCTGAGGCAGTCGGGGTGTCGGTGCGCCTCGTCGATCGCGCGCAGGCAGGGCAGCGGTGTACCGGTCAGCGCGACGAGCAGCTCCTCGCGGTGGATCTCCCGCGGATCGTGGTCGAGCGCCACCAGCACCCCGTCGACGAGAGCGATGCGGTGCCGCGCTCCCCGGCAGTCCACGAAGCGTGGCCCGCCCGGCGGTTCGGTGGTCACGGGCGGACCGGCCGGTACGTGGCCGGGTACGAGCGCCGCGGCGACCAGCGGGTGCAGCCGGTCGGGCCCGAGCAGCCCGGCGCGGAGCAGTTCCACGTCGGGCGGGACCCACACCGCCGCGTCGGGCAGGAGCGGCAGACCGCGGTGGGTGTCGCGAAGCGGCACGGTCGTGATCCGCGGCGGCGGGCACGCGGGCGCGCCCTCCGGGGACACGTCGAGCAGCAGGCGCCGGCGGGAGTCGAGCCGTACGACGACGGGGCCGGCGGGCCGGCCTTCGGCGCGCAGCAGGATCCGCGCCTCTGCGGCCCACTGGTGGACCGCCGGGGCGCGGTGTTCCGGATGCGTCCCGTGCTCGTACGGGTACGGGTACGGGTCCCCCTGCGCCGGGAGCGCGCAGGCGGACCGGGGTCGCAGCTCGGCGGAGCGGTGCGCGTCCCAGAGGTGGCGGTGCAGGTCGAGGCGGTGGCGCCGGCTGGGGTGGGGGTGCGGGTGCAGGCGGGGCGCGGGCTCGGTGGAACCGTCCCACAGGGCGAGGGAGATGCGTTGGCCGGCGTCCGCCCAGGCGGGCGGGGTGCGGGCCACGAGGTACAGCGGTGGGGGTCCGTCCGGCGTCGGGGCGTCGTAGCGGGCCAGGGCGATCGTCAGGCCGGGGCGCAGCAGTCCGTCCGGGGCGATCCGGGGCATGTGCCAGCGCAGCAGGTCGGGAGCGAGTGCGCGCAGGTCGGCGCGGATCCGGGCGGCGCGTTCCCGGCCGTGGACGCGGGAGACGGAGCGCAGGTCGAGGTCGACGTCGACGCCCGCGGCCGCGCACGCCCCCGCCCAGTCGCCGGCGTGCCGGCGGGTGGTGGCGGTCTCGATCATGGCGGGCGGCACGGCGTACTCGCGTACGCGCAGCCAGAAGGACAGGTCGGCGGGGTGGGAAGGGCCGTTCGCGATGTGAGTGGGCATCAGCACTCACCTTGCGCGGACGGGACCCCCGATCTGTGAGAGGTGTACGTGGTCATGGTCGGGGACCGTACCGTGCTCCGCCGTGCCCCGGCAAGATCTTTTCAACGGGGCGCACGCCCTCGCCTCCACGCGTCCCCGCCTCCCGCGCCCCTGCTCAGCCGCGCGAGGTCCAGCGCCGCAGTTCGCGGGTGAGGAACTCCGGCGGGAGGTACTCGGCGGGGCCGGGCCAGGGGTGGGGGTGGCGCGGTTTCTCCTCCTCCGTCGGCCAGGGCTGCACGCCGAGGCGCAGGGCGACGTCCTGGCGCAGGCGGGGCAAGAGGGCGTAGAGGCGATCGCCGGGGCACTGGGTGTCGTTGAAGTCCCGGTGGCCGTGGATCTCCGACGGGGACAGCCCGTACGTGCCGCAGATGTGCGCGCACAGGGCTACGAGGGTCTGGTACTGGCGGGCCGGGGGTTCCTCGTGGGTGTAGGTGCCCTCGTTCTCGATGCCCACGGACACGTCGTTCTGGCCGACGCAGTGGGCGGAGCGGACCTGGCGCAGGCCCGTCGACAGTTCGGCGAGGCTGTGGTGGCGGCCTTCGGTGACGAACGCGCCGCGGCTGATGGTGAAGTGCTGGCCGGTGTCGATCCAGCCCTGCATGTCCATGTGGTAGTTCTGGATCGCCCGTGCGAGCGCGAAGGCCCGCTTCTGCGAGAGGTCGTCGGTGTTGCGGGTCGCGGTGTGGTGCACGATGATCCGCCGGGGCGGTGCGTCGAGGATCACGACGTCCTCGGAGGGCGGGCGGGCGCCCCAGGTGTCGCAGTCGAAGATCAGCGGGCTCGTGCCGCCCGCCGCGGCCGCGCGTCCGCCCGCGCCCCAGGCGCCGGCCGCCGCGAGACCGAGCGCCCCGGTGAGGAGCCTTCGGCGGGTGACGGGCGTTCCGGCGATGCCGGACGCGGGGGCCAGGGGACGAACACACATGCGAGGGACTCCTTCTGACGGACGGTCTGTCGGTCGGGGTGTTTCGGCCGGGCCTGAGGGCGTTTGGTGACCACCTCCGTTTGGTGACCACCTCCGTTTGGTGACCAACTCGGCGGTGGTGCCGCCCGGACGACCCAGGGGACAACGACCAACTGATCACCGGGGAACGCCCCTCCGGGCGATGCTCCGCCGTCGGCGGACGATGATCACCCCGACGGCGCAGTGGACACGACTTAAGGAGCCTCAGTCCCGCGCGCGGACCGGCCGGCGCATCAGGTAGCCGCCGGCGATCGTCACCAGGGCGGCCATGCAGGCGATGAACACGAGCCCGGCGCCTTCGAGGCCGAGCGGGCCGGCGAGCAGCCCGACGCCGATCACCGGGATCGAGATGCCGGTGTACGCGACCACGAACAGGGTCGAGATCACCGCCGCGCGGTGGTCGGGCGGGGAGGCCTCGGCCACCGCCGCGAGCGCGCCGCGGAAGGCCAGCCCCTGGCCGATGCCGCCGACGAGCGCGCTCAGCACGACCAGCGCCAGGAGTTCCGCGTGCAGGGCGCCCGCGAGGAGGGCGAGTCCGGCGAGGAGCAGGGCGCACCCGAGCGGCAGGGACCGCCCGACGCCGATCCGTCCGACGGCCGACTGGCCGGCGGTCGAGGCGAAGAAGGCCAGCGCCACGACGAGTCCGCTCACGGCGTGGTCGCTCACGTGCAGGGACTCCGCGAGGAACGCCGGGCTGACCGAGGTGAACACCCCGAACAGCGCGAACCCGACGAACGAGGCGATCGCCGCGGGCGTGAACACCGCCCGCACCGGCGGCGGCAGGCTCGGGCGCCGCGGGCGTACGGCGCTCACCGGGCGGGTGTCGCCCACGGTCTCGGGGAGGCGCAGGAGCACCGCGGCCGAGGCGGCCACCAGGGCGAGGTGCACGAGGAACGGCAGGTACAGCGGCTCGGGCGCGTACTGCGCGAGCAGTCCCGCGAGCAGCGGGCCGCAGCCGAGGCCGCCCATGTTGGCCGCCGTCGCCACGAAGGTGGCCCGGGAACGACCGCCGGACGGCGCGAGTTCCATCACGTAGGCGGTGGCGGCCCCGGTGAACAGTCCGGCGGACAGGCCCGAGAGCAGCCGCCCGACGTACAGCCAGCCGAGGCCGTCGGCGGCGAGGAAGCAGCCGGCCGAGGCGGCGGCGCAGCCGAGCCCGCACAACAGGACCGGGCGGCGGCCGACGGTGTCCGAGGCTTTGCCGGCGAGGAGCAGCACGCCGATGACTCCGAAGGCGTAGACGGCGTAGACGACGGTCACGACCAGCTCGGAGAAGCCGAACTTCTGCTGGTAGAGCCCGTAGAGCGGGGTGGGCAGCGTGGTGCCGGCCATGCACACGGCGAACACGGCCCCGCCGAGCCCGCACTGCCGCCACCCTCGGCGATCACCGTCCATACGCCGACAGTAGACCCGCCGGCCGGCCGGCCTTGGGCGGACTCGCACGGTCCGGTTTTTCGCCGACGCCGATGAGGCGTTCGCCGAGGTGGACGGCCGGTGGAGAGCGATGACCTTCTTGTGCCGAGACGGTGACACGCCTTCACATGATCTTGCGTAGGCTCGCGGTCGAAACACCGCTCCGATCGAGTCGAGGGAACCCCCATGATCCCGTCTTTGAACCGTCGCCTGGCCGTCAGTGCCGCCCTGCTGGCCGTGGTGGCGGGGGTCGCGCCGGCGACCGTCGCGCAGGCCGCGCCGCTCGCCCCGACCGCCCCGGTCTCCGGCGGGTCGGCCGAGGCCGGCTCCGGCCTGCCCGCGCCCGATCTCGACGCCCTCGTCAAGGCCTTGGACAACGCGCGGGCCGCCGGAGCGCCGGGCGCGATGGCGCGCATCAGCGGCCGTGACGGAGTGTGGAACAAGACGGTCGGTGTCCGTGACACGACCACGGGCGCCGCCATGGACACGAAGGCCCGCTTCCGGATCGGCAGCGTCACGAAGACCTTCTCGACGGTGGTGCTGCTGCAGCTGGTGGCCGAGAAGAAGATCGAGCTGGACAGCCCGGTCAACCACTACCTGCCGGGGCTGCTGCCCGACGACCGGATCACCGTGCGGCACCTGCTGACCCACCGCAGTGGTCTCGCGGACTACACGAACGCGATGTTCAACGACACCGTTCCCGGTTTCGAGGCCGTCCGCAACAAGGTGTTCACCTACGACGAGCTGGTGAAGCTCTCGCTGAGCGAGCCGCGCACCACCGAGCCGGGCGTGTCGTACGCGTACTCGAACACCAACTTCGTGGTCGTCGGCATGCTCATCGAGAAGGCCTCGGGGCGCCCGGTGGCCAAGGAGTACGAGCGCCGCATCATCAAGCCGCTGGGGATGCGCAACACCTCGTACGTGCACCCTAGGACGGAGATCAAGGGCCTGCACGTCAACGGCTACCTGACCCCCGACCAGGCCGGGCTGCCGCTGGTCGACTCCACCGAGCAGACGGTGTCCTGGGCGCAGTCGGCCGGCGCGATGATCTCGAACGCGGCCGACCTCAACACCTTCACCTCCGCGCTGGTGACCGGAAAGCTGCTGTCGGCGCCGCTGCTCGACCAGATGCTCACGATGACCCCCACCGACGCGACGAACACCCGCTTCTACGGTCTGGGCCTGCGCCGCTACGACCTGTCCTGCGGGACCTCCGTCTACGGGCACACGGGCACCGTGCAGGGCTTCTACACGTACGCGTTCTCCACCCGTGACGGCAAGCGCAGCCTCGCCGCCATGGCGAACACCTCGAACCGAGGTGTGGCGAACACGGCGCTCGGCGGCACGCTGGAGGCGGCGTTCTGCGGCAAGAAGCCCGCGCCGGCGGCGAAGGCGCGCGGCTTCGCGACGACCCCGGCCGCGCCGGCCCCGGCCGAGGTGGACCTGCCGGAGCGCAACGCGCGCTGACGCGTGCGGGAGTGGGGGTGTGTTGGTCACACGAATCACGCCCCCACTTCGATCACCCGTTCATATGATGTTCCTTCATTTCAGGATTCCTGTGTGGGGGGTACCTATGAACAGCGCCGACGACGGCAGAACCATGCACCACCAGCAGCAGCACCGACAGCACCGGCACCGCGGTGCACGGGCCCGTGACGTCCTGCGCCGGGCCCTCGTCACCCTCGCCGTGGCGGCGGCGGCCGTCGCCTGCGGCCCGACGGAGGGCGGCGGTCCCGCCGTCTCCGCACCGCCGAGCCGCACCTCGGCCGCCCCGACGCCGACGCCCACCGCGTCACCGTCCCCGACCGCGACCGCGTCGGCGACGCCGTCGGCCACACGCAGCGCCTCGCCGACCGCCGGTGCGGACGCCAAGGCGCCCGACGCCGCCCCGACCACCCGGCCGGCGCCCCGCCCCACCACGAAGGCCCCGACGCAGGAGGCCGACCCGGCACCCGCCGGGTGCGAGATCGTCTCCAACGCCGGCAACTGCTACAACGCGGGCCAGTACTGCCGTAAGGCCGACGTCGGCCGCTCCACCCACGCCGCGAACGGCCGCCTGATCCACTGCCGCCAGGACGGCGGTCAGGCCCGCTGGGGTTACTAGCCGGTCAGGCGCTCTTCAGGATGACGAGCCGCTGCGTCGCCCGCGTCATGGCGACGTAGCGGTCGACCGCTCCCGCGATGCCCTCGCCGAAGGTGTCCGGGTCGATGAGGACGACCAGGTCGAATTCCAGTCCCTTCGACAGGCCGGGAGTCAGCGACCGGACCCGGGATGTCGGCGTGAAGCCGGCGACCTCGGACGTGCCGATGACGCAGGCGACGCCCTCGGCGTGCTCGGCGAGCCAGCCGTCGAGGATCGAGTGCAGGTCCTCGACGGATCCGTGCGCGACGGGGATCCCACTGGCGCGGATCGAGGTCGGCACGTTGGCGTCGGGGAGCGCGGCCCGGATGACCGGCTCGGCCTGCGCCATGACCTCTTCCGGGGTGCGGTAGTTGATGCTCAGGGAGGCCACCTCGACCCGGTCGAGCCCGACCCGCTCCAGCCGTTCCCGCCACGACTCCGTGAAACCGACCCTGGTCTGCGCCCGGTCCCCGACGATGGTGAAGCTCCGGGACGGGCAGCGCAGCAGCAGCATCTGCCATTCCGCGTCGGTCAACTCCTGCGCCTCGTCCACGACGATGTGCGCGAACGGGCCCGCGAGCCGGTCCGGGTCGACGGCGGTCAGGGCGGACTCGTCGATCAGGCTGTCCTGGAGGTCGCGTCCGCGCAGCATCGTCACCGCGCCCTCGCCGTCGTCGTCGGCCGCGAGGATGTCGTCGATGACGCCGGCCATGCGCTCGCGTTCGGCAGCGACGGCGGCGTTGCGCCGGCTCTGCCGGCGCGCCGCGTCCGGGTCGCCGAGGCGCTGCCGTGCCGCGTCCAGGAGCGGCAGGTCGGAGACGGTCCAGGCCTGGGCGTCCGCGCGCTGCAACGTCCGTACGTCGTCGCGGTCGAGCCACGGGGCGCACCTGCGCAGGTAGGCGGGTACCGACCAGAGGTCACCGACGAGTTCGGCCGCTTCGAGCAGCGGCCAGGCGCCGTTCAGGGCCTCGACCAGTTCCTCGTCGTACCGCAGGGACTTGCGGAACTGGTCGGGCGAGACGTCGTCGCTGTCGAGCTTGTCCAGCAGGATCGTGGCCAGCTCGTCGCGGATGTGCTCGCGCGCCTCGTTGTGCGGGATGCCGGTGGCCGCCTCGAACGCCTCGGCCCAGTCGTCGGCGGTGAGCCGGATGTCCGCCCAGGGGGTGGAGACGGTCATGCCCTTGGTGGGCGGTTCCTCGTACATCCGGACGGCCGTCTCGATCGCCTTCACCATGTCCGCGGACGCCTTCAGGCGGGCCACCTCCGGGTCGCTCTCCGGCGGCGCCGCGGCCCCCTCGGCGACGAGGTCGCGCACGGTGCAGGTCTGGACGCCCTCCTCGCCGAGGCTGGGCAGTACGTCGGCCACGTAGGCCAGGTAGGGCTGGTGCGGGCCGACGAACAGCACGCCGCCCCGACGGTGACCGAGGCGCGGGTCGGAGTAGAGGAGGTGGGCGGTGCGGTGCAGGGCGACGACGGTCTTGCCCGTACCCGGGCCGCCGTCCACGACGAGGGCGCCGCGCGAACCGGCGCGGATGATGGCGTCCTGGTCGGCCTGGATGGTGCCGAGCACGTCGCGCATGCGGGCCGACCGGTTGCCGCCCAGGCTCGCGATGAAGGCCGACTGGTCGTCGAGCGCGGCGTGTCCTTCGAACCCGTCGCTGGTGAAGACCTCGTCCCAGTAGTCGCCGATCCGGCCCCGGGTCCAGCGGTAGCGGCGGCGGCTCGTCAGACCCATCGGGTTGGCGTGGGTCGCGGCGAAGAACGGCTCGGCCGCGGGAGAGCGCCAGTCGATGAGCAGTCGACGCCCCGCGCCGTCGGTGAGGCCGAACCGTCCGATGTACAGGGGCTCGGGGTCGTCCGCGCCGACGATGCGGCCGAGGCACACGTCCAAGCCGAAGCGGCGCAGGGCGCGCAGCCGGCCGGTGAGCCGGTGGATCTCCGCGTCCCGGTCCATCGCCTCCCGGCCCAGGCCGCCGGGTGCCCGGCGCAGGGCGTCGAGACGCTCGGAGAGTTCGGCGATCGCCTGCTCCAGGCTTTCCGTGAGGGCCGCGAAGTGCCGCTCGTCGCCGGCGATCAGTGCCGGGTCGGCCTTGGGCGCGAGGTGGTCGGGAAGCTGAAAAGCGCTGGTGGTCAGGGAGTTCATGTCTTCTTTCCGCAGGTGCCGGGCTGTGATCCGTGATTCTGCGGTACCAAGGGGGCCTTGCCGCAAGCCCCCCTGTGCGCTATAAGTTGAGAGTGGCCAGGGAGACTGGTCCTTCTTTGACAGCACGCAACGCCGCGCCCCCGCAGGGGACGCGGCGTTTTTTGGTGTACTCCCGCCGGTCTCAGCGACCGGCGGGAGTGACGGCGGGTCAGCGGGAGTGGCGCAGTACCTCCAGCACCTGGGCGGTGATGGCGTTCTCGTTGTGCTCGAAGTCGGCGCCGGTCAGCAGCGCGGGGTCGGCCGGCAGTCCGGTGAGTACGGGCGTGTGGAGGTGGCCGCCCGGCAGCTCGGGACGCAGCTCCAGGCGCAGGCGGTTGGACCGGTAGGCGACCTCGTTGGAGAGGTAGCCGCCGCCTCCGCCGGCCACGGCGCGCGACCCCGGGGTGGGCCCGTCCTCCCGGGTCACGGGCCTGTCGCCGCCGGCCGGTATCTCGGTGACGGCGGTGTTGAGGCGTACCGGGTAGGGGCTCTGGACGGCGGTCATGGCGTCCGTGGGCAGGGTGGTGCGCAGGAATTCCGCGCCGGGGCCCATGCCGGGCGCCGTGACGGGGTGGTCGAACGTGCCGCCGGAGAGGGCGCCCGTGTTGTCGGGGTAGGGGTCCGCCGAGCGGGAGCGGCCGGCCCAGGCCTCCAGGGTGAACAGGCCGGGGTATCCCTGGCTGATGCTGGTGATCATGTGTGCGGCGCGCGGTCCGGCGGCCAGTCGGGGGCCGTACGCGCGCTCGACGATGCCGGCGTCGAAGTCGGCGTAGCGCACGGGCAGGACGACCGCCCGGATCTCGGCCGGCGTGCCGTCGGCGAGGGTCACGCGGCGTCCGTTCAGCTGGAGGGCGGCCGAGCCCGAGGGGTTGGCGCGGCGCAGTTCGGCGTCCAGTCCGAACGGGTCGAAGCCGCTGACGAAGACGCGGCGCACGCCGGGGGTGGCGCGGAAGTCGTTGGAGGTGAGGCCGCGGGAGGCGTCCTCGAAGCGGGTGCGCAGGGCCTGTCGGTCGACGGGGAAGGGCGGCTGCCAGCGGTCGAGGTCGACGGTCATGGCGAGCCGGGCCCAGTAGAGCGGCCGGTCGTCGCCGGCGGGGAGGTCGCCGCCGGGACGCCGCCCCTGGGCCCGGTTCACGGCGGCCTGCCACAGGGCCTCGCCCCAGGCGTCGAGGAGCCGTTCGGCTCCGGCGGTGTCGCGGGCGGTGCACAGGGCGGCCGGGAAGCGGCGTACGAAGCCGTCGAGCGCGGCGCGCCGGGGGAAGGCGGCGGTGCGCGGGTCGCTCAGGCGGGCGCGCTCCGGGTCGGGGGCCGCGGTGGGGGCGGTGGTGCGGCAGTCGGGGGACGGATCGGCGTGGGCGGTGGTGGGCGGGAGGACGGCGCAGACGCCCATGAGGGCGGCGGCGAGGGCCGCGCGACGTAAGAAAGTCATGCAATGTGACATTACATAGAGAGGCGGCCTCTGTCAGGAGCGCCGGCAGCCGGCTCGGCGTGCCCGGCGGGACCGGCGAACCTACGGTGGAGCCGTGAGCCATCGCCTCGCCTGCACCGCCTTGGCGGGCACCCTGTGCGCGACCGTGTTGTCCTGTACGGCGGCGCCGCCCGAATCCCGCTTCCGGGTCGTGCCGGAGCGCGCGGTCAAGGCGCTGTCCGCGCACGTCACGGCCGTTCCCGCGGGGAAGCTGGGCGCCGGCCACCGCGCCGGGTGCCCGGTGCCGCCGGAGCGGCTGCGGCTCATACGCATGAACCACTGGGGCTTCGACGGCAAGGTGCACCACGGCGAGCTGGTGGTGCACGAGGACGTGGTCGCTCCCGTGCTGCGCGTCTTCGAGGAGGCGTTCGCCGACCGGTTCCCGATACGCCGCATGCGGGTGATGGCCACGTACGGGGGCGACGACGCCGCCGCGATGGCCGACGACAACACCTCCGCCTTCAACTGCCGGCAGGTCACCGGGGACGTGCGGCGGTTGTCACGGCACGCGTGGGGCGACGCCATCGACATCAACCCGGTCGAGAACCCGTACGTCGACATCCACGGCACCAGCCATCCCCCGAACGGCCGTACGTACCTCGACCGTTCCCGGGTCCGCCCGGGGATGATCACCCCGGACGGGGTCGTGGTCCGGGCCTTCCGGGAGGTCGGCTGGTACTGGGGCGGCCGCTGGAGCCCTCCGGACTACCAGCACTTCTCGCAGAACGGCGGCTGAGGCACTCAGGCCCCGTCGTTCTCCCCGCTGTTCCCCACGCCGCTCTCCCCGTTGTTCCGCGCCGCCTTCTGGCCCACCGCGCGCCTCGCGACGACCGTGTACGCGGCGACGGCGCTGCCCGCGAAGGCCAGCGCCACCATCCACGGCTGGTCGAACACGTGCTCGGTGCCGTGGTCGACGGAGTACCGGCCGGCGCCGGCGAGGCCGACGGCGGCCGCGGTGAAGCCGAGGAAGGCGGGGTACTCGTAGCCGCCGGCCTGCGCGAAGAAGCCGGCGGGCGCGTGCACCGACACGGCCCCCGCCATGGCCCCGGCCGCCACCGCTCCGGCGGCCGGGGTGGCCAGCCCGAGCACCAGCAGCGCCCCGCCCCCCGCCTCCCCCAGGCCGGCGGCGATCGCGGCCGGCTTGCCGGGCCGAAAGCCCATGTGCTCCATGGCGGCGGCCGTGCCCTGCAGGCCCCCGCCCCCGAACCACCCGAAGAGCTTCTGCGTCCCGTGCGCGATCAGTACGGCGCCCGTACCGGCCCGCAGGGCCAGGAGCGCGAGGTCACGTCGGTTGATGCAGCTCATCGGAGTCTCCCGGGGGATGGGGTCGGTGGCCGGCCTGGAGCCGGTACGGACATCCGTAACCGTTCCGCGCCTCCTCGCCCCGGCCGGCGGCCGGACATCCGCCGTTCGGGCCGCGCCCGGCCGAAGGCACGTAGCCGGGTCGGAGCCGGTATCCGCTGGTGGGAGGCCCTGTCGGCGCGGGCAGGCGCACCCGGGCGGGCCGAAATATGATGAGCGCGTGCCTCTCGCGCGGCGAGGGGCGAACGAGCGGGGACACATGGATGCACGTCGCGGTGGCCTTCGGAGCGGAGGGCGCGGAGGTCCACACGGGAGCCGTCCGTGACCCCGCGCCGCCCCTCTCGGCCGGGGAGCGCAGACCTGCTGACCATGCTCGGGGAACTCACCGCGCGGGCCCGCGAGGGCGCCGAGTTCCAGCGGGCGCGGGTGGAGCTGGCCGAGGCCCTGCAGCGGGAGCTGTTGCCGGCCACGTTGCCCGTCGTACCGGGGCTGCGCAGCGCCGCCCGGTACGCGCCCGCCCGGCAGGGGCTGGACATCGGCGGTGATTGGTACGACGGCTTCTGCGTGCCGCCCGAGGGTGTGGCGTTCTCGATCGGCGACGTCCAGGGCCACGACGTCGCCGCGACCGCCTTCATGGGCCAGGTCCGGGTCTGCCTGCGGGCGGTGGCCTCCGTCGTCGGCGATCCGGGCGAGGTGCTGCGCCGGGCGAACGAGGTGCTGCTCGCGATGGACCGCGAGCTGTTCGCCACGTGCAGCCTCCTCCGCGTCGATCCGCGCACGGGGGACCTGGAGAGTGCGCGGGCCGGTCACGTCCCCACCGTCTGGGCGACGGTCGACGGCCGGTACGGCATCGCCGAGGACACGGGCGGGCCGCCGCTCGGCGCCCTGCCCGATGCCTCGTACGCGGTGACGCGCCGGCGCCTGACGCGGGCCGGGTCGATCGTGCTGCTCACGGACGGCGTGGTCGAGGGGCCGTCGTTCCCGATCGACGTGGGACTGGAGCGGGTGTCGCGGATCGTGCGGGAGGCGGCGGGCGCCGATCCGGACGAACTCGCCGCCGAAGTGATGAGGGTCGCAGATTCGACCGGGCACGCCGACGACGCCGCCGTCCTCGTCCTCAGCCATGACGCGCTGGGGGCGTGAGGAACACCCCCCGCGCGGGTCCCGGCCGAGCTTGAGGGGTGGCCGCGCGTGTCACGGTGCCCGGGGGCGGCCGGGCTGTTGTCTGATGCTGTGGTGCGCACCGTGGAGTGGCGAGGCCCGGCCGTGGCTCTTCTGCGGATCCTGGCCGTCGCCGTCCTCTATTACGTCGCCGGGCGGCTCGGTCTGCTCCAGCAGGTGGTGTTCGACGGCGCGGTGATCACGCCGCTCTGGCCGCCGACCGGGATCGCGTTGGCCTGCCTGTTGCGCATGGGCCCGCGGGTCTGGCCGGGGATCGCCCTGGGTACGTACTTCGCGATCGAGCGGATCAGCTCCTTCGAGCCCGCCGGGCTGATCATCGTCGCGGGGAACGTGCTGGCGCCGCTGTGCGCGTACGCGCTGCTGCGCGGGGTGTGCTTCCGCACCGAGTTGGACCGGCTGCGGGACGGGTCGGCCCTGGTGTTCCTGGGCGGGTTGCTGCCGATGCTGATCAGCGCGAGCGCCGGCGCCGGGACGCTGCTGCTCACCGGTGAGCTGTCGGGTGTGCGGTTCTGGCCGGCCTGGGCGGCCTGGTGGGTCGGGGACACGATGGGGGTGCTGTTGGTGACCCCGCTGTTGCTGGCCCTGCGCAGGCCCCGGCTGCCGGTGGACCCGTACCGGGTGGCCGAGGGGGCGGCGCTGTTGGTCACGGCCGCGGCCGTGACCGTGGTGACGACGCGTAGCTCGCTGTCGCTGTTGTTCCTCGTCTTCCCGCTGCTGATCTGGGCGGCGGTGCGCTTCCAGTTGGCCGGCAGTGCGCCGTGCGCGCTGTTGGTGTCCGTACTCGCGATCGCGTCGGCGACGGATCGGGACGGCCCCTTCGCGCGGCACACCGTCTTCGAGGTGATGCTCAACCTCCAGGCGCTCAACGGGGCGGCGGCGCTGACCGGGCTGTTGCTGTCGGCGATGGTGACGGAGCAGAACAACATCCGCCGGCGGATCGAGCAGGTCTGTGAGGACTTGGCCGAGGTGGTGGCCCACCTCTCCCCCGGCCCCTCGAAGAAGTGAGCCGGTGGGGCGTGGGGCGTCAGGGCAGGGGGAGCCCGCGTGCCGTCGTCCAGAGTCGGTACCACTCCTCGTGCGTGAGGTCCGGCTCGCGCAGGGCGGCGTCGCGGCAGGCGCGGATGCGTGCGGGGCGGGAGGTGCCGATGACCGGCGCGATCCGGGCGGGGTGGCGCATGAGCCACCACAGCAGGACCGACTCGGGGGTGGTGTCCTTGCGGCGGGCGAGTTCGACGAGCAGCTCGGCGGTGGCGTGCTCGGCGGGCGTCTCCTGGAGGCCGGTGTAGCGGCCGTTCGCGAGCGCGCCCCAGGCCTGGAGGCGGATGCCGTGGTCGAGGCAGTGCTCGATCGTGCCCAACGGGAAGCCGTTGCCGGCGGCCGAGGGGGTGTTCAGCAGCACCCCGGCCTCGACCCAGTCGCGGCTGCGCAGGCTCATCTCCAGCTGGTTCGCCACGAGGGGTACGTCGAGGCGGGCTTGGAGGCGGGCGATCTGGGCGGCGCCCGTGTTGGAGACACCGAAGTGCCGTACGAGGCCCTGCCGGTGCAGGGACATCAGCGCGGCGGCGAGGGCGTCGGGGTCGGCGAGGGGGTCGGGGCGGTGCAGGAGGAGTACGTCGATGACGTCCGTGCGCAGGCGGGTCAGGCTCTCCTCGACGCGGCGGACGACCTGCTCGGGGCGCAGGTCGTACATCTGGGGGCTGCCGGGGCCGACGAGACGGATGCCGCACTTGGTCTGGAGCGTGATCCGCTCGCGCAGGCCGGGCGTACGCGCGAGCACCTCGCCGAAGACGGCTTCGGCCTTGCCGTGGCGGTAGATGTCGGCGTGGTCGAAGGTGGCGATGCCGTTGTCGAGGGCGGCGTGGATCGCGGCCTCGGCGGCGTCGACGTCGAGGGGGCCGTAGGGTTCGGGGCCCCAGGTGCCTCCCAGGCCCATGCATCCGTAGAGGACCCGGTCGTCGTACGTGTCGTCGTACGTGTCGTCGTTCGTGTTCATGTCAGTCGCCACGGGCTCACCTTAGGGCCTGGGCGGCGGCCGGTTACTGAATATCTCCTTGACTCCTCAAGCTTCTGCGGGTTTCCATGATCGAACCAAAGAAGCTTGAGGACTCAAGGAGACTGCAATGAGTGAGGCGCTGGACGTATCCCTGCGCTTGGTGAAGGCCCAGGCGGCGCTGGTGCGGCGCTTCGACTCTCGGCTGGGCTCGCTGCACGGAGTGAGCCTGGCGGACTTCATGACCCTGCTGCACCTGGGGCGGGCCGAGGGCGGTCGGATGCGGCGCGTCGACCTCGCGCAGGCGCTGGGCCTGACGGCCTCGGGCGTGACCCGGGGGCTGGTGCCCCTGGAGCGGATCGGGTTGGTCGTACGGGAGACGGATTCCCGTGACGCCCGCGTCGCGTACGCCGCGCTGACGGATACCGGCCGCGAGCGGCTGGGCCACTGCCTGAAGGCCGCCGAGCAGGTCGCCGCCGAGGTGTTCGGCGCACCCGACTGGTCCGGCGACGAGGTCGCGGCGCTGAGCGGACTGCTCACGCGCATGGGCGGTACGGGCCTGCCCGAGGACCACGCTGCGGGCGTCTGACGGGCCGCGGGCCGCTCCTCGCCCTCGACGGCCCGCGCCGGCGTCGCCGAGGTCGCCTGTCAACCCCGACACCCTGTTCGGCGTTCGAAACCGCCGATCAGGGTGTCGGTAGTCCGCCGTTCGGGGGATGAACCCCGCTCGCCACCGCGTCCCCTTCCTAGGATGAGGTCGCCGCCTCCGCCCGAGTGCGGCATCACACGTGCGCAGACAGGGAGTTGGATGATGAAGCGGTGGGGTGTGCTGGTCGCTGCCGGGGTACTGGCGCTGGGACCGACGGCCACGGGCGGCGCCCAGGCCGGTACGGAGTCCGCGCACTGCCCGACGGCGGAGATCTTCGCCACCGACAACACCGAGATCATCACGGATCCGGCCGACCCCCGACTGGACACGAAACTGCGGCACTTCGACCGGGAGGTGCGCGGCGTGATCCGCGCGCACGGCGCGCGGCCGGGCCCGTCGACCCTGCTGGACGGCGTCTTCTGGTCGAGCCGGCTGGGGCAGGCCACGTACGAGCGCTCGCGTGAGTTCGACGTCGCCCGGGTCGACCGCGACGGCCTGCACCACATCGCCGACGTGCTGCGCAAGCGGTACGACCAGGAGTCGGTCCTGACCTTCCGCTGCCTGCCGCGCACGTCGCCCGACACCGACGCGGTGGAGATCCAGGCCGACGGGGTCAGCGCGACCCGCCTGCACGACGCCCTGGTCGCGGATCCGGAGGCCCGCGAACGCCTCGGTGGCGGCTCGGTGGCCCTCGACGGCCGCCTGGTCCTCATCGCCCCGCTGTCCGACCTCCCGCTCGCCCGCGCCTTCACCACGACGCTCGGCGTCGACTGGGACGAGGCCGAAGTGCGGTACGGGGACCAGGAGTTCGTCGAGTAGGTACGGGGCACTGGGTACGGGGCACCGCGTACGGGGTACGGAGTACACATCCGTGCGGTGACAGGGAGGTACGCATGTCCGCGTCCGACGGCTTCTCCGTGAGCGCCCATCCGCCCGGCCCCTCCGTGCGCCCGCGATGAGGCGGGAACCCGAGGGCCCGGTCCCCATGCAGCCGGCCCGGTTCTACGACGGTGGCGTCGACGCCGACGCCGACGCCGGGCAACCGGAGGTCCCGCCCGACCCCGGCTGCGATGCCCGGATCGAGCTGGTCCGGGTCGCCGAGCGGGGTCGCGAGCAATTCGCGATGTCGCGCCGCATCGCCTACCGCGACCGGCACCTCGGCGAGCTCCTCGTGCCGCGCCGCACCCGCACCTTCCGTAGCGACCTGACCTCCGTGCCCGCGCTGTTCACCTGGCTCGTGCCGAAGACCGGGGAGCACCTGCCGGCCACGCTGCTGCACGACGGACTGATCCACCCGCCGGGCGACCCGACGTACACCTCGACCGACGGGCACGTCGTGCTGCGCGCGGAGGCCGACCGCGTCCTGCGCGACGCGATGGCGGACTCCGGTACCGCGCTGATCCGGCGGTGGCTGATCTGGTCGGCGGTGGCGACGGCGACGATGCTCGACGGCAGGGGCACGGGCTGGTCGAAGGCGCTCGCGTGGCGCTACCGCGTGACCGCGGCCCTGACCGTCGTCCTGATCGCCTCGCTCGGCGTCTGCGCGTCGTTCGACCTCTTCGACGTCGCGGTCCCAGGAATTCCGCAGCTGCCGTGGATGGGCGAGCGGCCGTGGTGCGTCGAGCTCGTCGGCGGCCTGTCGGGCGCGGTCGTCCTCCCGCTGGCGACCGCGCTGCTCTGGGGACCCTTCCGGATCGCCGGCGCGGTCGTCGGGCTGAGCCTGGCGCTTCTGCTGCACGTCACGGTCGCGCTGCTCGCCCTCACCGCGCTCTACCAAGTGCTGGAGCGGTTCACGGCGCGACTGCCGAGGGTGGCCCTCGCGCTGGCGATCGGCGGGACGGTGGTGGTCCTGCTCGCCTTCGCGGCGGTGCTCGTCCCGCGATGACGCGAGGCCTGCCCCGCCCGGCTGCCCCTCAGCCGCGGCCCGCGCCCGGACCGCGCGACATGGGGGACGCGCCGCTTCGAGCATCTGGGACGGCGGGCGGCCGTGGGGCCGTCGCCGGGCCGGGGACGTGGGGTGGTTGTTCGGGGAGCCAGTCGTGGGCCGGCCAGTCGTGGGCCGGGGTGTACTCCAGCCACCGGCTGCGTCCGGCTTCCGCGGCGCAGGCGGCGGCGAGGTCGCTCAGCCTGGGGTGGGTGGTTCCGGTGCGCCACAGCAGCGACCAGGCGTACAGCGGTGTCGGGTCGACCAGGGGGACGGAGCGCAGGCCGGGGATGTCCGGCAGGGGCACGTCGGCCGGCAGCAGCGAGAAGCGGCGCGGGTCTCGCACCACCTCGGCGAGGAAGTGCGTCAGGCCCAGGTTGACGCCGCCGGCCCGTTCCCGGATGCCGAAGTGGTCGGCGAACCGGCGGAGGAAGTCCAGCCGGTCCAGCGTCGCACCGGGTGCCCACAACACGCTGTCGCGCAGCTGCTCCGGCCGGATCGCCGGCTCGCCCGCGAGCGGGTGGGCCGCGCTCAGGACGGCGTCCACGGGTTCCAGGCGGACGAGACGGTGCGTCAGACCGGCGGGCAGCGGTGGGTGGACCCGACCGAAGGCGGCGTCGATGTCGCCGTGCAGCAGCGCCGTCGTCACCGTCGACAGGTCGCGCCCATGGCTCAGCTCCAACGCCGGCGCGGGCGCCCGGGTCCGTCCCGCCACCTGGGCCAGCGTCCGCATCGGGGCGTAGAGGTGCCCCCACACGTCGACGCGCAGCGGGCGGTTCTCGCTCGTCATCGCCGCCACCGCGTCATCGGCGGCGGCCAGTGCCCGCCGGGCCGGTTCGAGGAAGCGCCGACCCGTCTCGGTGAGGGCCACGCCGTGGCCGAGGCGCTCGAACAGTTTCGTGCCGAGCTGTGATTCCAGGCGCCCGATCCGTTTGGACACGGCCTGTTGAGAGATGACCAACTCCCCGGCGGCCCGGCCGAAATGCAGTTCCCGGGCGACGTGCACGAAGGCACGCACCTGCGCCATGTCCAGATCCACGCCCCCACCATAGGTGACAACCGATGGTTGTCGAATGTTCCCGCCCGTTGTTGGATCACCGGGTGGTGCGGCGGGTTGCATCGTCCGCATGCGAAGACTGATTCCCACGGGGGAAGTGACGCGTGGCGACACCCGCGTGGTCGGGCACCCGCCGCAGGGCAACCGGGCCGACTTCGCCGCCGCGGAGTTCGTCGCCGCACAGTGGAGCCGTGCCACCGGCGCGGGCATCGACCCGCACGAGTACCGGCGCGTCACCGAGGGCCTGGAGTCCCTCGACGACTGGGGTCCGGCCTTCCGGCGGACCGGGCTCGGCTACGTCGAGCGCGCGGCGGACGCGGGGTCCGTCGTGTCGGCGGGTGAGTACCTGCTGATGGCGGCCCGGTGGCTCCACGTCGCCACGCTGGCGCCGTACGCGCAGGCGCATCGCGCCGCGGCCGAGGCGGACGACGCGCTGGGCCGGGGGCTCGCGCTGCTGGAGCCCGGGGCCCGGCGGGTGAGCGGCGAGGAGTTCACCGGTTGGCTGCGCGGTCCCGCCGACGCTGCCGGCACGGTGATCGTCGTCCCGGGTCTGGACTCGGCCAAGGAGGAGTTCCTCGACCTCGTGTCCGCGCTGCTCGCCCGAGGGCTGGCGGTGTTCGCGATGGACGGCCCCGGGCAGGGGGTGCTCGCCGCGACGACGACCATTCGACCGGACTACCACCGGGTCGTCGGCCGCGTCATCGATGCCCTCGGCGTCACGCGCGTCGGCGTCATCGGCCTCAGCCTGGGCGGCTACTACGCGGCCGAGACCGCGGCACTTGAGCCGCGGGTGGCGGCCGCCTCGACCGTCAGCGGCCCGTTCCGCCTCAGCTGGGAGGAACTGCCGCAGCCCGTACGGGACATCCTCGTCCGGCGCGCCGGCGGCGCCGAGGCCGCCCGCGGATTCGCCTCTCAGGTGGACCTCACCGCTCTGGCACCGCGCATCACGGCCCCGCTGCTGGCGGTGGACGGAGGCCGGGACGTCATCCCCGGCGTGACGAACGGGGAACGACTGGCCCGCCTCGCACCGCACGGCACCCACCTGTCCGTCCCGCACGGCGACCACCTCCTGGGCAACGCCCGAGCCGACTGGCTGCCGCTCGTCACGGACTGGATCACACGCACCCTCACAGGAGTAACGGCATGAACCGCTTCACCGGAAAGACCGTCCTCATCACCGGCGGCACCAGCGGCATGGGGCTGGCGACCGCGCACCGGCTCGTCGTCGAAGGCGCCCGGGTCGTCATCACCGGCCGCACCCGCGCCCGGGTGGACGCCGCCGTCGCGGCCCTCGGCGCGAACGCCTCGGGCGTCGTGGCCGACGTCGCCGAACTCGGCGCGGTGGAGGCACTGATGGGAACGGTGCGCGACCGTCACGGTCGCATCGACAGCCTCTTCGCGAATGCGGGTGCTGGCACGTTCCTGCCGTTCGAGAGCATCACCGAGGTCGACTTCGACCACACCGTCGACGTCAACCTGAAGGGTGTGTTCTTCACCGTCCAGAAGGCGCTGCCGCTGCTCGTCGACGGGGGCTCGATCGTCATCAACGCGTCCTGGACCCTGCACCGGGGCAACAGCGTCCTCACCCTGTACTCCGCGACCAAGGCCGCGGCGCACAACCTGGCCCGGACCCTCGCCGCCGCACTCGCTCCGCGCGGTATCCGCGTCAACTCCGTGAGCCCGGGGTACATCGACACCCCCATGTACCGGGCGTACGCACCGAGCGAGGCGGAAGCGGCGGCGGTGTCCGCCGGGATCGTCGCCGGGCGGCTCGGACGCCCGGAGGAGGTCGCGGCGGCGGTGGCGTTCCTCGCCTCGTCCGACGCGTCCTACGTCAACGGCCAGGACCTCGTCATAGACGGCGGCCTGGTCGGGGCGGTACCCGCCTGACGACGCCCCGGGGGCCATCCCCGCGCAGGCGGGGAGCAGGTTGCCGGCCCGGGAGTCCATGCGGGCGGCGAGCGGGCGGGACTACGGGGCGATCCGTTTGTAGTAGTGCCAGGGGAACGAGCCGGGGCCTACGCGGGTCCAGCCCTCGGTGGTGAGGCGGCGGCGCTGGCCCACGAGGGCACGGCGGTGTTCCCAGGTCCGGTCCGAGGCCTCGACCACGAGGCGCAGGGGGCCGTAGTCGACCAGGTGCCAGCCGCCGCGCCCCGCTTCCTCCAGCGCGGCCATTTCGGTGAAGGCCGTGACCGGGGTGATGACCCGCCGTTCCGGGCCGTCGGCCGGTTCCGGGTGGGCGGGGGGCGACGGCGGCTTGACGGCGAACCGCTGCTGGGCGGCCTGCCGGCTGACGCCGAGGACCCCGCCGACCGCGTCCCAGCTGTGGCCTGCGGCACGGGCCCCCTGGATGGCCTCGCGTAGCAGCCGGCTCGACTCCTCCGCGCCGACGCGGGCGGCGGCCACCAGCCGGAGGTAGCCCTCGCCGTCGTGTTCCAGCGACGCGGCCAACCCTTCGGGCGCCGCCAGGACCGCGCTCGCGATCGACTCGCGGATGCGGTCGGCCTCCGCCGCGCCGATCAGGCTCCCGCCGGTCACCGGCCGCCGTCCGCGGAGGGGGCGAGGGGACCCAGGGGCTCCAGCGCGTCGAGGCGTTCCTCGTCGCGCGCCGCCTCGCCTCGGTCGGTCCGCTGCCACTCGGCGGGCAGGGAGGCGGCCAGGGCGCCCATGGCCGCGAAGAGGATGACGTCCGCGCCGATCAGGGCGGCGGTCGGACCGGCCCCGAGGCCGTCGGCCAGGGTCAGGGCCACGCTGATCAGGCTGATGGCGATCGCCAGGAAGCCGAACACCAGGGTGATCTGGAGAGCGCCGGCAGGGGACGAGGGCTTCGAAGAAACGTTCATGTCGTCAATGTTCCCTTGACATGATCCTTTTCGTCAAGGGCTTCTTGACATGGGATGGTGATGGCTACCGGCGGCGCGCCGCCAGGGCCGCGTTCGCCTTCATCAGGGCCGGCACCAGCAGGTACACCACGACCGGAATGGCTATCACCGTCAGGACCAGCGTCTGGACGGGCAGCGGTACGTCCCGCAGCAGCGGCCGCAGCAGGGCCAGGGCGACGGTGATGGTCGGGTAGACGGCCAGCCAGGTGATCACCGCGCGACGGTGGATGGACGGTGCGGCGGGTGCGGGTGCGGGTGCCGGTACGGGTGCGGTCATCGGAATCTCCCCTGGTATGCGGTCTGCGCGGCCGGGAAATCTGATCCCCAACCGTTCGGTTGGAGTCTTGCACAGCGGCGACCGCGAATCCAACCGAAAGGTTGGGAATAACCTAGGATGGGCCGCATGGCCTGGGACACCGCACGCACGAAGCAGCTCCTCCTCGATGCGGCCGTCGAGGAGTTCGCCGAATTCGGCCCCGAGGGCGCCCGGGTCGCCCGGGTGGCGACGCGCGCCGGCGTCAACAAGGAGCGGATCTACCAGTACTTCGGCAACAAGAAGCAGCTGTTCGCCTCGGTCCTGGAAAGCGAGATGGCGAAACTGGCCATCGCCGTGCCCCTCACCCCCGAGCAGGCGGCCGACCTCGGCGAATACGCGGGCCGCGCGTACGACTACCACCGCACCCACCCCCACTTCCTGCGGCTCCTGGCCTGGGAGGGGTTGATGTGCCAGGACCGGGTCGTCGCCGAGTACGAGCGCACCGACCACTACGAGCAGAAGGTCGCCGCCATCGCCGAGGCCCAGCGCGCGGGCGCGCTGACGGCCGACGTGCCGCCGGCGCAGCTCATGCAGACGGTGATCGCGTTGACCAGCAGTTGGTTCACGTTGCCGCAGATCGCCCGGATGCTGGTGCCCGAGGAGGGTGAGGGTGAGGGGCGAGACGTCCGGCGGGAGGCCCTGGTGGCGCTCGCCCGGCGGCTCACGCGGGCCTGAGGCACCGTGCCCCGATCAGGACCTCAGAGGTCGATCCGGTCAGAGGTCGATCCAGTAGCGGCGCTTGGCGCCGATCAGGGTTTCGCGTACGTCCTCCAGGACGCCGCCGTTGCGCTCGATGGTGCGGGCCGAGGCCTCGTTGTCGGGGTCGCAGGTGAGCAGGACCCGGTCCATCGCCAGCAGGCGCGCCTCGTACAGGGCCTCGCCGAGGGCCCAGGTGGCCACGCCGCGCCCGCGCGCGGAGGGGCGGACGCTGTAGCCGATGTGGCCGCCGGCGTCGAGGAGGAACGCGTTCAGGTAGTGCCGTAGGTCGATGCACCCCAGGTAGGTGTCGCCGTCGGCGATCCACCAGTACGTGGCGTGCACGCGCCCCTGCTCCACCGGGACGCTGCGGTCGCCGTACGCGCGCAGCCGCTCGGCCCAGGCCGCGAAGCCCTCCGCGGTGCGCACGTCGTCATCGGCGGCCAGGCCCGCGCCGTCCAGGTGCGCGTCCGACCCCCACTCCTCGCGGGCTTCGAGCCAGGAGGCGTGCAGTCGAGCCGTGGGGGCGATCAGAGCGGGCATGTCCTGGACGGTAACAGTCGGACGATCGGACCTCGCCATCGGACGTCGTCATCGGGCGGCGCCGGGAGCCCGATGCTCACGTGTGGGCCCAGCGGGCGGGGGCGAAGCCGTCGCCGTTCGCGCGGACCTCCAGCGCGCCGGCGCCGCCGAAGTGCGCCGGCAGGACCAGTTCACGTTCCGCCGCCGCCCGGCCGAGGATCCGGCGGCGGGTGGCGACCGCCTGCTCGGGGTCCTGGCAGAAGCAGCTGTTGTGGGCGGGGTCGAGGATCTGGACCGGGCTGTGGAGGAGGTCGCCGACGAAGACGGCCCGCTCCGCGCCGGAGGCGAGCCGCAGCACGGCCGAGCCGGGGGTGTGTCCGGGGGCGGCCTCCAGGGTGAGGTGCTCGTCGATGCGGTGGCTCCCTTCCCACAGGACGGCCCGGCCGGCGCGGTGGACGGGCGCGATGCTGTCCTCGTAGACCAGCCGGTCGTCGACGCGTGCGCCTCCCCCGTACCCGCCCCGGGGGCCGAAGTGGAAGTCGTCGGCGGCCGGGATGAGGTACTGGGCGTGGGGGAAGGTGGGCACCCACTCCCCCTCCCGGTCCGTCGTGTTCCAGCCGACGTGGTCGGCGTGCACGTGGGTGTTGACGACGACGTCCACGTCCTGCGGTCGGACGCCGGCGCGCGCCAGGGCCCCGAGGAAGTCGTCCTGCCGGTGGTGGAACGCGGGCGTCCCCGGCCGTTCGCGGCCGTTGCCGACGCCGGTGTCGACGAGGACCGTACGGCCTGCGCTGCGCACCACCCAGGTTTGCAGGGCCATGATCGCCTGGTCGTCCTCGGGCCGCCAGTGCCGGGGGGCCAGCCAGTCCGCGTTGTCCGCCCACAGGTGTTCGGGGGCGCCGGGTACGAGTTCTCGGGCGGGTGCGAAGGGGCCCTGCCATTCGACGACCCGGGTGACCTCCACCTCGCCGAGGCGGATGGTCCGGCTGCCGCTCGTCCGGTCCGTGGTGGTGTCGGTCGTGGTGTCCGTCGTGGGATCCGGGGTGTTCATCGTCATGGCTCGACCCTAGGAAGAGCCGGGTGAGCTCCTCAATGCTTCTGGTGATCATCCGGATACGCGAGACGCTCACCGCCGAGGCCCGGGATAGGGTCCCGGCATGGACGTGGTGAGCGACGCGATCGCGGCCGTGCGGGTGGGCCGGCCCTCTTCCGACCGGGTGCGGGTGCACGGGCGTTGGTGCGCGCGCTTCGCCCCGTACGACGGCGCGGGCTTCCACGTCGTCCTGGAAGGCGGCTGCCGGCTGATCCCCGACGGCGGCGCAGCCATCGCCCTCGGCCCGGGTGACGTGGTGCTGTTGCCGCACGGGACGGGGCACGTCATCGCCGACCCCGCCGCCGACGCAGCGGCCGTGGCGCGGGCGGTGCCCTACGAGGCGTTCGCCGGAGGTGGACACGACGCCGAGCCGACCGCGGCCGGAGGCGGGGACGCGGGCGGAGGCGGGTCGGCCATGGTGGAGATGTTGTGCGGAAAATACCGCCTGGACCGGAGCCGGGCGCATCCGCTGATGGCGGAGCTGCCGAAGGTCGTCCACCTGCCGCACCGGATCGGCGCCCACCCCGAACTACGGTCCGCCATCGATCTGTTGGGTCGGGAGATGGGCGGGCACCGGCCCGGGGCCCAGGTCGCCGTCACCGGCCTGCTGGACCTCCTCCTCGTCTACATGCTCCGCTCGTGGCTGGCCGAGGGCACGACGGGCGCCTGGCCTGCCGTCCTGGGTGACCCGGTGGCGGCGGCCGCGCTGCGGGCGTTGCACGCGGACCCGGCCGCGCCGTGGACCACCGAGCGGCTGGCGGCGGAGGCGGGGGTCTCCCGACCGACCCTGGCCCGGCGTTTCACCTCCCTGGTCGGGCGCCCGCCGATGGCGTACCTGACGTGGTGGCGGCTGAATCTCGCCGCCGCTCAACTGCGGGACACGGCCGACCCGTTGGCGGCCGTCGCCCGGCGTGTCGGCTACGGCAGCCCGTACGCCCTCTCGCACGCCTTCTCCCGCGCGTTCGGGACGACCCCGGGCCGCTACCGGGCTGCCCGGGGCGGCGTACCGGAATCACCCGGGAGCGGCTCACCGATGGTCGGATCGTAGGACTTGGCGAGAAACCGACCATGGCCTTTACTGTCTGACTGCGTGATCCAGTCCCACCCATCCTGATGCAGCCCACCCGTCGCAGGAGTCCCTCATGCCTCATCCCGTACGTCGTCGTTCCCGCCGCCGTCCCGGCCGGATCGCCGTCCTGGCGGCCGCCTCCCTGGTCGCGGTGCCGGCCCTGGCGGCCTGCGGCGGCGAGGCCAAGGGCAAGGCCGACGGGAAGCCCTCGGGCTCCGCCGCGAGCCCCTCACCGTCCCGGCCGGTCGTCCTGCCCGCCGCGCTGACCGCGCAGAAGCCGGACTGGCGTACCTGCCCGGCACCCTCGGCCGCGCAGGGCGGCGGCAAGGCTCCCGGCAAGGGGTGGGAATGCGCCACGATGAAGGCCCCGCTGGACTACGCGAAGCCGGACGGCGAGACCGTGGACGTCGCGCTGATACGCAAGAAGGCCACGGACGCGAACAAGCGGGTGGGTTCGCTGGTCTACAACTTCGGCGGCCCCGGGGCCTCCGGCGTCCAGGCGCTCCCGCAGTTCGCGGACGAGTACAAGAAGCTGAACGGGGTCTACGACCTGGTCAGCTTCGACCCGCGTGGCGTGGGGGCCACCGCCACGGTCACCTGCCTCGACGACAAGGCCATGGACGAGGCCACGGGCAGCGAGAACCCGCTCGACGACGTCAGGAAGTTCACGGAGGCCTGCAAGCGGAATTCGGCCAAGGTCCTCCCGCACGTGGGCACCGCCGACACCGCCCGCGACATGGACCTGATGCGCCAGGTCCTCGGCGACCAGAAGCTGAACTACTTCGGCATCTCCTACGGCACCCAGCTGGGCGGCGTCTACGCGCACCTGTTCCCGAAGAACGTCGGCCGCACCGTCCTCGACGCGGTCGTGGACCCGACGGCCGACGACGTGCAGAGCAGCCTCGCCCAGGCCAAGGGGTTCCAGCTGGCGCTGGAGCACGCCATGAAGTACTGCCGTGACAAGTACACGGCCAACTGTCCTACGGGACCGAGCGACGCCGAGGGCAACAAGCGGATCACCGCCCTGCTGGAGAAGCTGAAGACGAAGCCCGCGCCGACGAGCGGCGGACGCAAGCTGACCTCCGACGCCGCGCTCACCGGCATCGCCGCGACCCTGTACGACAAGGAGGCCTGGGAGTACTTCGTCCAGGGGCTGGGCGAGGTCATGAAGCTCGGCACCGGCGACCTCCTGCTGGCCCTCGCGGACGAGTACGGCGGACGCGGCGAGGACGGCCGTTACAGCAACTCCACCGCCGCCCAGGCCGCCATCACCTGCGTCGACACCAGCCGGCGCCACACGGTGGAGGAGATGAAGGCCCAGGAGCCGGCCTTCCGCGCGGCGTCCCCGGTCTTCGGCGAGGCCACCGTGGAGGGTCTGGTCGGCTGCTCCGAGTGGCCGGTGCGCGGCACCGCCGACAAGCCGCAGGTCTCCGCGAGCGGCGCCGCCCCGATCGTGGTCATCGGCAACACCGGCGACCCGGCGACCCCGGTCGAGGGCGCGAAGCGGATGGCCGAGGCGCTCGGGCAGGGGGTCGGCGTGCACGTCACCGTCCAGGGCGAGGGGCACGGCACGTACGGGAAGAACAGCTGCGCGACCAAGGCGGTCGACACGTTCCTGATCGACGGCACCGCCCCGGCCGACGGCACCGTCTGCAAGTGAGCACGCCGGGCGAAACGGATTGGATGGATCTTCGTTCGGTCGACAGGACCCCGCCTCCTACACTGGTCCCGCCCGGCCGAAGGTGCCGGCCTTCAGGGGAGCGAAGTCCTAAGTGAGCAGCAGCAACGCCAGCAGCAGCGACGCACCGATCTACGACCGGCTCATACGGGAGCGCGGTGATGTCCCGGGGCAGGTCCGGCGGGAAGCGGAAGACATTCTCCACGCGCTCGCGCAGGTGATGGCGGGTCGGCCGCCGACCGGGATGCCGGGCTGGCGGTCCCACTAGACAAGCGCATCGGTGGTGGCTCCGGCCACCACATCCGGCCCGTCGAGTGTGGCTGTGGGCCACATCGGCAGGGCCGGTGCGCTTGTCTAACGTTCCCGCCATGACAAGCGGACTCACCCCGGCGCCCGGGGGAACGGCTCCCGCCCCCGCGGGGGCCGACCTGACGGGGCGCGCGGCCCTGGTGACCGGTGGCGGCAGTGGCATCGGCCGGGCCTGCGCGGTGGCGTTGGCCGAGGCCGGCGCCCTCGTACACGTCGTGGACGTCGACCCGCGGGCCGCCGCGACGGTGGCGGAGTCGATCGGGGGGCGGGCCCATGTGGTCGACCTCGCGCATCCGGACGCCGTCGCGGTCCTCCCGACGGCCGTGGACGTCCTCGTCAACAACGCCGGACTCCAACACGTCGCGGCCATCGAGGAGTTCCCGCCCGAGCGGTTCGAGCTCATGCAGCGGGTGATGGTCGGTGCACCGTTCCTGCTGCTGCGGCGGATCCTGCCGTACATGTACGGGCGCGGTTGGGGCCGGGTCGTGAACATCTCCAGCGCGCACGGCCTGCGCGCCAGCGCCTTCAAGTCCGGCTACGTCACGGCCAAGCACGCGCTGGAGGGGCTCAGCAAGGTCACCGCCCTGGAGGGCGCGCCGCACGGGGTGACGAGCAACTGCGTGAACCCGGGCTACGTCCGTACCCCGCTGGTGGAGCGGCAGATCGAGGCGCAGGCCCTGGCCCACGGGATTCCGGCCGAGCGGGTGATCACCGAGGTGTTGCTGCGCGGTTCCGCGATCAAGCGCCTGATCGAGCCGGAGGAGGTGGCGGCGGTCGCCGTCTGGCTCTGCGGCCCGCACACGGGCCATGTGACCGGCTCGTCCCTGCCCATGGACGGCGGCTGGACGGCGGCGTGACGGCGACCCTGCCGGGCCGCCGGTCCTGTCAGGACGTCCGTTGCCGCCGGGGATCGCAGCCGGCGGTCAGCACCCGGGAACGGCCGGACGGTCGTGGGTGCGGACCGCCGGCAACCAGGCGGTGGGTGTCGGGGAGCCCTGGGGGAGGCGTACGCGCAGCCACGCGGTGGACTGCCGGTCGGCTTCGTCGATGATCGGCATCCCGTCGGGGAGTCGGCAGTCGACGGTGAGTACGTCGCCGTGCCAGACGCGGTGCGGGACGACGTTGTCCGCGGTGTAGGGCCTGCGGGGATCGACGGCCAGTCCGAGACTGCACCGCGGGTCCCGGTCCGTACGGTCGCGGCAGCGCGGGTCGGCGTTGAACACCCGTACGTGGCCGTCCGCTTCGGGGAGGTCGGCGGTGTACGTCCACACCGCGGCGGCGGTCGCGCAGGCGCCGAGGGCGGCGAGTGCGGCGCGCCGCAGGCCGCGCCGGCGGCCCGGTGGCCGGGCGCCGCCGGGGCGGTCTCGTGGGCGGCGAGGCGGGCGCGCAGGCTTTCGGCGGTGTGCGCGGCGCGGGCGGCGTGGGTCGGGGCCAGGCAGTCGGCGGCCAGGGCCCGCCAGAAGGGCGGCAGGGCGTGGTGGGGGCGCAGGGGGGCGCGTCCGTCGGCGTACTCCTGTACGGCCGCGGCGCGGGCGGCGGGTGTGGCGCCGGGGAAGGGGGAGGCGCCGGCGGCGAAGGCCTCGTGGAGCATGATGCCCAGCGCCCAGATGTCGGCGCTGGGCCGGATCTGTACGCCCTGTTCGCCGAGCGGGGCCTTCCACCGCTCGGGCGGGAGGTAGTCGGGGGTGCCCATGGGGGGCGCGTAGCCGTGGGTTCCCTGGGTGCCGGTCAGTTCGGTGGCCAGGCCGAAGTCGGACAGTTTGACCGAACCGTCCGCCATCAGCAGGACGTTGTCCGGTTTGAGGTCACCGTGGACCCAGCCGCTGCGGTGCAGATGGGCGAGGCCCTCGCAGATCTCGGTGAACAGTCGGGCCGCCTCGGCCTCGGTGACGCCCGCTTCGAGGAGCGGGCGCAGCGTGCCCGCCGCCCGCTCCATGACGAGGACGATGGCCCCGTCGAGGGAGGGCAGGTCGGGGGCGTCGAGTACGAGGGAGTCCAGCAGCCGGACGATCCGGGGGTGCCCGGCCCGGCGGCCGAGTTCGACCTCGCGTCGGGCGGTCTCGGCGACGGCGCGGGCCTGGCGGGGTGCGAGGCCGGCGGTCGGGAGGAGCTTGAGGGCGACCTCCGCCGGAACCGAGTCCGCCCGCGCGGACGAGTCGCCGGCCGGCCGGCCCGCGTAGACCGTGCCCCAGCCCCCGGCCGCGATCGGCTCGGTGATCTCCCAGGCGCCGACGCGGAAGCCGTGCGGCAGGGGCCGTACCCGGTCGGTGTCCGCCGTGCCCGACGTGCCGGACCCGCCCGATGTGCCCGATGTGCCCGATGGCCCGTGCGGCGTCGACCACTCCCCCGGCCCGCCGGGCGTGCCCGTACGCGGCACCACGCTCCCCCGGTCCACGGTCTCAGCGCGCCGTCGCCCGCGACGCCCCGCCCGCTTCGGCGCGGGACGGCAGCAGGGCGAGGTGCTCCTCCCGTACGAGGCCGAACCGCAGGGCGAGGCCGACGAGCGCCTCCCGCTTGCCGTTGCGGCGGGCTTCGCGGCGCGCCCCGGCGCCGGTCGGGGCGCCGATGCGCATCTTCTCGTCGGCGAGGTAGTCGATCTGCGCGCTGACCGCGCGGGCCGTCAGCGCGGCGCAGGCCGGGTGGCCGCGCAGTCGGGCGACGATCTCGGGGGTGGTCGGTACGGCGAGCGGTGACTCGTCGCGCAGGCGCGGTTCGCAGAGCGCGACCAGGACCAGGAAGTAGCGGGCCGTCTCGTCCAGGGAGTACGCCGTCACGGTGGTGTGACCCCGGCCGCCGACGCCGGCGCCGCCGGCTTCGAGGTAGACGTGGTCGGGGGCGAACACCTGGAAGGAGACGGGTGTGCTGCCGCGCGTGGGCAGGACGACGCGGGCGAACTCGAACGGGATGGGCGCCGCGGCCCTGCGGGGTGGCACGCGCAGGTATTCGCCGGCGCCCTCCGGGTTCTCCACCAGGTAGCTGTGGGTGCTGCTGTGGTTGCTGAGCTGCCAGTGGTCGTCGGTGACGCGGATCTCGCCCGCCAGGCGGGAGATGGCCGCGTCGACGAGGCGCAGTTCGACGGGGTTCGTGGCGGAGCCGCGACCGAAGCGGGCCACCTGTCCGGGGCCGAGCCGCAGGGTCACGGCCCCGTCGGCCGGCGCCTCCCCCGGACCGCCGCCCTGCTGACCGCCGCCCTGCTGACCGCCGCTCCGCGGCAGGTAGTACACCACCACCCCGCTCATGGCCCCTCCTCGCCCCCGTCCCCCTGACGCGCCGAAGGTTACACAGCGCGCGGGTGGTCCGCGTCCGGGCTTTGGCCGAATGTCCGCTGGTCCGGCGGCCCTCGCGGATCGAGGGGTCGCGGGGTCGAGGTACGCGGGTGGCCGGTGGGTGGTGGGTGGTGGCCGGTGGCTCAGATGGGGTCGATGTCGAGGAAGGCGGAGAGGTCCGGTTCCGCCGCCTCGCGCGCGCCGGCGCCCTTGCGGGGCAGTTCCTGTTCGGCCCAGATGACCTTGCCGTACGGGGTGTAGCGGGTGCCCCAGTGCTCGCTGAGCTGGGCCACGAGGAAGAGTCCGCGGCCGCCCTCGTCGGTGGTGGCGGCGTAGCGCAGGTGCGGGGCGATGCTGCTGCCGTCCCAGACCTCGCAGGTCAGGTGGTGGTCGTGGAGCAGTCTGACGCGTACCGGCGCGCTGCCGTGCCGTAGGGCGTTGGTGATGAGTTCGCTGAGGATCAGTTCGGTGGCGAAGCCGAGTTCGCCGAGGTCCCAGGCCTCGAGTTGCCGCGCCGCCTCGTTGCGGATGGTGCCGACCGCGTCCGGCTGGAAGGGGACCTCCCACTGGGCGACGCGGTCCGGGCCGAGGGTGCGCGTACGGGCGATGAGCAGGGCGACGTCGTCGGCGGGGCGCTCGGGGAGGAGGCGGTCGAGGACGGCGGCGCAGCTCTCGTCGGGGTCGCGGCCGGGCCGGCTGAGGGCCTCCCGCAGCACTTCGAGGCCTTCGCTGATGTCGCGTCCCCGCTCCTCGACGAGGCCGTCGGTGTACAGGACGAGCTGGCTGCCTTCCGCGAGGTACAGCTCGGCGGTCTCGAAGGGCATGCCGCCCAGGCCCAGCGGGGGTCCCGTCGGCAGATCCACGATCTCGGTGCTGCCGTCGGGGGCGACCGTCAGGGGCGGTAGGTGGCCGGCGCGGGCCATGACGCAGTGCTGGGACACGGGGTCGTAGACGGCGTAGAGGCAGGTGGCGCCGAGGACGCCGCTGCCGTCGGTGTCGTCGCTGTGTCCCTCGTGGTCGTGGTCGATGCGTTGGACGAGGGCGTCGAGGCGGCCGAGGATCTCGTCGGGCGGCAGGTCGAGCGAGGAGAAGTTGTGGACGGCGGTGCGCAGCCGCCCCATGGTGGCGGCGGCGTGCAGGCCGTGGCCGACGACGTCGCCGACGACGAGGGCGACGCGGCTGCCGGGCAGCGGGATGACGTCGAACCAGTCGCCGCCGACGCCGGACTGGGCGGGGAGGTAGAAGTGGGCGACGTCCACGGCGCTCTGTTCGGGCAGGGCGCGCGGGAGCAGGCTGCGCTGGAGCGTCTCGGCGAGGGCGTGCTCGCGGGTGTAGCGGCGGGCGTTGTCCATGCTGACGGCCGCGCGGGCGACGAGTTCCTCGGCGAGGGACAGGTCGTCCTCGTCGAAGGGCTCGGGCTTTTGCGAGCGCCAGAAGTTCACCACTCCGAGGACGACGCCGCGGGCCTTGAGGGGTGCGGCGATGAGGGAGTGGATGCCGTAGTCGACGATGGCACGGGCGCGGGGCGGGTCCTGGGCGTGCCAGCCCGGGGCGTCGGCGAGGTCGGGCACGAGTTCGGCGTCTCCGCCGGCGTAGCCGCGTGCCTGGGGGGTGGAGGGCAGGAAGTCGATGACCCGGCCGCGGGGGTAGAGGGGGTGGTCGGGGCGGATGCCGCTGACGGCGGTACGCCGCATGTCGGCGCCGGGGCCGGGTTCGTCGCCGTCGAGGACCGGTTCGGCGAGGTCGACGGTGACGTAGTCGGCGAAGCGGGGTACGGCGACGACGGCCAGTTCCTCGGCGGTACGGACCACGTCGAGGGTGGTGCCGACCTCGCCGCCGGCGTCGTAGAGCAGCTTGAGCCGGCGGCGGGCGGCCTCGGCGCGACTGCTCAGGATCCGCATCTCGGTGGAGTCGCGGATGGTGACGGCGCTGCCGTCCTGCCGGCCGCGGGGGTGGGTGGGGCGTTGGTTGACGACGAGCAGCCGCTCGCCGGTCTCCACCACCTCGTCGGTGGCCTCACGGCCGGACAGCAGCAGTTCGGTCATCCGCTGATCGAGTCCGGGGACGTCGCCGATATGGCGTCCTTCGGCGTCGTCCGGGAGGCCGAGGAGGCGTTTGGCCTCGTCGTTGGCGAGCAGCAGCCGACCGTCGCCGTCGGTGATCAGCACCCCTTCGCGGACGGCGTGGAGCACCGCGTCGTGGTGCTCGTACATGCGGGTCATCTCCTGCGGGCCGAGTCCGTGGGTCTGGCGGCGCAGGCGGCGGCTGATGAGCGCGGTGCCGGCGGTGGCGAGGGCGAGGCCGGTCGCGATGGCGAGGAGGATGACGGGAAGCTGCCGGTCGACCACGCCCGTGACGTTCTCGACGGTCAGGCCCGCCGACACCAGGGCGACGACCTTCCCGTCGGGGTCGGTGACGGGGACCACGGCCTGGATCTCCTTGCCGAGGGGTCCCTGGACGCTCTCGGTGTGGACCTGTCCGGCGAGGGAGGGTTCGATCGTGCCGACGAACCGTTTCCCGATGCGGTCGGGCTGGGGGTGCGTGTAGCGGGTGCCCTTGGTGTCCATGACGACGATGAAGTCCACGCCCGCGTCCTTGCGCGTCGCCTCGGCGAGCGGCTGGAGGACGGCGGACGGATCGGAGGTCTTCAGGGCGGCCTGGAGGCCGAGGGAGTGGGCGAACGTCTGGGCGACGGCGACCGAGCGGGTGCGGGCCTCGCGGTCGATGTCGTGACGCGTCTGGAGCAGGAGGGCCAGCAGCGCGCCGGCGGAGAGCAACACCACGATCGCCACCTGGAGGATGAAGACCTGTCCGGCGACGCTCCTGGTCCTGTTGCCTAGGGGTGACCGCACCGGCGTGCCCGGCACGGGTGGCGGCGAGGAAGGGTCACGGTCCAGTTGTAGCACTTCCGGGGGGGCCATGGCTCCCGGCGGACGCCGCGGTTCGCGCGCGTGGCCGAGCGGGCGGCGCCTACGGGGTGTGGGACGCGGCGTCCGTGATGACGGGCCGGGTCTGCGCGCTCTGCGGGGCCCGCTGGGTCTGCGCGCTCTGCGGCGGGGCCGTGGGGGACGGGGACTGCGGGGTGCAGGTGACCTCGTCGCGCGGGGTGTAGTGGGTGGTGAACTCTTCGTGCTTGACCTCGCGGCCGCCTTGGACGAAGACCCGGCCGACGGTGACGTCGAAGCCCTCCAGCGGGGTCTGGACCTCGCAGGTCGGTCCGCTGCCCGTGCGCCGCGCGGGCGGGGTGACGTCGGTGCGCGGGCCCTTGGTGGCGCGGATCTCGTCGTACTTCTTGGTGCCGAGGAGGGTGACGGTCAGCGAGGTGTCGGTGGAGGTGGCCTGGACGTAGATCGCGTGGCCGGAGTCGTTGAGCCAGCGCAGGTCGAGGGTGCCCCAGGCGACGGTGGCCTCGCGGCCCTCGGGGTAGCGCTCGATGTAGAAGGAGTGGGCGCCGTGCTCGACGGACTTGAGGCCGGCGAAGAAGACGGCGTTGTACATGGTGGTGGCCACGGCGGAGACGCCGCCGCCGGGGGATTTCACGTACTGCCCGTCGTTGATCATGATGCCGTCGACGAAGCCGTTCTCCGGGGTGCGCTCGCCGACGGTGCGGTTGAAGCTCCACTCCTCGCCGGGCATGACCACGGAACCGTTGATCAGCTCGACGGCGCGGCCGATGTTGGTGGTGCGGTAGGGGGCGGCCGGGAACTCGACGGTGAAGGAGGACACCTTCTCCTTGATGCCGAGGCGTCGGGCGTCGGCGGCGCTCAGGCTCGGCTGGACCGTTTCGGTGGCGACGGCGGCGGTGCGGGCCGCTCCGGTGCGGGTGAGCAGGGGCAGGACGGCCTTGCCGAGTGCCTGCTCCGTGACGCGTACGCCGGTGCTGCTCTGGTCCTCGACGACGACGCTGCCGTCGGCGGCGACGCCCAGCTCGGCGTCCTGCGGGTCCTGGGCGGCCCGGTCGACGGGGCGGGCCACGGCGGGGTCGGCTAGCAGGCCCTTGGAGTCGAGGGCCGGTACGAGGCGTCCCTGTGCGTCGGCGTTCATCTTCAGGTGGCTGCCGAGGACGGCGGCGCCGATGGGTATGCGGGTGCCGGCGACGGTGACCGTGACGGGCCCCGACATGGCGGGCCGGGCGAACCCGCTCATGGCCCGCTCGGTCTCGGCGGCGCCGACGCGCGGTTCGGTGCGCTCGACGGGCAGGACGAGGGGGGCGTCGCCGGAGCGCGGCCAGCCGTCACGGAGGGTGTCGAGGGCCCGGTCCTGGATCAGGGTGATGCCGGGCCGGGGGGCGACGGCCTTGGCGGCGCCGCCTTCGAAGGTGACGGCTCCGTCGCGGACGTCCTGGCCGGCCTGCGCGCCGATGCGCTCGATGCCGGCTCGGGCGGCGGCCTCGTCCATGCGGATCACGGGTTCGACGTCCCGATCCGCGCGGGCGAAGAGCCGCCCGATGACGGTGACGGGGTCGTGGTCGTCGGGGGCGGCGCGGTCGACGGTGGCGGCGGTGTCGAGGGAGAGGCCGAGGGCGGCGGGTTCGGCCTGCTCGACGCGGTCGCCGATCTTGAGGGAGAGCGGCGCGGCGGCGAGCGGCCCGAGCTCGCGGGTGAGTGTCCGGCGGGCCTCGGTCCGGCTCATGCCGCCGATGTCGACGCCCTGGACGCGGGTGCCGGCCTCGACGTCACCGCCGGTCACGAGACCCGTGACGTAGAGACCGCCGAGCCCGAGCACGGCGGCGCCGCCCGCCACGGGCAGGGCGATGCGCCAGTTGAGCGTCCTCTTGCCCTCGCGTGCCATGTCTCTCCCTGGGCGCTGACCGTAGATGACGTTTCCGACTGTCGATGATTTCGGAAAAGCGTCCGATTTGGTGAGGAATGTAAGTATTCCCACACCGACGCGTACGGTGTGCGCACCGCGGGCGGTACGGCGTACGCAAGCGTGGGGGTACGGCGTACGCGGGCCCGGGTCGCGCGCCGGGGGATATCCGGGAGCATCCGGGGTTGTCCCGTTCTGGCCGCCGCCGTCGCGGCTCATGCATCATTGAGCCGGCTGCTGCTTCACCTGTGACCGAAATCCTTCTGCTTCAACACGCTTTCTGGCTGCGGAGGTTCGCGATGGCGGTACGGACGCGCGTCCACCTCGTGCTGGTGCACGGCCTGTTCTCCTCGGCGAAGGTGTGGAAGGCCTTTGAGTCGCTGATCACCACCGACCCGGAACTGGCCGACTGGGTCAGCGTCCATCCCTTCGAGTACGACTCCCCGTTCGCGCGGCTGCGGCCCGACCGACGGGTCGCCGAGACCGACGACATCGCCGACCAACTGGGCACCTTCCTGGAGACCCGGGTCGGTGACGCGGAGCGGATCGTGCTGGTCACCCACAGCCAGGGCGGCCTGATCGTGCAGCGCTTCCTGGCCCGCAAGCTGTGGAACGGCGAGGGCGCCGAACTCGCCCGGATCAAGCACTTCACGATGTTCGCCTGCCCCAACACCGGCTCCGGCTTCTTCCTCACCGTCCGCAAGGCCGTCACCACCCTGTGGCGCAACCCGCAGGAGCAACAACTGCGGCCCTTCGACCGGGCCGTGACGGAAGCTCAGCGCACGGTACTGAGCGCCGTGGTGCACGGGCGCGCGTTCACCGACCAGGAATGCCCCATCCCCGTACGGGCCTACGGGGGCTCCGCCGACGACATCGTGCCGCCGGTCGTGGCACGCGGGGTGTTCCCCAAGGGCGGAGTGGTCACCGCCGACCACTTCTCCATCGTGCAGCCCAAGGACCGAACCGCCCCCTCCTACATGGCCGTTCGCGGAGCCCTGCTGGAGGTGGCCGACGGCACGCTCCCGCCGGAGGATCGCGAAACGCGCGCCCTGGAGCCCCTCGAACCGTCGGCCCCGCGCACCCCCGCCCGGCTCTCCGGCCGCCCCTCCCTGCCGCCGCCCGGCGCCGGCGACCCCGACCTGGCACCCTTCCCGCCCCCGCCGTACGGGCGGATGGAGGAGGGCCAGTTCAAGGGACAGGACCGGCAGGACCTGGTCGCCTCCCTGCTGTCCGGGGAGGCCGGGCGGGCCGGACAGCAGGTGCACGTCCTCGCCGGCCTGGGCGGGTCGGGGAAAAGCCGGCTGGCCCTGGAGGTCGCCGACCGCGCCCAGCGCGCCGGACACCGCGTCTGGTGGGTGTCGATGCCCGAACTGAGCCTGCGCATGCGGATGATGGCCCGCGACCTCGGCGCCCCCTCGATCACGGTCGACCGGGCCTGGCTGCTGGGCACCGCGATGGACCTGCTCTGGGAACTGCTCAACGCCTGCCCGGACCCCTGGCTGCTGATCTTCGACAACGCCGACGACCCCGGGCGCCTCGGCCCCCGCGACGGCCAGGTCTCCGACGGCACCGGCTGGCTGCGCAAGCCGCGCAACCCCGGCGGCACGGTCCTGGTCACCAGCCGGGTCCGCCGTCCGCAGGCCTGGGGCGACTGGATCGACGTCCACCAGGTCCTGCCCCTGCACGAGGACGACGGCGCCGCCATGCTGCTGGAGCGGACCGGAGGCATCGGCGGCACCAACGAGGAAGCCCGCAGGCTGTCACGGCAGTTGGGCGGCCTGCCGCTCGCCCTGCGGCACGCCGCCGACGTCATCAAGGCGGTCGGCGAGCGCCAGATCTCCCTGGAGGGCGGCATCGCCATCCGGGACTTCGAGACCTTCCGCCGCACCTTCGCCGCCCGCGTCGACACCGCCGCGGCCCCCGACGCCGCCGATCCGGCCGACGATCGGACGGAAACCGGCGGCCGGACCGAAGGCGGCGGCCGGGTCGAAGGCGGCGGCCAGGCCCGACCGGACCTCAGCGAACTGCTGGGCCGCGAGATAGTGGAGCAGGTCTGCGGTATCGCCCTGGACCTGCTCGCCAAGCGCGAGCTGGCCCAGGCGGCGCCCCTGCTGAAGGTCCTGGCCTGCCTGAGCATCTCCCCCATCCCCTACCGCCGGCTCCTCGCCGGCCCCGCCCTCGCCCGGTCCCCGCTGTTCCCCGGCGCCACCCCCGCCCGCACCACCGCGGTGCTCGCGGGCCTGGAGGAGTTCGGGCTGGTCGACGCCTACGAGCGCGAGGGCTTCGCGGAACGCGACCTGGCCCAGGTCCTGACCCTGCACCCCGTCGTCCACGGTGTGCTGCGCGAGGACCGGCGGGTACGCGAGCGGCCCGCCGACTACTACGGGCTCGCCGTGCGGCTGGTCCTGAACGCCCTCCACCTCCACAACCCCGACCACCCCGCGAACTGGCCGCTGTGGGCCGCGCTCGCCCCGCACGCCCTGGAGGTCTCCCGGGCGTGCCTGCTCGGCGACTTCCGGCCGGCGGACCGCACCGTACGCACCGAGGCCCTGGAACTGGCCCGGCTGACCGCCCGCTACCTGATCGCCACCGGCCTGCTCGGGCCCGCGTACGACCTCGTCCTCCCCCTCGTCCAGCGCTGCTCCTCCTTCGGCTTCGACGCCGACGACCGCGAGATCCTCGGCCTGCGCCACGAGCAGGGCCGCATCCACCTCGACCGGGAACAACTGGCCCGGGCCGAAGAGGTGCTCCAGCGGGTGGTGCGCGCCCGCACCGCCCTCTTCGGGGAGATCGACGCCGACACCCTCGCCAGCCGGCACAAGCTGGCCCGCGCCATCAACGAACAGGCCGGACGGGAGGCCGAGGCCGAGGCGATGCTGCGCTCGATCGTGGAGGCGGAGAACAAGGTGCGCGGCCCCGAGCACTACGACACCCTCGTCGTACGTCACACCCTGGCCCGGACGATGCTCGCCCTCGGGCGGCACGACGAGGCCATGGAGGAGGCCCGGCAGATCCTGGACATCAGCCGCGGCAACCACTGGCCGCCCTCCACCCCCGAGATCCTGCGCGTGCGCGAGACCCTGACGCACGCCCTGCTGCGCCAGAACCGGGCGGAGGAGGCGGAGCGGGTCATCCGGGACGCGCTGCGGGACGCCTCCCAGCCGCCGGACTCCAACCTCGTGATGCGCTTCCGCTACACGTTCGTCCTCGTGCTCCTCGGGATCCGGGGGCGTACGCCCGAAGCGGTGAACGAGCTGCGGGCGCTCGTACGCGACCTCGACCGGGTGGTCGCCTCCGAGCACCCGCTGTCCGTGCAGGCCAGGGCCCTGCTGGCGAAGACGCTGCGGGAGATGCCCTGAAACCCGCCGTACTCGGGGGCAGTTGGGCGGAACCCTCCCGGCCGCGGCGGACTTGCGCGTACCCTGACGGTGCATCACCCTGTGTGACGCATCCCACACCGAACGCGCGCGGAGGTCCGCCGATGTCAGCTCTCCCCACCGATACGAACGACGACCAGACCCTCGAATGGGGAGCTCCGGGCAGTGCTCTGGAGGAGGCGCAGGCGGAAGTCGGCAGACGTATCGCGATGGAGGCGCTGGAGGCCGGCCGCCAGGCGCTCGAACTGGACGCGAAGACGGCGTTCCGCACCACCGACGCCGCGGCGCATCCCGCGTAGCCGCAGACCGCCGGCCGAGGTCGCCGGCCGCCGGCCGCCCCGCGTGTCGTTCCGATCCGTTCGGTTTCGTTCGTTGTTCTGTTCCGTTGTCGTGTTCCGTTCTGTTCTCTGTTCTCCATGACCAGGGGGGCGATCGCATGACGTCAGAGCAATCTCCCAAGGGGGCTTTACCGGCCCCGCCACACGACCCGTTCTTCCACGCCGTGACCGCGCCGGCCTTCACGCACGAGGTCCTCGCCGACCTCGCCGCAGGCCGGTGCGCGGCCGTCCGGGTGCCCGGATTCCTGTCCAGGGAGCGGTGCCGCGAGGTGCTCGGGGCGCTGCGGGAACGGGAGTTCGACTCCTACGGAAAGGCCCGCGTCGATCCGCCGGTGATGCGGTTCGGGGTGGGCGTCAGCGACCACATGGCGGCCGGCGAGGTCGCCGACGGCTACTGGAAGGCGCTGGAAGGACACCGCGAGGCCTGGGAGGGGCTGGGCCTGTCCTTCGACCCCTTCCGCTTCTCGCGGGAAGCCCTCGCCGCGCACTGGCCACCGGGGGTGGCGGTCGGCCGCCGGGGCGGTCGGGAGCTGGGCGACGGCGTGGCCCGCGAGCCGAACCAGGGCTTCCAGGTCCACTTCGACGATGCCCTGCGCGAGTACACGGGGGACCTGCTGGACGTTCCCCTGGTCGGCCAGTTCGCCTTCAACCTCTACCTCAGCGTGCCCCCGTCGGGCGGCGAGACCGTCCTGTGGCGGCACCGCTGGCAACCCGAGGACGAGGCGTACCGGCTGCCGGCCTCCTACGGCTACGACGAGGCGGTGGTCCGCGGCGCCGAATCCTTCGAGCTGACACCGCGGGTCGGCGAGGCCCTGCTGATCGATCCGCGCTACTTCCACGCGGTCCGCCCCAGTCACGGGGGCCGCAGAATCGCCCTGGGCTTCGCGGTGGGGCTCGGCACGTCGGGCCAGTTCCTCACCTGGGCCTGACCGGGCCGATCGAACGGTCGAGACCGCCCGATTCCGCGGCCGAAGCGGTCAACTTCCGTCACCTGTGCGCCTTTGACGCCTCGGCGGCGGAGCGGCTAGGTTCGGGTGATGGACCTGTTGCGTTACGTGGCCTTCAGCACCGATCCCCAGGGCGGGAACCCGGCCGGGGTGGTGCTGGACGCCACCGGCCTCGACGAGGCGACGATGGCCGCCACCGCGGCGGAAGTCGGCTACTCGGAGACGGCCTTCGTCGTCCCCCGTCAGGACGGCGCGCTCGACATCCGGTACTTCAGTCCGCAGAACGAGGTGCCCTTCTGCGGCCACGCCACCATCGCCACCGCGGTCGCCCACGCCCAGCGCCACGGCGTGGGCGACCTGCTGCTGCACACGAAGGCCGGACGGGTCCCCGTGACCACCTCCGCCGGCCCGGACGGCACGGTCGTCGCCACCCTGGTGAGCGTGGAGCCCCGTACGGAGCCCCTGGCCGACGCCGACCTGGCCGAACTCCTCGCCGCACTGCGCTGGTCCCCCGCCGACCTCGACCCGGCCCTGCCGCCCCGGGTGGCGTACGCGGGGGCGTGGCACCCGGTGATCGCCGCCGCGAGCCGCGAGCGGCTCGCGGACCTCGACTACGACATGACCGCCCTCGGTGACCTGATGGCACGGCGGGACTGGACCACGATCGCCCTGGTCCGGCGCGAGTCGGAGCACGTCTTCCACGCCCGCAACCCCTTCCCGCCCGGCGGAACGGTGGAGGACCCGGCCACCGGCGCCGCGGCCGCCGCCTTCGGCGGCTACCTGCGCGCCCTGGGCATCGTCGACACCCCGGCGGTGCTGCGCATCCACCAGGGCGTGGACATGGGGCGGCCGAGCCTGATCACGGTGGGCGTGCCGGCGGGCCGGAACTCCGGGATCGAGGTCACCGGGACCGCGGTCCCGATCAGCTGACGACCGGGGACGGCCGGCGGGTCTGCGAGACCTGGACGACGATCTCGACTTCCACGGGCGTGTTGAGCGGCAGTATCCCGACGCCGACGGCGCTGCGCGCGTGCCGGCCGGCCTCCCCGAAGACGTCCACGAGCAACTCGCTGGCCCCGTCGACCACCCCGGCCTGCTGGGTGAAGTCGGGCGCGGAGGCGACGTAGCCGACCACCTTCACCACGCGCACCACCGTCTCCAGCGGGGCCACCGAGTCCACGGCCGCCAGCGCCGCCAGCGCGCACTGCCGGCTCAGCTCCTTGGCCCGTGCGGGCGCGACCTCGGCGCCCACCCGGCCCGTCTGGGTCAACTCCCCGTCGGTCATCGGGATCTGACCCGCGACGAAGACGAAGCCGCCGCTGAGCACGGCGGGTACGTAGGCCCCCTTGGGCGGGCTCACCTCCGGTAGCCGCAGCCCGAGCTCGGCCAGCCGCCGGCGTACGTCAACGCTCATGGCACCCCCTGATGACTCGACCACGGGGCCCATCGTCCCACCGGCCGGGCCCGGGTACGGCGATATCCGGCCTTACGGGGACGGAGGGGGCGCTGTTCTGCTAGGAGCCGTGCGGGAGGGTGGTCAGTCCGGCCACGGCGCGGGCGGCGGCCCGGGGTCGTGTCGCGCGTAGGATCGCCGCACCGACAATGCGGAGGACCACGCGATGCGATTCGCCGAGCTGGAACGTCGTGCCGGCGCGCTGGCCGGCGCCGGGGGGCGTCGGATCCTCGGGATCGCCGGGGCGCCCGGCGCCGGGAAGTCCACGCTGGCCGGGCGGCTCGCGCGGGCGCTGGGGCCGCGGCGGGCGGTGGTGGTGCCGATGGACGGTTTCCACCTGGCCGGGCGGGAGCTGGCGCGGCTGGGGCGTGCGGACCGCAAGGGCGCCCCGGACACGTTCGACGTGGCCGGGTACGTGGCGCTGCTGCGGCGGCTGCGGGCGGCGGAGCCGGGCCCGGTGTACGCCCCGGCCTTCGACCGGGAGCTGGAGGAGCCGGTCGCGGGCAGCGTGCACGTGGCGGCGGAGGTCGCGCTCGTGATCACGGAGGGGAACTACCTGTTGCACGGCGAAGGGGGCTGGGAGGGGGTTCGGCCGCTGCTGGACGAGGTGTGGTTCCTGGCCCCGGACGACGCCCTGCGCGTCGGTCGGCTCGTCGAGCGTCACGTCCGGTACGGGAAGGAGCCCGCGCACGCCGCCGCGTGGGTGTCCCGTTCCGACGAGGCGAACGCCGCCCTGGTGGCCCCGGGCCGGGCCCGCGCCGACCTCGTGGTCAGGGGCCCGGACGGCGCGGGCGTGGGGCCGGTGGTATGACTGGGGCATGGCCCCGTCCGGCTCACCCCAGGAGCGGGCCCGTCGCGGCCGGGAGCTGCGCAAGCGGCTGCCGCGGTCGGCGCACGCGGTGACGCCCGCCCTGGAGGAGCGCCCCGATCCGGTGGCCCTGCTGGCCGCGGAGGCCGCGGACCGGCTGCCGGAGCTGCTCCCGATCCGGTACGCGCGGATGGGCGCGGGTCCCTTCGCGTTCCTGCGGGGCGCGGCCGCGGTGATGGCCGCGGATCTGGGCGCGCTGCCGGACACGGGGCTGCGGGTGCAGTTGTGCGGGGACGCGCACCTGCTGAACTTCGGGCTGTACGCCTCGCCGGAGCGGGCGCTGTTGTTCGACCTGAACGACTTCGACCAGACGCTGCCCGGCCCCTTCGAGTGGGACGTCAAGCGGCTGGCGGCGAGCGTGGCGGTCGCCGCGCGGGAGAACGGGCACGGGGACGGGCCCGCCCGGCGGTCGGCGGAGGCCGCGGCGGCGGCGTACCGGCGCACGATGCGGCGGCTGGCCGGGCTCGGTGAGCTCGCCGTCTGGTACGAGCGGGTGGACAGCGCGGAGGTGTTGCCGCTGGTGCGGCGGCGCCACCGGCAGCGGATCGCCACGCAGCTGGAGCGGGCCCGGCGGCGCACGAGCCTGGAGGCGTTGCAGGAGCTGACGGAGGTGGTGGACGGATCGCTGCGGATACGCGGCGATCCGCCGCTGCTGGAGCCGGCGCGGTTCCCCGACCGGGAGACGGTCCAGCGGGTCTTCGCGGACTACCGCGATTCGCTCCCGGAGGACCGGCGGACGCTGCTGGACCGGTTCCGGGTGGTGGACGCGGCGCGCAAGGTGGTGGGAATCGGCAGTGTCGGCACGCGCTGCTACGTGGTGCTGCTGACGGGCAAGGACGCCGAGGACCCGTTGTTCCTCCAGGTCAAGCAGGCCGGCGCGTCGGTGTGGGAGCCCTGGGCGGGTGCCTCACGGCACGGGCACGCCGGTCAGCGGGTGGTGACGGGGCAGCGGCTGCTCCAGGCGGCGAGCGACATCTTCCTCGGCTGGGCGACCGGGCCGGAGGGACGGCACTTCTACTGGCGCCAGTTGCGCGACATGAAGGGCTCGGCGGAGGTGTCCGACATGGACCCGCGGATGCTGGAGGGGTACGCGCGGCTGTGCGGGCGGACCCTGGCGCGCGCCCACGCCCGTACGGGCGACCGGTTCGAGATCGCCGGGTACCTGGGCGCGGGGGACGGCTTCGACCGGGCGGTGGCCGCGTTCGCCCTCGACTACGCCGAGCTGACGGCCGCCGATCACGGCGCGCTGACGGCGGCCCTGACCGACTCCGACACGCCGACGGGCATGGCCCGCCCGTCCGGGCACGGGGGGCCGGACCCGGTATCGGACCCGGTGGAGGGCGAGGTGTCGGGCGGGGCGGATGGGGTTCCGCGCGCCTGAACGCGTGGAGTCCTCCGCCCGGTTCCCCCGGAATCGCGCCCTCCGCCGGTTCGGGCGCCGATACTGGCCCGACGCCGATCCGAAGGAGCGCCGCGTGAACCCGCACGAGCATCACCTGGCCGCCCTCGTCAACGAACTTCCCGGTCGCCGCGACCGGGATTTCTGGCAGGCGCTGAAGGCCGAGGCCGGAATGGACCACGTACGCGAACCCATGGCCGACGCCATACACGCCGCCCAGCGCGGCGACTTCGCCCCGCTGACCAAGCTCGTCCTCGCCGTCTTCGACCGTGACGACCGGCGTCAAGAGCTCGCCACGGTCCTTTCCGCGCAGCTCGGCGGCACGGTGCGGGCCGAGTCGTGGATCGCCGACGTCATCCGCACGGCGGGCCACGTCACGCGTGACGACACCCCGGATCCGCTCGAAGCCCTCGGCAGGAAGTGGTAGCCGGGCGGGCCCTCACTCACCTCGCTCGCTCACCTGCGGGCAGGGCCGGCCGGTTGGCGGTGATCAGGTAGTAGTCGAGGATGCCCTCCTCCCACGCGCGCAGGAAGTTGCGCGGCCAGGTGCCCGGCTTCCAGTGGGCGGACAGCCAGTGGTCCCAGCCGGGCCAGACCGAGGCGCCGATGGACTCGCAGCGGACGTCGGTCAGGCCGGCCCCGGCGAAGGCGGCGGTCAGTTCGGCGGGCGGACGGGCGATGTCCAGGCCGGTGGCGAAGGAGTCCAGCAGCGTGGCCAGCCGGGGCGCGGCGGCGGGGTCCGGGGCGAAGAAGCTGGTCACGACGGCCCGGCCGCCGGGGCGCAGGACGCGCGCTGTCTGCTCGGCGAAGGCGGCGAGGTCGTCGAAGTGCTGGGCGGCCTCCACGCTGTACACGCCGTCGAACGCGCCGTCCTCGAAGGGCATCCGCTCCGCCGCGCCGAGCACGAGCCGCAGTCGCTCCGGTTGCGGCGGGGCCTGCGGCCCGGTGGTGGTGCGGCGGGCGCGGTCGAGCTGCCGCGGGTGGATGTCCATGCCCGTCACCCGGGCCGGTCCGTACTCCCGCAGGGCGAGCGCGCAGCCGACGGCGAGACCGCAGCCGACCTCCAGCAGTTCGCCGCCCTCGACCGGTCCCGGTCCGACGGTGTCCAGGACGCGCCGGTACAGGTCCTGTTGGCTGCGGACGCGGTCGGCGACCGTGAGGGGCCGTTTCAGGTCCGCGGGCTGCCAGTAGCCGAAGTTGATGAAGCCGCCCGCGAAGGCCGTGGCCGCGCTGAGGTCGGCCGGCCCGTACGTCTCCTGGAGCGCGGGCCGCATCCCGTCGGGACGCCGCTGGTCGGGATGCGGTCCGTCGGGCTGCGGTCCGTCGGGCTGCTCGGCGCCCTTCATGTCCGTCATGTGTGCACCTCCGCGCCCAGTCTGGCGGCGGGGGCGACGTCCTGTCGACAACGCCTCGGCCCGGGTCGGGGCGGCGTCCCTGGGCCGGTGGTTTACGGGGTCGCGGCGCCGGCGCAGGCCGGGTGGCCCCAGCTCTTGCCGTTGTTCGCGATCGACTCCCCGGCGGCGTAGGGCTGCCCGCACGCGCAGCGTCCGGGGTACTTCGCCTTGATGGTCCGCGTGGCCGTGGCCGTCGCCTTCTTCTTCGGCGCGGCGGAGCCGGCGCGCGAGGTCGTGGTGCGCGAGCTCGCGGTGCGGGCCGGGGTCGCTCGCGCGGGGGCCGGTACCGGCATCTCCGCGTCGCCCAGGGCCGTGCCGGCGGCCTGCTGGCTGACGGCGGCGTCGCTGGCGGCCTGGTCGGCGATGGCGTTCAGGTGGTCGCCGTCCTCGCGGTGCGCGGGAACGTAGACGAAGGTCACGTCCCGCTCGGACAGCAGCCGGTCGATCTCCTCGACCAGCTCGCGGTTGGCCACCGGCTTGCCCGCCGCCGTCTTGAACCCGTTGCGCTTCCACGCGGGGAGCCACTGCGTGACGGCCTTCATCGCGTACTGCGAGTCCATCCGCACCTCCATGGCGCTGCCGACGGCCACGGCCTCCAGCACCTTCTGGAGGGCGGTGAGTTCCCCGACGTTGTTGGTGGCGCGACCCAGCGGCCCCGCCTCCCAGCGCTGGGGGGTCCCGGTGGCGTCGGCGATGACCCACGCCCACGCGGCGGGGCCGGGATTGCCCTTGGCCGCTCCGTCACAGGCGGCGATGATGCGTTCAGACATCCCTCGATCATGCCCTACGACCGGATGGCCGCCGTTCAGTAGCCCAGCTCTCGCTTGAGCTCGTCCTTGTGCATCGTCGAACGACCGTGCAGGTTCCGGCGCTTGGCCTCCTCGTACAGCTGGTCGTACGTCGGCCCCCGCGCCCCGCTGTGGGAGCGGAGGCCGCCGCGCCGGGAGGAGGAGATGTCGTCGAGGGAGGTCCGGCTCGCGGTCTTCGACTCACCGGCACGGGCCCGTTCCTTGTTGACCGTCCGCGCGGCGATCTCCTTGGCCCGCTCGGGGCTCTCGCCGCGTTCCTCGGCGCTCTCCTTGATGTGTTCGTACTGGCGTTCGCGCTTGGGGCTGGAGCCTCGCGGCATGACGACCTCCTCCGGTCGGGACGTGGCCCGGCAGGGCGGACCGATCGACCCGGGCACCGCCCTCCGGGATCACCGGTGCGCCTACCCAGCGGGCGCGGCCCAATGCCCCTCCGCCACGCCTGCGGGGCCGCGTTTGAGCCCGCCGCGAACGGACAGACGCGGGACGTGCCGCGGTGCCGAAAGGGCTGGACACCAGAGCGCGCGCCCCCGCGGCGCACCAGAGGAGGAGCCATGACCGGCAACGAGACCCGGCGCCGCGCCGACGACGGCCCCGCACGCCCGGCGACCCCGGACGACAGCCGCTCCCCCGGCGGCGACGAGCGCGATCGGCGGAGCGACGCGATCGACGAGAAGGATCCGAAGCGGCGCCCCACCCCCGCCGACGTCGCCCGCATCACGGCCCGCAAGGCCCACGACACCCTCGGCGTGCCGGAGGTGTAGTCCTTCACGGTCCACACGCCCCCGGTCCAAACGCCCCCACCGGGATTTCCCCCCGACTGGCCTACGTCCGTTGGCCCCTCCGGCGGATCTGCCCTCTCATGGACTCGGGTGCTCCAGTGCCCCGCCCCGCCATCGAGAAGGAGGTCATGCCCGTGTACACGATGTACGCCGAACCCGACGCGGACCCCGGCACGATCCTGTGGCACGTCCTCGCCAAGGATCCCGAAGGCGTCACCCTGTGCGGCCGCCACGCCTCCCAGACGGCCCAGGACCCCGACACGGGGGTCGAGCGGTACTGCGACCCTTGCATGGCCGCCTTCCGCGCGGCGCTCGGATAGCCCGCGGACCCCACCCGCCGGCGGGCCCCGATCAGCGATCGCGGCCCGCCGTGCGCATGCGCCCGGAGGCGTGGACGCACCCGGCGAGGGCCAGGTCGACCGCGCCGACGATCCCGGTCACGCTTCCCACCTGCGGCTGCGCGGTGACCTGGGAGACGAGGGTGAAGAGAGGGCGACGCCGCCCATGCCCATGCCGAAGACGCCAAGGGCGAAGCCGCGCCGCGCGGGCCGGCGGGCACGGCGGGCTGCTCCGTACGGGGCCACGTGGGCCGATCGGTCGTGGCCGGGCGCGCGTCCCCGGCGTGTATCCGCCGCCGGGCGCCGCCGCTCGCCGTAGGTTCGCACCCGGCGTCGCGCGCGGGGTGCGCGGAGGCGGGCTGGGGGGAGTGTGGATCGGGACCGTGTGGATCGGGAGCGTGGGGTCATGAACGGAAAGCGGACCATCACCGTCTTCGGCGCGACGGGACAGCAGGGCGGCTCGCTGGCGCGGGCGATCCTGGAGGACCGCGACAGCGAGTTCGTGGTGCGGGCCGTGACGCGCCGGCCGGATTCGGACGCCGCCCGGGAACTGGAACGGCTCGGGGCGCAGGTGGTCCGTGCCGACCTGGACGACGAGGAGAGCCTGGTCGCGGCGTTGGAGGGCACGTACGGGGCGTACCTCGTGACCAACTTCTGGGAGGACATGGACGCCGCCCACGAGCAGGCGCAGGCGGCGGCGCTCGCGCGGGCGGCCGGGCACGTCGGGGTGCAGCACGCGGTGTGGTCGACGTTGGAGGACACCCGGGAGTGCATCCCGCTCGACGACGACCGGATGCCGACCCTGCAGGGCACGTACAAGGTGCCGCACTTCGACGCCAAGGCGGAGGCGGACCAGTTCTTCCGCGACGACGGCGTGCCGACGACGTACCTGCGGACGACGTTCTTCTGGGAGAACCTGTACGGGGCGTTCGCGCCGCAGCGCGCGGAGGACGGAGCGCTGGAGATCGTCTTTCCGATGGGTGACAAGCGGCTGTCGGGCATCGGGGTCGACGACATCGGGCGGACGGCCTACGCGCTCTTCAAGGGCGGCACGGATTTCATCGGCGCGACGATCAGCATCGCGGGCGAGCACCTTCCGGTCGCGGACATGGCGGCGGCGATGACGGACGCCTTGGGGCGGGAGGTGCGCTACCGGCCGCTGACCCCGGACGCTTTCCGGGCGCTGGGCTTCCCGGGCGCGGACGAGGCGGGCAACATGTTCCAGTTCTACGCGGACTGCGAGCACCGGTTCGTGACCGCCCGGGACGTCGACGCGGTCCGCGGCCTCGATCCGCGCCTCCAGGACTTCGCGACGTGGCTGGCGAACCACCGGGACCGGTTCCCGAAGGCCTGATCCCGGTCGACCATTCGTCGTGTGCCGAAGTGTTGAGGCACCCTGGACGTATGAATGACCCGCTGAACCACCTGCCCGCCGGGGGTCCGGCCGGCTCCGCCGGTTCCTCCGGCGGAGCCGGCGCCTCCCCCGCGTCCGACCCCGCCGCGCGGCTGGCGGCCCTCGCCGGGGCGCTGGCCGACGAGACCCGGGCCGCGATCTGCATGGCCCTCCTCGAAGGGCGGGCCTGGACCCCCGGTGAGCTGGCCCGGATCACCGCGGTCGCCCCGTCCACCGTCACCGGCCACCTGGCCCGGCTGCTGGACGCGGGGATCTGCGTGACCGAGCGGCAGGGCCGGCACCGGTACGTACGGATCGCCGACGCCGCCACGGCCCGCCTGATCGACGAGCTCGCCTCCTACGCGGTCCCCGACCGGGACGCGGCGCACGCGGTGCCGGTGGTGTCCGCGCCCGATCCGCTGGCGCGCGCCCGGACCTGTTACGACCACTTCGCGGGGCGGCTGGGGATGGCGGTCACCGATGCCCTGGAGCGCGGTGGGTTGCTGCGTACCGACGGGGCGTTCGAGCTGACCGAGGCGGGGCGGGAGTGGTGCGGGCGGGCGGGTGTGGGGCTCGGGCAGGAGGGGCGCCGGCCGCTGGTGAGCTCGTGCCTGGACTGGACGGAGCGGCGCCGCCACCTGGGCGGACTGGCCGGGGCCCGGTGGTGCGCGCGGGCCCTGGACGCGGGCTGGGTGACCCGTCCGCCGGAGGGCGGGCGGGGGTTGCTCGTAACGGAGGCCGGGGAGCGGGCGTTCGCGGAGCTGCTCGGGATCACCCCGCAGGCCTGGAGCTGAGGCGGAACCGAGCGAGTAGCCGATATTTCGGTGGACGCCGAAATGTTGTCTCGTTAGCCTGGAACGCATGAAACCCCGCCTGCGCCTGTTGTCACCCCCCGTCCTGACCCTCGGCGCCGTGTCCTTCACGGTGCTCGCCTGGGCGTCCGCCTTCGTGTCCATCCGGAGCGCGGGCGAGGTCTACTCCCCCGGCGCCCTGGCCCTCGGCCGACTGTTGACCGCCTCGCTGGTGCTCGTCGCCCTGCTGCTGATACGCCGCGAGGGGCTGCCGCCCCGGGGTGCGTGGCGCGGGATCGTGGTGTCGGGCGTGGTGTGGTTCTTCGGCTACACGGTGATGTTGAACTGGGGTGAGCGCCTGGTGGACGCCGGCACCGCCTCGCTGCTGGTCAACATCGGCCCGATCCTGATGGCCCTGCTCGCCGCGCGCCTGCTCGGCGAGGCCTTGCCGCCGAGGCTGCTGGCGGGCATGGGCGTCTCCTTCGCGGGGGCCGTGGTCGTCGGCCTGTCGATGTCCTCGGCGGCCCCCTCGGACGCGTCTTCGAATGGCTCGACGTCGGTCCTCGGGGTCGTGCTCTGCCTGCTCGCGGCGGTGGCGTACGCGACCGGCGTGATCGCCCAGAAGCCCGCGCTCTCCTTCGGTTCGCCGCTCCAGATCACCGCGTACAGCTGCCTGACCGGGGCCGTCGTCTGCCTTCCCTTCGCGGGGCAGTTGGTGGCGGAGGTGCCCCGGGCGCCGCTGTCCGCGACGCTGAACATGGTCTACCTCGGCGTGGTCCCGACCGCCCTCGCGTTCACCACGTGGACCTACGCCCTGGCGCGGATGCCCGCCGGGAAGCTGGGCGCCACCACGTACGCCGTCCCGGCCATCGTGGTCCTGCTGAGCTGGGCCCTGCTGGGTGAGGTCCCGGCGTGGCTGACGCTGCTGGGCGGTGCGCTCTGCCTGGCCGGCGTCGCCGTCTCCCGCCACCGACCGACCACGCCACCCGCCTCCGCCACGACCCCGAGCCCGACCCCGGTTGAGGAGACACGCTAACCGGACAGCCCCTAGGGGGATCGGGCCGGCGCCGCGTACGTCCAGGGCCGTGCCGCATCAGGCAGGTCAGCGCGACCAGGGTGGAGATGAAGACGTCGGTGATCGGCGAGTCCATGCCCGCTCCGGTCAGGGCGGCCCGTACGGCGTCCACGCGGGCGGAGGCGCGACCGTCGAGTTCGCCGGTCTGGATCACGGCGGGCGGGGCCATGCGGGACGACGCCCGTGTCGGGCCCCACGGCGGGGGCGAGGGCGGTCAGGGGGCGTCGAGCGCCGGCGGGTCTTCTGCGCCACAGTGGAGGGCTTCAACACGAAAATTCTCGACGGCGTACTAAGCTGACGGGTTGTTTCGTGCCGGACCGGAACAACCCGGGCAGACCCGGGCTCCTCCGGCGACCCGGACCCGACCGGGACCGATACGCGAGGGCCGATGGCAGCCACACCAGAGCACGGCGAAGTGACCCTGTTGTACGGCGGCGACCCGCACGGCGACCCGTACGGCGAGCCGGGCAAGTCCGCCCGGTTCTCCGCCGGTCCCGCCGCCCCGACGCGCACCCTCGTCGACGTCTTCGAGGCCTCCGTACGGGCGTACCCCGACGAGCCCGCCCTGGACGACGGCGCCACCCGACTGACCTACCGGGCGCTCGCCGCCGAGGTCGAACGCCGCAGGCGCGCGCTGGCCGCCGCCGGGGTGGGACGGGGCGACCGGGTCGGCGTACGCGTGCCGTCCGGTACGAACGAGCTCTACGTGGCCATCCTCGCCGTCCTCGCGGCCGGCGCCGCCTACGTCCCCGTGGACGCCGAGGACCCCGACGAGCGGGCCGAGCTGGTCTTCGGCGAGGCCGGCGTGCGGGCGGTGCTGGGCGGCGGGCAGCGGATCGACGTCACCGCCCTGCCGGACGCTCCCGTGGCCGCCGCGCGGCCCGGCCCCGAGCACGACGCGTGGATCATCTTCACGTCCGGTTCCACCGGCAAGCCCAAGGGCGTCGCCGTGACCCACCGCAGCGCCGCCGCGTTCGTGGACGCCGAGGCCGCGCTGTTCCTCACCGAGGAGCCGATCGGTCCGGGCGACCGGGTCATGGCGGGGCTCTCCGTCGCCTTCGACGCCTCCTGCGAGGAGATGTGGCTGGCCTGGCGCTACGGCGCCTGCCTGGTCCCCGTCCCCCGCTCCCAGGTGCGCAGCGGCGCCGACCTCGGCCCCTGGCTGGTGGAGCAGGAGATCACCGTGGTCTCCACGGTGCCGACCTTGGCCGCCCTGTGGGAGCCGGAGACCCTCAACGAGGTCCGGCTGCTGATCTTCGGCGGCGAGGCCTGCCCGCCCGAGCTGACCCAGCGCCTGGTCACCGAGGGCCGCGAGGTCTGGAACACGTACGGGCCCACCGAGGCCACCGTGGTCACCTGCGCCTCGCTGCTGACCGGCGCGGAGCCGATCCGGATCGGCCTCCCGCTGAACGGCTGGGAACTGGCCGTGGTCGACGAGTCCGGCGAGCCGGTGCCGATGGGCGGCAGCGGCCAGCTCGTGATCGGCGGCGTCGGCCTGGCCCGCTACCTCGACCCGGAGAAGGACGCCGAGAAGTACGCCCCGCTGGAATCCCTCGGCTGGGAGCGCGCCTACCGCAGCGGCGACCTCGTCCGCGCCGAACCCGAGGGGCTGATCTTCCTCGGGCGCGGCGACGAGCAGATCAAGCTCGGCGGCCGCCGGATCGAGCTGGGCGAGGTCGACGCCGCGCTCCAGGCGCTGCCCGGCGTCGCCGGCGCGGCCGCGGCCGTCCGCACGGCGCGCGGCGGCAACCAGCTCCTCGTCGGCTACCTGGTGACCCAGGAGGGCTGGGACCACGCGGCGGCCGTCGAGCGGCTGCGCGCCGAGCTGCCCGCGGCCCTGGTGCCGCTGCTCGCGCCGGTGGCCGAGCTGCCGACCCGCACCTCCGGCAAGGTGGACCGCGACGCGCTGCCGTGGCCGCTGCCCGAACTGGAGACCACCGGTCCCGCCGAGCAGCTGTACGGCACGGAGGCCTGGCTCGCCGAGCAGTGGAGCGAGACCCTCGGGGTGACCGTGAGCGGCGCCGCCGACGACTTCTTCGCGATCGGCGGCAACAGCCTGGCCGCCGCCCAGCTCACCACCCGCCTGCGCACCCGCTACCCGCGGGCGGCCGTCCTCGACATCTACCAGCAGCCGACCCTGCGCAAGCTGGCCCGGCGGCTGGAGAAGTCCGTACAGGACGACGACGCGGCCCGGGTCGTCGCGCCCGTTCCGCTGCGCGCCAAGGCGATGCAGTCGCTCCTGCTGCTGCCCCTCTTCACCCTGGTCGGCCTGCGCTGGACGGTGGCCCTGCTGGCGCTGGGCAACGTCCTGCACCGGTTCGGGGCGTACGCGTGGGCGCCGACCGCCTCGTGGTGGCTCGTCGCCGCCGGCGCGGTGCTGCTCTTCACCCCGCCGGGCCGGCTCGCCATCGCGGCCGGCGGCGCGCGCCTGCTGCTGCGCGGGGTGAGGGCCGGACGCCACCCGCGCGGCGGCAGCGTGCACCTGCGGCTGTGGACGGCCGAGCGGCTGGCCGAGTACGTCGGCGCGACCTCGCTGACCGGTTCCTGGCTGGAGCGGTACGCGCGGGCGCTCGGCGCCAAGGTCGGCCCCGAGGTGGACCTGCATTCGCTGCCGCCGGTGACGGGCATGCTCAAACTCGGCCGCGGCTGCGCCGTGGAGTCCGAGGTGGACCTGTGCGGGCACTGGCTGGACGGGGACCGGCTCGTGATCGGCCCGATCAAGGTCGGCGCGGGCGCCGTGGTCGGCACCCGCAGCATCCTCTTCCCGGGTGCGCGGGTCGGGAAGCGGGCCGAGGTGGCCCCGGGCTCCGCCGTGGTCGGGCAGATCCCGACGGGGCAGCGCTGGGCCGGTGCGCCGGCCGGCAAGCTCGGCCGGGCCAAGCACAACTGGCCCAAGGAACGCCCACCGCGCGGGCTGCCCTGGCGGGCCGCCTACGGCGCCGCCGGGTTCGCCCTCACGGCGCTGCCCGTGCTCGCCGCCCTGCCCGCCCTGCTGGTGGTGAGCCGGTTCGTGCCTGCCGACGCCGGCCTGGTGGAGGCGCTGCGCGGGGCCCTGCTCGCCGTGGTGCCGGGGGCGCTCGCGTACGGGTTCACGTACGCGGTGCTGCTGCTGGTCTCCGTACGCCTGCTCAGCCTGGGCCTGCGGACCGGCACCCATCCGACGCACAGTCGGGTGGGCTGGCAGGCCTGGACGGTCACCCAGCTGATGGACCTGTCGCGGGAGACGCTGTTCCCTCTGTACGCCGGGCTGATCACTCCGGTGTGGCTGCGGCTGCTCGGCATGAAGATCGGCCGGGGCGCGGAGGTGTCCACCGTGCTCGCGCTGCCCAGTCTCACCACCGTGGGCGAGGGCGCGTTCCTCGCCGACGACACGCTGACCGCCCCCTACGAGCTGGGCGGCGGCTGGATGACCATCGGACACTCCGAGATCGGCCGCCGGGCGTTCCTCGGCAACTCCGGCATGACCGCGCCCGGCCGCACGGTGCCGGACGACGGGCTGGTCGGCGTCCTGTCGGCGACCCCGAAGAAGGCCAAGAAGGGCAGCTCGTACCTGGGCCTGCCGCCGGTGAAGCTGCCCCGGTCGGCCGAGGTATCCGACCGGAGCCGGACCTACGATCCGCCGGCGCGGCTTCTGTGGGCGCGCGGCCTGGTGGAGCTGTGCCGGCTCGTCCCGGTGTTCTGCTCGGCGGCGCTCGCCGTACTGACCGTGGCGGCGCTCTGCGCACTGGCCACGTCGAGCGGCGGCCCGGGTCTCCGGGGCGCCGCGCTGCTGTCCGGGGCGGTCCTGCTCGGCGCCGGCCTGGCCGCCGGCGCGGTCTCGGTGGTGGCGAAGTGGCTGCTGGTGGGCCGCCACCGGACGGGCGAACACCCGCTGTGGAGCGGCTTCGTGTGGCGCAACGAGCTGGCCGACACCTTCGTCGAGGTCCTGGCCGTGCCGTGGCTGGCCGGTTCGGTGCCCGGTACGCCGCTGCTGAACCTGTATCTGCGCGGCCTGGGGGCCCGGATCGGCCGGGGCGTGTGGTGCGAGAGCTACTGGTTGCCGGAGACGGACCTGGTGGAACTGGGCGACGCGGTGAGCGTGAACCGGGGCTGCGTGTTGCAGACTCACCTCTTCCACGACCGGATCTTGAGGACGGATACTGTGGTCCTCCGCGAGGGCGCCACGCTGGGTCCGGGCGGCATCGTCCTGCCCGGGAGCACGGTCGGGGCCCGCAGCACACTGGGGCCGGCGTCTCTCGTCATGGCCGGGGAATCCGTCCCGGCCGACACCCGGTGGCTGGGCAACCCGATCGAGGCATGGCGGACCTGACAGGGTCCGGGCACAGCGCAGGGAGCGGAAGCGGTAGTGAACGGCCACAGAGCAGCGGCATCGGACCCGTACTTCCCGGACAACGGCGACTCCCGTTACCGCGTGCACCGCTACGAACTCGCTCTGGAGTACCGGCCCGGCCCCAACCGCCTGGCCGGTACCGCCCGCATCAGCGCGATCGCCGGCAAGGCGCCGCTCGGCGAGTTCCACCTGAACCTGGCCGCGTTCAGAATAGGCCGGGTCACCGTGAACGGCCGGGCCCCGCAGTACACCCACCGGGGCGGCAAGCTGCGCGTCCGGCCCGCCAAGCCGCTGCCGGCGCACGCCGCGTTCACGGTGGAGGTGCACTGGGCGGGCAACCCCCAGCCGGTCCGCAGCCCCTGGGGCGGCATCGGCTGGGAGGAGCTGTCGGACGGGGCGCTGGTGGCCAGCCAGCCGATCGGCGCGCCGTCCTGGTACCCGTGCAACGACCGGCCGGCCGACAAGGCCTCGTACCACATCTCGATCAACACGCCGTCCGCCTACTCGGTGGTGGCGGGCGGCCGGCTGCTCACCCGGACGACCAGGGCCAGTACGACCACGTGGGTGTACGAGCAGCCCGCGCCCACCTCCAGTTACCTGGTCGGGCTGTCCATCGGCGTGTACCAGACGGTGCTGCTCGGCGATCCGGGGCTCGGTGGTGTGCCGCAGAGCGGCCACGTGCCGGCCCACCTGCTGGCGCGGTTCTCCCGGGACTTCGCCCGCCAGCCCGCGATGATGCGGCTGTTCGAGGAGGTGTTCGGCCCCTACCCGTTCGGCGAGTACGCGGTGGTCGTCGCCGACGAGGAACTCGACGTCCCGGTGGAGGCCCAGGGTCTGTCCACGTTCGGCACCAACCACGTGGACGGCGCACGCGGTTCGGAGCGCCTCATCGCCCACGAACTGGCGCACCAGTGGTTCGGCAACAGCGTGACCATCGCCGACTGGCGGCACATCTGGCTCAACGAGGGCTTCGCGAAGTACGCCGAGTGGCTCTGGTCGGAGCGCTCCGGCGGGCGCACCGCGCACGAGCTGGCGACCGGCGCGCACCGGATGCTGGCCTCGCTGCCGCAGAACCTCACGTTGGCCGACCCGGGTCGCAAGCTGATGTTCGACGACCGGCTGTACCAGCGCGGCGGTCTCGCCGTGCACGCGGTGCGCCGGGCGCTGGGGGACGAGGCGTTCTTCCGGATGCTGCGCGAGTGGACCACCGTCCACCGCAACGGGGTGGTGACCACCGCCGGCTTCACCGGCCACGTGTCGCGCTACGCGACCGAGCCGCTGGACGACCTGTTCGCGGCCTGGCTGTACGAGCCGGCCCTGCCGCCCCTGCCGTAGGGCGTGGCCGACGGTCGTCGCCGTCGGCCGGCCCAGGGGCGTCAACGGGCGCGTCAACGGGCGCGTCAGACGATTCCCTCGGCGATCTCCGCCTGCTCGCGAACGTTTCCGTACGCGGACGGTGTCCCGTAGGAGCGGCGGGCGACGTACCACCAGACGCTGGCGAGCACGAGGACCACCGCCAGGGCGATCACCGCGTAGTTCATCGAGTCGATGGTCACCGGGGACTTCTGCGGCAGGCAGAACAGGACGGTGACGACGGCCACCCAGACGACGGCGATCCAGCCGATGGGCTTGCTCCAGCGGCCGAGGCTCCAGGGGCCGGGGGTGAAGCGGTTGCCGGCGCGCAGGCGCAGGTAGATCGGGATGGCGTAGGCGGGTGTGATGCCGATGACGTTGATGGCGGTCACGGCGCCGTAGGCGGTGGCGGAGTAGAGCGACGGCAGCGCGAGGACGCCCGCGACGATCACCGAGAGCCATACGGCCGGGACGGGCGTCTGGGTCCGTCCGCTGACCTTGCGCCACAGGGCGGAGCCGGGGAGCGCGTTGTCGCGGCTGAACGCGAACACCATCCGGCTCGCTGCGGCCACCTCGGCGTTGCCGCAGAAGAGCTGGGCGACGATGACGACGAGCAGCAGCGCGGAGGCGCCGCCCGAGCCGAGGGCGTCGAGGAAGATCTGCGCGGGCGGGACGCCGGTGGCGCTGTTCTGGACGCCCGCGTAGTCCTGGATGGCGAACGTGAGGCCGGCGAGGAGGGCGAAGCCGGCGATCCAGGAGGCCCAGATGGCCCGGACGATGCCCTTGGCGGCGGTGACGGAGGCGTTCGAGGTCTCCTCCGAGAGGTGCGCGGAGGCGTCGTAGCCGGAGAAGGTGTATTGGGCGAGCAGCAGGCCGACGGCGGCGACGTAGAACGGGTTGGCCCAGCCGGTGTCGTTGACGAACTCGGTGAAGACGAACGAGGCCGACTGGTGGTGGTCGGGGACGAAGGCCAGGGCGCCGACGATCAGGGCGACGCCGCCCAGGTGCCACCAGACGCTGATGGAGTTGAGCACGCTGACGAGGCGGACGCCGAAGAGGTTGAGCGCGGCGTGCAGCAGCAGGATGCACAGGAAGATCAGGAACGTGGAGCCGGGGGTGGGCACGAAGCCGAACCGGAGGTTCAGGAAGGCGCCGGTGAACAGGGCGGCCCCGTAGTCGATGCCGGCGATGGCGCCGAGCAGGCCGAGCAGGTTCAGCCAGCCCGTGTACCAGCCCCAGCGGCGTCCGCCGAGCCGGTCGGCCATGTAGTAGAGGGCTCCGGAGGTGGGGTAGGCGCTGGTCACCTCGGCCAGGGCGAGGCCCACGCACAGGACGAAGAGGCCTACGCCGACCCAGCCCCACAGCATCACGGCCGGGCCGCCGGTGCCCATGCCGAAGCCGTACAGGGTCATGCAGCCGGAGAGGACGGATATGACGGAGAAGCTGATGGCGAAGTTGCCGAAGCCGCCCATGCGGCGGGCGAGGACGGGCTGGTAGCCCAGTTCTCTGAGCCGTTCCTCCTCGTCCTGGCGGGGTGGGCTCTTGCCGTCGGGGCGGGCCGCGGGGCTGGTTCGGGACACGGGGGTACCTCCGAAGGGGGTGGGTGGAGCGGGGGTCCGAGCGGGGGATGGAGCGTGCGCGCGACGGAGCAGGGGGGACCGCCCCGCCGGCGCGCGGTGCGGGGGTCAGGCGCGGCCGGCCAGGCTGCGGGACCTGGAGCGCAGGAACACCTCCTCGGCCAGTGCCTGGTCGGCCGGGTCGCGGGTCCGGTAGGCCCACGGCAGGGTGGTCCAGTACGGGCCCATCGCGTCGAAGACCCGGGCCGCCTCCTCGAACCGGTGGGCCCCGCCGAGGGCGTGGGCGAGGTGGTTCAGGTCGAGTGGGGAGGCGAGGCGCGGGTCGACGTACCGGAACCAGGCGGCCAGGGCGTGGTCGGCGTCCCGGACGGCGTCCTCGGCGACCCAGTGCAGGTCGAGCGCCCGCTCCTGGCCGCGTTCGCGGCGGTAGCGCTCGACGCGCACGTAGAGCGGCAGGACGTGGACGGCGGAGCCGGGCGGGGCCGAACCGATCGCCCAGTGGACGAAGTTGGTGGCGCCGGACAGCGGACCGGGGTTGTCCGCGTACACGAACTGGAGCATCCGGTGGTAGGCCTCGCGGTTGTGCGGGTCCCGCTGGTCGGCCTGGGCGAGGATGCCCCAGGGGCCGGGGGGCAGCATCAGGCCGGGCGGCGGGAGCCGGTGCTCGTCCATCTGGCGGTGTTCGTCGAGGAGGGCGAGGGCCAGCAGGCAGACCCAGGGCACGGGGTCGGCGGGGCTGATGTCGGCGGCCTCGCGGCAGGCCTCCCAGGCCTCCTGCCACAGCTCGTGGGTGCGGGGGTGGCGGGCGCGGTGGGCGCGGACGGCCCGTTCGACGGTTACACGTGTGTGCATCACGGACGCGGCGACGCTGCGGGGTTCCTCGGTCCGCCACGCCTGGACCACGTCGGATCCGGCGGCGACCGCCGCGAGGACCTGGGTGCGCTGGGTCCACAGGGCCCAGCCGTCGGTGCGGTCCAGGAGGTGCGCCATCGACAGCCAGCGGCCGGTGCGCAGGTCCTGGACGGCGACCCGCAGGTCGTTGTCCTGGCCGGCGGGGTGGTAGACGGGCCGGAAATCGCCGCCCGCCATCACCTCGTCCCGCTCGACGGGTGGCCGGAACGGGCGTGTTGTGCGGTGGTCGTGGTCATCAGTCCTCGCGTCGCTGGGAAGGCCGACGTCCTTCGCGCCCGTTGATCGGCGATCACTATAGAGGCAGTGCGGAGCTCCTCGTCCCGATTCTTGTTCGAACGCAAGTAACAAGCCACGACCGAAAAGTGATCTTGCGTCAGTTCGTCACCGGTGCCCTTGCCGATGGCCGCCGAAGGATCTTGACGGGGCCACGTCCGCTGGTGAAGTCTTCCGATCGACTACAGAGAACGGGGTGGTGGTGATGACGGGTCCGGTGCTCGCGGTCGACCAGGGCACGTCGGGGACCAAGGCCCTCGTCCTGTGTCCGGTCCGTGGGGTGATCGGCTCCGCTTCCGCTGCCGTACGACCCCGGTACCTGCCGGGCGGCCGGGTCGAGGTCGACCCGGCGGAGCTCCTGCGCTCGGTGGTCGACGCCGGGCGGGCGGCGCTGGCGGCGGCCGGTGAACCCGTGGTGGCGGTGGGCCTGGCCAACCAGGGCGAGACCGTCCTCGCCTGGGACCCGGCCGACGGTGAGCCGCTGACCGACGCGATCGTCTGGCAGGACCGGCGGGCCGAGCCGCTCTGCACCGAACTGGGCGCGTACGCCGCGTCCTTGCGCGAGTGGACCGGGCTGCCGCTGGACCCCTATTTCGCCGCGCCCAAGATGGCCTGGATACGCCGCAACCTGACGCGCCGCGGCGTGGTGACCACCAGCGACGTGTGGCTCGTGCACCGGCTCACCGGCGCCTTCGTCACCGACGCGGCCACCGCCGGCCGCACGCAGCTCCTCGATCTCGACACCGTGGGCTGGTCGGACCGGGCGCTCGACGTCTTCGACCTCACGGGCGAGCGACTGCCGGAGATCGTCGACGCGGACACCCACGTCGGCACCACCACCGCCTTCGGGCCCCCACTTCCGCTGACGGGGCTGCTCGTCGACCAGCAGGCCGCGCTGCTCGCGCAGCACGTCACCGAGCCCGGCACCGCCAAGTGCACGTACGGCACGGGGGCGTTCCTGCTCGCGCAGACCGGCCCCCTCCCCCGCCGCAGCGCCACCGGGCTCGTGGGCTGCGTGGCCTGGCGGCTCGCCGGGCGCACCAGCTACTGCCTGGACGGGCAGGTGTACACGGCCGCCTCCGCCGTGCGCTGGCTCACCGAACTCGGCGTGATCTCCGGCGCCGAGGACATCGACGTCGTGGGAGGCGGCGCCCCGGACGCGGGCGGCGTGACCTTCGTCCCCGCGCTCGCCGGGCTCGCCGCCCCCTGGTGGCGGGGCGACGTACGGGGCTCCGTCACCGGCCTGGGCCTCGACACGACGGCCGGGCACCTGGTCCGCGCGCTGTGCGACGGCATCGCCGCCCAGGTGGCGGAGCTCGCGGACGCGGTCGCCGCCGATCTGGGCACGCCGCTCGCCGCCCTGCGGGTCGACGGCGGACTGACCCGCTCGGCGCTCCTCATGCAGGCCCAGGCCGACCTGTTGGGGATCCCGGTCGAGGTGTCGGCGCTGCCGGACGCGACCGCGCTCGGTGTCGGGGCGGTCGCCCGGCTCGGGCTCGACGCCTCGCTGACCGTTCCGGAGGCCCTGCCCGCGTGGAAGCCGTCCGCCGTCTACGAGCCGAGGGCCGACGCCGGTCAGGTGGCGGAGCGGCGCGCGCGGTTCCGTACGGCGGTCTCGGCCCTGCTGGGCGACGGAGCGGCGTGAGCGTCACCACCGGCGGGGCCCTGCCGGGCGGGGAGTACGACGTGACGGTGGTCGGCGCGGGCGTGGTCGGCTCGGCGATCGCCCGCGAACTGGCCCGGCTCCCGCTGCGGATCGCGCTGGTCGAAGCCTCCGACGATGTCGGGGACGGCACCTCCAAGGCCAACACCGCGATCCTGCACACCGGTTTCGACGCGGCGCCCGGCTCCCTGGAGTCCCGGCTCGTGCGCGAGGGGCAGCGGCTGCTCGCCGCGTACGCCGCCGACAGCGGCATCCCGGTGGAGCCGCTCGGGGCGCTGCTGGTGGCCTGGGACGAGGAACAGCGCGCCGCGCTGCCGGGCCTCGCCGACAAGGCCGTCCGCAACGGGTACCACGCGGCCCGGATCATCCCGGCCGAGGAGGCGCGGGCCCGCGAACCGGAGCTCGGGCCGGGGGTGCTGGGGGCGCTCGACGTGCCGGGCGAGGCGATCATCTGCCCCTGGACGACGACGCTCGCGTACGCGACGCAGGCCGTGCGGGCCGGCGTCGACCTGCATCTCAACTGCCGTGTGGAGACCGTTAGTTCAGACACGGCGGATGGGTTACACGTGTTGCACACCGGCCGGGGGGCGCTGCGCACCCGGCACCTCGTCAACGCCGCGGGCCTGTACGCCGACGCGTTCGACCGCCTCCTCGGCGTCGCCGACTTCACCGTGACGCCCCGGCGCGGCCAGTTGATCGTCTTCGACGAACTCGCCCGCCCCCTGGTGCGGCACGTCCTGCTGCCGGTGCCGGGCGCGCTCGGCAAGGGGGTGCTGGTGACGCCGACGGTGTACGGGAACGTGATGCTCGGCCCGACCGCCGAGGACCTGGACGACAAGACGGCCACCGGCTCGACCGCCGAAGGGCTCGCGTCGCTGCGCGAGCGCGGCCGACGCATCCTGCCGGCGCTCCTGGACGAGGAGGTCACCGCCGTGTACGCCGGCCTGCGCGCCGCCACCGAGCGCGACGACTACGCGATCCGCGCCCACCCCGCCCTGCGGTACGTCACGGTGGGCGGGATCCGCTCGACGGGCCTGAGCGCCTCGATGGCGATCGCCGCCCACGTGGTGGAGTTGCTCGCCGAGGGCGGTCTGCCGGCGGCGGGCGCACGCGAGCTGCCGCCGGTGCGCATGCCGAACCTGGGCGAGGCCTTCCCGAGGCCCTACCGCGACGCCGAACTGATCGCGGCGGACCCAGAGTACGGCAGGATCGTCTGCCACTGCGAACACGTGACACGTGGCGAGATCCGCGACGCCCTCGCGGCGACGATCCCGCCCGCTTCCCTGGAAGGGCTGCGTCGGCGCACCCGCGCGCGGGCCGGCCGGTGCCAGGGCTTCCACTGCGGGGCAGCCGTCCGCGCGCTGTTCGAGGGGTCCGGCCGGTGAACCGTACGGTCGACGTCCTGATCGTCGGCGCCGGCCCCGCCGGGCTGGCCCTGGCCGCCCGCCTCGCACGGGCCGGCGCCGGCCGGGTCGAAGTCCTGGAGCGCGACGAGGACGCGGGCGGGATGCCCCGCCACTGCCACCGCGGCGGCTTCGGGCGGCTGCCGTATCCCTGGCTCCAGGGGCCCGCGTACGCCCGTCGGGCGACGCAGGAGGCGGTGCGCGCCGGGGCCGCGATCCGTACCGGGGTCAGCGCCACCGGCTGGGCCGACCCGCTGACCCTGGAGACCACCGGCCCGGCGGGCCTGGAACGGATCACCGCCCGCGCCGTCGTCCTCGCGACGGGCGCCCGGGAGCGGCCCCGCAGCGCCCGGCTGGTGCCGGGGTCCCGTCCGGCGGGGGTGCTGACGACCGGGGAGTTGCAGCAGTCGGTGCACCGGTTCGGCCGACCCGTCGGCCGGCGGGCCGTGGTGGTGGGCGCCGATCCGGTGGCCCGGCACGCGGTGCGCACGCTGCGCCGCTCGGGTACGGACGTGGTGGCGATGGTGACGGAGCTCCCGCGCGCCACCGCCCTGCCGGGGGTTCCGCTGCTCACGGGGACGACGGTGGCGGAGCTGCGCGGTCGCGGCAGGCTGTCGGGCGTGGCCGTCCGCCGCGTGGACGGCCGGTCGGGCGTCCTCGCCTGCGACACGGTGGTCTTCACCGGTGACTGGATCCCCGACCACGAACTGGCCCGCCGCGGCGGCATCGCCGTGGATCCGGGCAGCCGCGGCCCCTCCGTCGACGCTGATTTCCGTACGTCGGCGGCGGGGGTTTTCGCCGTGGGCAACGCCCTGCACGGCATCGAACGGGCGGCCACCGCCGCCTACGAGGGCGCGTGCGCCGGGGCCCCGGTACTGGCGCACCTGTCGGGTGCCCCCTGGCCGGATCCCGGGCCGCCGCTGCTCGTGCGGGCCCCGTTGGTGTGGGTGGTGCCGAACCGGGTCACGGGCCTCGTGGAGCGGCCGTTGCTGCTGCGGTCCGGGGAGCCGTTGACCGCCCCGGTGGTGATCGCCGAGCAGGACGGTCGGCCGCTGTGGCGCCGGCGCTTCCCGGGCACGGTGTCCCCGTCCCGGTCGCTGCGGCTGCCGCCGGGCTGGACGACGCGGGTCGACCCGAAGGGCGGCCCGGTCGCCTTGCGCGTCGGCTGACGCACAAGGCGACCGGGCACCGGTCAGGTGCGGTACGCGAAGTAGCGCGCGTCCGGGTAGGACGCGAGGATGCTCGCGAGCGACTTCCGGTAGGTGTTGGTGGAGTGGTAGGTGAGGTACGGCATGCCCTTGGCGCTGCGGTACGTCACCATCATGGAGTGGTCCTTGGACCCGTCCTTGTTGAAGTCCACCTGCATGATGTCGCCGACGTCCATCTGGTAGACGTTGGCCAGGTTGGCGGCCCGCTGGTTCGACAGCGTGAACCAGGCCCACTCGTTGGCGCCGATCCACGAGACGCTCTGCCGGGTGCCGTCGTACCACCAGTTGCGGTAGTCCGAGGAGGTGCCGGGAACGGGCTTCCAGCCGCCCGCCTTCAGCGCCTGGCTGATGAAGTTGGTGCAGTCGCCGCCGGCGCCGTTGAACTTCCGGTACGCCGGGTTGTAGTTGCTCCAGTACTTCTCGGCGTACTTCGCCATGGCGGTGTAGTCGTAGGCGCCGCCCGTCTTCGCCTTGGGCTTCGGCGTGGCCGGGTACTTGGTGGCCGCGGGAGTGCCGTCGGGGTACTGGTTGCCGTCGTCCTTGACGACGTTCACCTTGGCCGCGACGGGCTCGTTCACGGCGACGGGGCCGTTCTCCTGCGACGTGATCGAGGTCAGCTCCCAGCCACCGCCCTTCTTGCTGCTGAGCTTCAGCTCGTAGCGGGTGCGGAAGTCGGTGGTCGCCGGCTCGTCCCCGGTGAGCTTCTTGTACGTGAGCGTGGTGTCCTCGGTGACCTGGACCGTCGCCTTGCCGCCGGCGACCGTGGCCTTGTCCACGGCGACGCGGGTGTCGGCGCCGGTGTAGGCCTCGCCGAGTTCCGCCAGTCGCGTCCGGCGCGAGCGCAGCGACGAGAGCGCGGTGTCCTCGTCCTGCTTGAACTTCGCCGACATACGGGCCTTCGTGGCGGCCGGGGTGGCGCCGCGGCGGCCCGGCTGGTCCTCGACGAGAGCCTCGGTGCGCTGGGAGAGCACGTCGTCGGCTATGCGGGCGAAGGCGTCGGTGGTGGCCCGGTCGGCCGCCTTGGGCCCGGAGCCGGCGTTCGCGGAGTAGGCGAACCAGCTGCCGGACGTCAGGGCCACGGTCAGGGCCGCGATGGCGGCGGGCCTGAACCTCTTCGGTATCACTGTGTTTCCCCTTGTCACCCGGTCCACACGAACCGGGGGACGGCATCTTCGCACAACTGGGCGACTCTTTCGTCGCGTTCCGGTTCGGCTACGTCGCCGGGCGGCGGTCGCCTCGTCCGCGGGGCGATGCCCCTCCACTTCCTCACCGGAAGTGATCACCCCGCCACAGGGCGGCATGCGACCACCACCCCCCTCGGCTTCACAGACCGTGCCTCTAGGGTGTGCGGGAAAGCACAGCAGAGGGGACATTCGGAGTGGGCGGGCAGGATGCGTCGGGAAGAGGGCGATCGCGGGGCAGGCGAGCGGCTCCCAAGAGCGCCGACACGACCCCGACGGGCCGTCGCCGCAAGGCCGGAGCGCGTCGCCGACCCCGCGCCGGGGCCGGTCCGCTCGGCGCCGCCCTCGCACCGGCCGCCGGCGCGGCGCGTACGGGACTGCGGCGCCTGCGGCCCGCGTACCCGAGGCCGGGCCGCGGCGGGTGGCGCCGTTGGATACCGTCCTGGCGCCAGTGGCTGGGCGTGTGCCTGTACGCGTTCACGGGCCTGTCCTGCTTCGTCGCGATCGCGTACGCGGTGACGGACATACCCGACGACCTCAACTCCTTCGCCACACAACAGGACAATGTCTACTACTGGGCCGACGGCTCGACGATGGCCCGCACCGGCTGGGTCAGCCGCCAGGAGATGCCCCTGGAGAAGGTCCCCCCGAAGGTCCAGGGAGCCGTCCTCGCGGCCGAGAACGCGAGCTTCTACTCCGACCCCGGGGTCTCCCCCTCCGGCGTCCTGCGCGCCCTGCGCGCCACCGTGACGGGCGGTGAGACCCAGGGCGGGTCCACCATCACGCAGCAGTACGTGAAGAACGCCTACCTGAGCCAGGACCGCACCCTCTCGCGCAAGTTCACCGAACTCCTGCTGGCCCTGAAACTGGACAACCAGAAGGACAAGAAGGACATCCTGCGCGATTACCTCAACACCAGCTGGTTCGGGCGCGGGACGTACGGCATCCAGCGCGCGTCCCAGGCGTACTACGGCAAGGACGTCTCGCAGCTCAACGCGAGCGAGGGCGCGTTCCTGGCCTCCCTGCTCAAGGGCGCCGGGCTGTTCGACCCCGCCGTCAGCGCGAACAACCGCGAGCGGGCGGTCGAACGGTGGAACTGGATCCTTGACCGCATGGTCGTGACCGGCCACCTCTCGGCCGCCGAGCGGGCCACGTACACGAAGTTCCCCGAGCCCTCGGCCACGTCCCTGGCCGGCGTTCCGGGCGCGCAGACCGGCTACCTGGTGGAGATGGCCAAGGCGTACGCCGTCAAGGCCGGCCACATCAAGGAGTCCGACTTCGACCTCGGCGGCTACCAGATCTACACGACCTTCGACAAGGGCCGCATGGAGGCCCTGACCACCGCCGTCCAGCAGGCCCAGAAGGACTTCGACGCCGAGAAGCGGCCCGAAACGGACAAATACGCCCGGATCGGCGCGGCGAGCGTCGCCCCCGACGGGCGACTGCTCGCCGTGTACGGCGGCCCCGACTACCTGAAGCAGGGCTTCAACCAGGCGAACGCGACGACGATCCCGATCGGCACGGCGTTCACGCCGATCGTCTACGCCGCCGCGCTCGACGAGGGCGTGGTGCGCACCCGGGGCAAGGCCCGGACGCCCGTCTCCCCGTCCACCGTGTACGACGGCAACGACCAGGTGGCCGTGCAGACGCCCGAGGGCCCGTACTGGGACCGCGGGGGCAAGGTGGTCAAGGGCCACAACGACGGCGACCGCAACTGGGGTCAGGTGACCCTGCGCCAGGCCGTCGCCGACTCCGTGAACACGCCGATGCTCCAACTCGGCCTCGACGTGGGCCTCGACCGGGTGGAGGCGTTCGCGGAGCGCTCGGGCCTGCTCGCGTCGAGCCTCGGGCCGCGCATCCCGACGTTCGCGCTCGGGGAGAACTCCACGCCCAGCGCGATCCGGATGGCCGGCGCCTACGAGACCTTCGCCGCCGGCGGCATGCACACCGACCCCTACTCGGTGCGCTCGGCCACCCGCGGCGGCGCCGCCGTGCCGCTGGACCCGCCGAAGCCGACCCGGGCCGTGTCGGCCTCCACGGCGCGCGCGGTGACCGACGCCCTGAAGCTCGCCGTGACCGACGGTTCGGCGAAGACGGCGGCCAGGGCGCGCCCCGGTACGGCCGGCAAGACCGGTACGACGGCGGCGAACACGGCGGGCTGGTTCGTGGCCAGCACCGAGCAGGAGTCCACGGCCGTGGTGGTGTACCGCATGGCGCTCACCGACCTGATCCCGCTCCCGCTGACGGGCCTGGGCGGCGACGCCCCGGGCACACCGGGCAGCGAGCGCGCGGTGCGCCTGTGGAGCGACTACGTCAGGGCGGTGAAGTAGACGCCCGCCGGGCGCCTGCCGGGCGCCTGCCGGGCGCCTGCCGGGCGCCTGCCGGGCGCCACGGCCACCGGCTACTTGACCACGGCGTTCCAGTCCGGGGACTGCGCGGGGTCCAGCAGCCGCAGACGGGCCAGGACCTGCGGGTCCTGGGCGTCGAGCCAGTCCGCCAGTTCGCGGAACGACACGCAGCGGACGCCGTCGCGGGGGCAGACGTCCTTCATCACGTCCTCGACGGCCTTCATGTAGATGCCGCCGTTCCAGTCCTCGAAGTGGTTGCCGATGAACATGGGTGCCCGGCTGCCGTTGTAGACGCGGTTGAAGCCGTTCATGTACGAGCCGCGGACCTGCGCCTGCCACGCCCCGAACTTCGCCGGGTCGCCCTGGGTGCTGTCGCCCGACTGGTTGTAGAGGAAGTTGAAGTCCATGGAGAGGACCTGCACCTCCTTGCCCTGCAAGGGCACGAGCTGCAAGGGGAAGTTCCAGATGCCGTCGAGCTTGGACGGCCACAGCTGGAAGTCGCCCGAGGAGCTGGCGTCGTAGCGCCAGCCGTACGGCTTGATCGCGGTGATCAGGTTCTTCTGCCCCTCCAGGCAGGGCGCGCGCCCGCCGACCACCTCGCGGTCCGCGTCGAAGGGCAGCGGCGGTTCCTTGGTGAAGCCGGTGTTGGTCTTCCAGTTCTTGATGAACGAGTACGTCTGGTCGATCTCGCTCTTCCACTCGGTCGGGCTCCAGTCCCCGCCGCCCTTGGGTCCGCAGAAGTGCCCGTTGAAGTGCGAGCCGATCTCGTGGCCGTCGTTCCAGGCGCCGCGCAGCTGCTCCAGCGTGCTCTTGATGTGCGGGACGGTGGGGTAGGAGATGGCGGCCGCGCCCTGGCTGTGCTGCGGCGGGTGGTAGAGGGACTTCTTGCTCTCCGGCAGCAGGTAGATGCCCGTGAGGAAGAAGGTCATGTGGGCCTTGTTCTCCCGGGCCACCTTGCGGAAGTGCGAGAAGAGGCGGTCGTCGCCCTCCAGCGCGCCGTCCCAGGAGAAGACCACGAACTGCGGCGGCCTCTCGCCCGGCTTCAGCCGCTCGGGCTTGAGCTGTCCCTGCTGGGGTCCGGTGTAGGAGGTGGAGCCGTCGCCGAGCACCTTGACCTTGCCGTCCCAGGCCTCCCCCTTCGAGGCGGCGCCGTCGCTCGTGCCTCCCGAGGCGGCGAGTTTCGCGTCGCCCCGCGCCCCGTCCGAACCGCCGCCTATGAGGGCGTACGCGCCGGCGGCGACCCCGCCCAGGGCCATCACGGCGATGCCGATGCCCAGGCGCCGCCGGTTGCGCGCCTTGCGGCGCTCCTTGCGGCCGCTCCGGGACTCGGCCCGGGAGCCGGTCCGGGTGCCGCGTGCGGCACGGGTGTCGGCCATCGCGTTCGTCCCCCCTGATCACCGCAGCCGGGCCGCGCGTGGATGGTTCGTACGAATATAGAACGTGTTGGCATCGCCCCCGTACGCCGGCCCTGGGCCCACCGCGCGGGAACTTTTCTCCGGTTCGACGGCGCGCCGTCCCGGATGGTCGGCGAAGGCGACGCCGGGTGCCAGGCTGGGCCGGTAAGGCCGTTGGTCGGCCGGTCCGTCATGCGCCCCTGGAGGCCCTGGTGTCGCTCACCGACCCGTCGCCGGCGACGGCGGAGCAGGACGTCACCGATCGACGCGTGCGGGCGGGCTCGCGCGTATTGCGCCTGCTGTCGACCACCGATCACAAGGTGATCGGCAACATGTACCTGGTCACCGCGTTCGGCTTCTTTCTGTTCGCCGGTGCGCTGGCCCTGGTCATGCGGGCGGAGCTGGCCCGGCCCGGGATGCAGATCGTCTCGAACGAGCAGTACAACCAGCTCTTCACCCTGCACGGCACGATCATGATGCTGCTGTTCGCCACCCCGACGTTCACGGGCTTCGCCAACGCGATCATGCCGTTGCAGATCGGCGCCCCGGACGTCGCCTTCCCCCGCCTGAACGCGTTCACGTACTGGGTGTACCTCTTCGGCGGCCTGACCGTGGTCGGCGGGGTGCTGACCGCCGGCGGATCCGCCGCCTTCGGCTGGTTCGCGTACGCCCCGCTGAACGGGGCGGTGTTCTCCCCCGGTGTGGGCGCCGACCTGTGGGTGATGGGGCTCGCGGTGTCGGGGCTGAGCACGATCCTGGGCGCGGTGAACTTCATCGCGACGATCGTGTGTCTGCGCGCCCCGGGCATGACGGTGTTCCGGATGCCGATCTTCACGTGGAACGTGCTGTTCACGTCGATCCTGGCGCTGCTGGCGTTTCCCGTGCTCACCGCGGCGCTGCTGGTCCTGGAGGCGGACCGCAAGTTCGGGGCGCACGTCTTCGACGCGGCGTACGGCGGCGCGCTGCTGTGGCAGCACATGTTCTGGTTCTTCGGCCATCCGGAGGTCTACATCGTGGCGCTGCCGTTCTTCGGGATCGTCAGCGAGATCGTCCCGGTGTTCAGCCGGAAGCCGATCTTCGGCTATTCCGCCCTGGTCGCCGCGACGATCGCCATCACGGGGCTGTCCGCCACGGTGTGGGCCCACCACATGTTCGCCACCGGGGCGGTGTTGTTGCCGTTCTTCTCGCTGCTGTCGTTCCTGATCGCCGTGCCGACCGGGGTGAAGTTCTTCAACTGGATCGGCACGATGTGGAACGGATCGCTGTCGTTCGAGACCCCGATGCTGTGGTCCCTCGGATTCCTGGTGACGTTCCTGCTGGGCGGGCTGACCGGGGTGCTGGTGGCCTCGCCCCCGATGGACTTCCACCTCACCGACAGCTACTTCGTGGTGGCCCACCTGCACTACGTGCTCTTCGGCACGATCGTGTTCGCCACGTTCGCCGGCTTCTACTTCTGGTGGCCCAAGCTCACGGGCACGCTGCTCGACGAGCGCCTGGGGCGGGTGCACTTCTGGACGCTGTTCGTCGGCTTCCAGCTGACCTTCCTCGTCCACCACTGGCTCGGCGAGCAGGGCATGCCGCGCCGCTACTCCGATTACCTGGCGGCCGACGGGTTCACGCTGCTGAACACGCTCTCCACCATCGGGTCCTTCCTCCTGGGGCTGTCCATGCTGCCGTTCTTCTACAACGTGTGGAAAACCAGCCGCCACGGCGAGCGCGTCGCCGTGGACGATCCGTGGGGGTGGGGCCGGTCCCTGGAGTGGGCCACGTCCTGCCCGCCGCCCCGGCACAACTTCGACGCGCTGCCCCGGATCCGGTCGGACTCGCCCGCCTTCGACCTGCACCACCCGGAGGTGGTGGCCCGATGAAGGCGGAGGCGTGGCTGTTCAGCGGTGTGGCGCTCTTCTTCCTCGTCACCGGCGGCGTCTACGCGGCGTTCTCCAACGAGCCCGCCGGTGTGGCGGCGCTGGCGGTGTCGTTCCTCATGTCGGCGCTGATCGCCGCCTTCCTGTGGCGGCAGTACGGCCGCGGGGGGCGACGGCCCGAGGACACCGCCGACGCGGAGATCCGGGCGAGCGGGGACCGGCGGTTCTCGTTCCCCGCCCGGAGCTACGCGCCCGTGATCACCGCGGTCGGCACCGCCCTGATGGGCGCCGGCGCCGCCCAGGGGCTCTGGCTGGCCGTCATCGGCGGCGGCGTCGTCATTCCGGGGGTCTACGGATTCGTGTTCGGCTCGGAGCGGGACGCCTGATCCGGCGCCGGGGTCAGTGCTCGCCCCCGGGCCCGGCGTCCGCGCCGCCCGTGCCGTCCGCGCCGCCCGCGTCGTCCTCGCCGTCCGGACCGGCCAGGACGGCGGCGACGCGACGGCGCTGCGCCTCGCTCAACGGCGGCGCGATCCGGTCACCGTAGTACCAGCGGCTGAGGAACCGCCTCAGGCGATCCGCCCGCCCCCGCGCGCCCGGCATCTCCATCGCCGCCGGCACACGGTGGACGGCCATGGCGTAGCGCTCCCGGTGGCCGGGCGGGCGATGGGTCGGGTGGTAGCCCCCCTCGACCGACTGGCGCACCTCATCCGTCGTCAGTCCGCTCTCCAGCGCCTTGACGTCCTGCTCCTGCAGGGCGAGACAGATCCGGCGGGTGAGCCAGAAGGCGACCGGGGGCAGCACGAGCAGGGCGCAGCGCAGCGCCCAGGTGAGGGCTTGGACGGAGAGGTCGAAGACGAAGGCGACGATGTCCTGCGCGCCGGCCACCAGCAGGACCGTGTACGCGGTGAGCACGCCGACGCCCAGGGCCGTGCGGGCGGGGCGGTGGCGCGGCCGGTCGCACAGGTGCCGCTCGCCGTACTCGGGGGTGATCCAGCGTTCGAAGAACGGGTAGCCGTACAGCCCGGCGAAGAGCAGGCCGGGCAGGACCACGCCCGCGATCAGCGGATTCCACATCAGGGTGTGGCCCCACAGGCGGGTTTCGACGCCGGGCATGAGCCGCAGCGCCCCTTCGAGGAAGCCCACGTACCAGTCCGGCTGGGAGCCGGTGGAGACGACGTCGGGGCGGTAGGGCCCGTACGCCCACACCGGATTGATCTGTGCCAGCGCCGCGAGCGCGCACAGCACGCCGGCGACCATGAAGAACAGCCCCGCGGACTTGGCCGTGTACTGGGGGAAGAAGGGCTTGCCCAGCACGTTGCGGCCGCTGGTGCCGGGCTCCGCCCACTGGGTGTGTTTGAGGCGCACGATGAGCAGCAGGTGCAGCGCGACCAGGCCGACCAGCAGCCCGGGGACCAGGAGGATGTGCACCGGGTAGAGCCGGGCGACGATGTCCTCGCCCGGGAACTCGCCCCCGAACACGAAGAGGCTCAGGTACGTGCCGAGGACCGGCACGGACAGGATGATGCCCTGGGCCGTGCGCAGGCCGGTGCCCGACAGGAGGTCGTCGGGAAGCGAGTAGCCCGCGAATCCCTCGACCAGCGCGAGCAGCAGCATCGTGACGCCGACCGTCCAGTTCAGTTCCCGGGGCTTGCGGAACGCGCCGGTGAAGAACACCCGCAGCAGGTGCACGCCGATGGCGGCCACGAAGACGACGGCCGCCCAGTGGTGCGCCTGCCGGATCAGCAGGCCGCCGCGCACGTCGAAGCTGATGCGCAGGGTGGAGGCGTAGGCGGACGAAACGGGCAGACCGCTCAGGGGACGGTAGGAGCCCCGGTACGTGACCTCGCGCAGGGACGGGTCGAAGAAGAACGTGAGGTACGTGCCGGTCAACAGCAGCACCAGCAGGCTGTAGAGGGCGATCTCGCCGAGCAGGAACGCCCAGTGGTCCGGAAAGGCCTTCCGCAGACCTCCCTTGACCGTCTCCAGCAGGGGCAGGCGGGCGTCGAGGGCGCTCACCGTGCGTCTGGCCGACCGTCGCGTCATGGGTGGAGCATCGCCTGCCGCGGCCCGCCGCCCGAGGAGGCACCCCGAGGAGGCACGCAGCGGGCCGGCCACAAGCACGCGGACAGCCCCTTCTTCGGTTGAGGCGGCGGATCCAGGGCACGCGCATCTGTGTGAGGGTGAAACGAACCTCATCCAGGAGAGGAGCCATGACTCCGGCACCTTCGGGGCAACCCCGGCTGCACCTCGAACTGTCAGCCGACGCGCGCGCCGCGGCGCGCGCCCGCGAGGCGACGTCCGCGTTTCTCCGTGAAACGGTTCTGCGCGGCGCGGCCCCGCGCCATGCGGCCGGCCGTCCTCGACCCGTGCCACGCCGGGTCGAGGAGGCGGCGATGCTGATCGTCACCGAGCTGGTGACCAACGCCGTCCGGCACACGCAGGGGCCGTGCACGCTCGAATTGGCCCTGCACGAGGAACTGCACGAGGCACTGCTCGACATCGACGTCACGGACACCAGCCCGGAGCCCCCCAGCCCCCGGCCACCTCACCTCGACGGCACCGGCGGGTGGGGCTGGATCCTCATCGGTCACCTCGCCCGCGAGGTGACGGTGCAGCCGACGGAGGACGGGGGGAAGACCATTCACACGTGTGTGGCGGTCGAGTGAGGAACCGTGCCGCCGATCGCCCAGGACCGCGGGCCCTGTCCGTCCGTGCCGTGGGGGGCGAGGTGGTAGACCGCGAAGGCCCGGTCGATGACGGGCATCGCGACGTTGCGCACGCGTACGCCGCCCGCCGTCAGCCCGTGCTCCGAGCCCATGTGGGCGTGACCGTGGACGGCCAGATCCGCGCCCGCCTCGTCGACGGCCTCCGCGAGCAGGTAGCTGCCGAGGAACGGGTAGATCTCCAGGGGCTCGCCCGCGAGGGTGTCGGGCACCGGTGAGAAGTGCGTGAGTGCGATGAGGAGGTCGCTCCCGGCCTCGCGCAGTTCGCGCAGCGCCCCTGCCAGCCCGTCGGCGCACCGCCGGGTGTACTGGACGAACGCCTTCATCTCGGGCTCGCCGAACTCACTCGCGCAGCGCCCGGCGAAGCCGCCGCCGAAGCCCTTCGTCCCGGCGACGCCGACCTTCGTCCCGCCGACGTCGACGAGGACGCCGTCGCCTTCCAGGACCCGTACGCCTCCCTCGGCCAGCTCCCGCGTGAGCGCCTCCTGCCGGTCGCTCTGGTAGTCGTGGTTGCCGAGCACGGCGATCACGGGAACGGAAAGCCCCGCCACCTCGCCGGCCACCACCCGACCCTCCTCCGGGGTGCCGTGCCGGGTCAGGTCACCGGCGAGGAGCAGCAGGTCGGCGAGGTCGGGGAGGGATTCGAAAGCGGGCCGCAGCAGGCCCTCACTGCCCGGGGCGAGGTGGATGTCGCCGACGGCCGCGATGCGTATCACGACAGATCCTCCGAGTGGTCGGGTGGGCCGGAACCGTTGACGGTGACGTCCTGATGCCAGGGCACGCCGGCCAGTTCCTCTTCGGCGATCCGCAGGACCGTCGCCCGGCAATCGGCGGTGTTGACGCGTCCCCAGACCAGCGCGACGGCGCCGCGCGCCTCGATCCGCACACCGAGTTCGTGGATCTCCTCGCGCATCAGGCGGTCCCGTAGGTGCTGCACTCTGTATTCGATCAGGTCCTTCATGTCACGGTGTCCTCTCGGGACGACGTGAAGTCGACGACGTGGAGCCGTTCGAGCAGGTACAGAAACGCGTCGGAGAGGGGATTGTCCCGGTGTTCCCGGTTCATCCGGTCCCAGTCGATCTGTTCCCGCAGCATCCTGGCCATCGGCAGTAGGTCCCCGTAATCGCAATAGTGCTCGCACAGGGCCGTGAGGCGCGCCTCCATCAGGTCGGTGGGCGCCAGGACGGGCATCCACACCGAGTCGACCGGCCGGATCTCCGCCCGCGCGAGCAGCTCCGTACTGACGGGACGCCGCGCGAGCTCGAAGATCAGGTCGATCTCCTCCCCGCCGGAGCGTCCCTTCACGAGCCAGTCCTCGGGCGCCGGACGCATCGCGATACCCCCGTCCTCCAAGGCCTTGATCACGACCTCGGAGTCCTCGGGGCGCACGCAGAAGTCGGTGTCGTGTTGGAACCGGGCCGGAAGGCCGTGCGCGAACGCGGCCACACTGCCGGCGAGTGCGAAGGGCCTGCCGGCCGCCTTGAGAAGCGCCGCCACCCGCTTGGTCGTCTCCAGGATCGCCTGCGTGTGGTCGCGCGGCAGCGCGCCACCGCCGTCACGATCCCGAAGTTCGAACTGAGGTTCGGACACACCGAGCCCGGCGGACGACGGAGGAAGAACATCATCTCTCGCGCATGCCTCACGAGGTCGCGTCATGGGGTACGCCTTGCCCAACCGGCGCCGCTCAAACCCGCCCGAGGGGGTGACCTTCGGAGGTTTCCCCGGCCGCCGGCCGGGGAGACGCCGATCGCCGTCCCGCGGTACCGATCGCGGGACGGACCAGACCGGAGCGAGCGCATGGCACCCGAAACGAAGGCGCCCGCCGCGAAGGCGGCGGGGCAGGAGTACGACGCGAGCCCCTATCTGCCGCGTCGCGGCGGCCTCACGGCCCTGCGGCGGGCGGCCGCCGACTGTCGCGGCTGCCCGCTCTTCCAGGACGCCACGCAGACCGTCTTCGGGGCCGGCTCCCCCACGGCGCGCCTCTTCCTGGTCGGGGAGCAGCCGGGCGACCAGGAGGACCGGCAGGGCGAACCGTTCGTGGGGCCGGCCGGGCAGCTCTTGCGGCGCGCGCTGGCCGAAGCCGGCCTCGGTGACGAGGAGGTCTACGTCACCAACGCGGTCAAGCACTTCAAGTTCACCACCGCCCCGCGCGGCAAGCGTCGCATCCACAAGGCTCCGAACCTGCGCGAGATGACGGCCTGCCGCCCATGGCTGCGGGCGGAGCTGCGTCTCGTCTCCCCGCGCCTGCTGGTCGTCCTGGGCGCCACGGCGGGCAGGGCGCTCCTCGGCAGTTCCTTCAAGGTCGGGGAGCAGCGCGGCGTCCTGCGGCCGATGCCCTCGTGGGCGGAGGCCGAGGCCGAGGCCGAGGGTGACGGCGGGGCGGGCGAGGGTGGCGGGCTGCTGCTGGCGACCGTGCACCCCTCCGCGGTCCTGCGCTCCGACGACCGCGAGGCCGCTTTCCGCGGCCTGGTCGCCGACCTTTCGGTCGCGGCCTCGGCGCTCGAATAGCGTCTGCTTCTTGTCCCGAGTTCTCGTCCCGAGTTCTTGTTACGCGGGGTCGTCCTGCGTGTTCCCGTAGCGGTGTGGTCGATGGTGCGCGACCATACGGACGCCGATAGAACACCGAGAGCAGGAAGAAGGGCGGACGTGTCCGGCAGCGAAAGCGAGAACCCAGCAATTCCCTCCCCGACCCCCACGCCGACTCGCCCCAGGACGAACCGGGACTGGTGGCCGAATCAGCTGGACCTGCAGGTGCTCCACCAGCACTCTCCCCTGTCCAATCCGATGGGCGAGGAATTCGACTACGCGCAGGAGTTCGCGAGGCTCGATGTCGACGCGCTGAAGCGCGACGTCTTCGAGGTCATGACGACGAGCCAGGACTGGTGGCCCGCCGACTACGGCCACTACGGGCCGCTCTTCATCCGGATGAGCTGGCACGCGGCGGGAACGTACCGCATCGAGGACGGCCGGGGCGGCGGCGGCAGCGGCGCCCAGCGCTTCGCCCCCCTCAACAGTTGGCCGGACAACGCGAGCCTCGACAAGGCCCGCCGTTTGCTCTGGCCGGTCAAGCGGAAATACGGTCGAAAGATCTCATGGGCCGACCTTCTGGTGTTCGCCGGAAACTGCGCCATGGAATCCATGGGATTCAAGACGTTCGGATTCGGCTTCGGCCGAGAGGACATCTGGGACCCCGACGAGGTCTTCTGGGGCCCCGAGGACACCTGGCTCGGGGACGAGCGTTACAGCGGCGACAGGGAACTCGCCGGCCCCTTCGGCGCCGTGCAGATGGGATTGATCTACGTCAATCCGGAGGGTCCGAACGGAAACCCGGATCCGATCGCCGCCGCCCGCGACATTCGCGAGACGTTCGGGCGCATGGCGATGAACGACGAGGAGACCGTCGCGCTCATCGTCGGCGGCCACACCTTCGGCAAGTGCCACGGCGCCGTCTCCCCCGACTACATCGGCCCCGAACCCGAGGCCTGCCCCGTCGAGCTGCAGGGCCTCGGCTGGCAGAACACCTACGGCACCGGCAAGGGCGCCGACACGCTCACCAGTGGCCTGGAGGGCGCGTGGACCTCCGAGCCGACGAAGTGGGACAACGGCTACCTGGACAACCTGTTCCGCTACGACTGGGAGCTGACGACGAGCCCCGCCGGGGCGCACCAGTGGACTCCCACGGACCCGTCGGCCCAGGGCACCGTGCCCGATGCCCACGATCCGTCGAAGCGGCACGCCCCGATGATGCTGACGACGGACCTGTCGCTGAAGCTGGACCCGATCTACGGGCCGATCTCCAAGCGCTTCCACGAGAACCCGGACCAGCTGGCCGTGGCCTTCGCCAAGGCCTGGTACAAGCTGCTGCACCGCGACATGGGGCCCCTCTCGCGCTACCGCGGCCCGTGGGTCGCCGAGCCGCAGCTGTGGCAGGACCCCGTCCCGGCGGTCGATCACGAGCTGATCGGGAACGGGGACATCGCCGCCCTGAAGGACAGGATCCTCGACTCGGGACTGTCCGTGGCGCAGCTCGTCACCACCGCCTGGGCGTCGGCGGCGAGCTTCCGGGGCACCGACAAGCGCGGCGGGGCCAACGGGGCCCGCATCCGGCTCGCGCCGCAGAAGGACTGGGAGGTCAACGACCGGCCCGAGGTGACCGAGGTGGTACGCACCCTCGAAGGGATCCGGGACGACTTCAACGGCTCCCGGAGCGGCGCGGTACGGGTCTCGCTCGCCGACCTGATCGTGCTGGGCGGGTGCGCGGCCGTGGAGCGGGCCGCGAAGAACGCCGGGCACGCCGTCACGGTCCCGTTCACCCCGGGGCGTACGGACGCCTCGCAGGAGCAGACCGACGTGGAGTCGTTCGCCGTCCTCGAACCGCGGGCGGACGGGTTCCGCAACTACCTGCGGGAGGGCGAGAAGCTGTCGCCGGAGACCCTGCTGTTGGACCGGGCCAACCTGCTGACCCTCACCGCGCCCGAGATGACGGTCCTGATCGGCGGCATGCGCGCCCTGGACACCGGTTTCGGGCGTACCCGGCACGGCATGCTCACCGACCGCCCGGAGACGTTGACCAACGACTTCTTCGTCAACCTGCTCGACATGGGCACGGAGTGGAAGGCCTCGACCTCGGCCGCGAACGTGTTCGAAGGCCGGGATCGTGCGACGGGCCGGGTCAAGTGGACCGCCACCGCCGTCGACCTGGTCTTCGGTTCGCACTCCCAGCTCCGGGCCCTCGCGGAGGTGTACGCGTCCGAGGACGCGGACGAGAAGTTCGTACGTGACTTCGTGGCCGCCTGGGACAAGGTGATGAACCTGGATCGCTTCGACCTGCGCTGAGCCCCCGCCCGCGCCCCTCCAACGTGATGTCCCGGTCGGCGGCGGACGGCCGCCGGCCGGGACATCAGCCGCCGGCGGCCCGGGGCAGGTGGATGTCCACAACGCACACGTCGTCGCCTCCGGCGGGCCGCAGGGCCCCCAGGAGCCGTGCCAGCGGTTCGCGGGCCGCCCCGTCCATGGCCTCGGCGGCGGCCTCCGCGAGCCGGTCGAGGCCGCGGTCCAGGTCCTCCCCCGGGACCTCGATGAGCCCGTCGGTGTAGAGCAGGACGTGGTCGCCGGGCTCCAGGTCGAGCGTCTCCTCCACGTACACGGAGTCGAACGACGCGCCGAGGAGCCGGCCCTCCGGCAGGGGCAGGAAGCGCGCCCGGCCGTCGCGGACCAGCAGGGGCGGCAGGTGCCCGGCGCGTACCCAGACCAGGCGCCGTTCCTCGGGACGGTAGCGCGCCATGATCATGGTCGCCGTGGTCGCGGCCGAGTCGGCGGCCGAGTGCAGGAGCAGGGTGTTGAGCCGACCCATCGCGTCGGGAAGCGCGGACCCGGTGACGATCATGCCCTTGGCGGTGAACCGGAGCTGGGCCATGGTGCCGACCGCGTCCAGCCCGTGGCCCGCGACGTCACCGACGACGAACAGAGCACTCTTGTCGGGGAGTTCGATGGCGCTGTACCAGTCGCCGCCGACGTTGACCCCACTGTCCGAGGGGACGTAGGCGATGTCGACCCGCAGCCCCACCAGCTCGATCGACTGCTCCGGGATGGGCAGCAGGGCGTGCTGGAGGCGGGCGGCGATGGCCCGTTCGGCCTGGAGCACGCCGCGCTGGACGAACACGGCCCGCTCGCTCTCCCGCAGGGCGAGCTCGGTGTCCCGCTGGGGGGTGACGTTCTGGAAGAAGCCGTGCACCTCGACGGGGGTGCCGAAGGCGTCGGTCTCGGCTTCGGCGACGATGCGCAGGTGACGGATGCCGCCGGCGGTGGCGATGCGGAACGGCTGGTCGATCGCGGTCCCCTCACCCAGCAGCCGTTGGACGGCGTCGGCGAATTTCGGCAGGTCGTCCGGCACGAGGTGGCCCGGGAGCTCCTCCAGCCGTATCGGGCCCCGCTCGGGCGCACGGTCGAAGAAGTCGTAGACCTGGTCCGACCAGTGGATCGTGTCGGTGGTCAGGTTCCAGTCGGCCCAGCCCAGGTTGCCGAGGCGCTGCATGGCGGTCAGCCTGCGGATCTCCCGTTCGCCGGCGTCGTGCCGCACCCACGAGACGACCAGCCGGCCGTCCAGGCGCGTGGCCCGCACGGAGTACGTGGACGTCGCCGGGACGCCCGCGTCCACCTCCCGGTACGTGAAGGGCTCGCCCTCGTAGTTCGTCCCCGTCTCCAGGGCGTCGCGGTAGCCCTGCCACACGGCGGTTCCCGCCACGGTGGGGTACGTCTCCAGCACCCGCCGCCCGACGAGTTCCTTGCCGCGCCTGCCCGCCACGTCCACCGAGTCCGGAGCGGCCGCGTCGATGCGGTAGTCCTCGACCTCGCCCGTCGGCGAACGCAAGGGGGAGAGGAGGACGGCCGGCCCGGCCAGCGCGTCGAAGATCTTCTGCACGGCGGCCACCTGCCCGTCCGCCGCCTTGGCCTCGCGGTCCTCGCGGGCCATCAGGACGCCCTTGACCCGCTCGACCTTGGCCAAGGCGAGCACCTCGGGGGGCGCACCGTCGCCGGTGGCCGTCGGATCCGTCTGCACCCTTCGAGCATGGCACGATCACGGGTCACCGGGGGCCGGACGGCTTGGATCAGGCGCTTTTCGGCGGTGGGGCGGCCTTGCGGTCAGTGGCCGAGCGCCCGTCCTTGGCCTCGTTGTAGAGCTGTTCCTTGGTGGGCTCACCGGATCCGGAGTGGGAACGCTGTCCTCCGCGCTTGGACGAGGACATGTCCTGGGTGGAGGAGCGGCTCGCGGTCTTCGACTCGCCGGAGCGCGCCCGTTCCTTGTTCACGGTGCGTGCGGCGATCTCCTCGGCCCGCTTCGTGCTTTCGCCGCGCTGTTGCCTCCTCGTGCGGGGAGCGGCACGACCGCTCACCCCTGCTCGTCGGACCGCTCGTCGGACTGCTCGTCCGGCTCCTGGATGATGTGCATGGCGGCCTCTTCGGCCGACGCCGCCCCGCCGTTCACGCCGACGTCCTCGGCGACTACGGAGACGTGGTGCGGCGGCCGCGACTCGTCACGGGCGGCGAGCCGGCCGGCCCGTACGTGCCCGGCCGCCGAGGCGTCCTCGCCCTCGGCGGCGATGTCGCCCCAGGTCACGTCCTCGGCGTCGGCTTCGGCCTCGGGGAGCTCGCGGGCGAGGCGCTGGTCGAGGTTCTCCCCGGAGTGTCGGCCTTCGGCGGTGGTGGCGGGATCGTTGACCGCCAACGGCCGCTCGGGGGGCGAGTAGCCCGTGTCGAGCGTCTCGTCCAGGCCCGGCTCGTCCAGGGCGTTCTCCATGTCGGGCATCGCCCGGGCCGGGTCGTCGTCGCCCTCGTGCGGTTGGTAGACCTCGTCTCCGTGCGACTCGATGCTGCTCATGGCGTCTCCCGGGTCAGAGGTCCAGCGCTACGGCGAAGACGAGGAAGAAGAGGGCGCAGACCACCGCCACCAGGACGATGATCGCGAGCGGGCCCTTGGCCCACCCCCGCTTGGGCTGCCGGTGGGGTCCGGCGCCGGTGGCGGTGCTCGCCTCGCCGGGCGGCGTCTCGCCGGGCGGCACACCACCGCCTGGTTCGAGACCTGGGGTCACACGGGGATCGGGGTCCGGGTTGCTTGCCGGCATGTCTCTGGTCATACCTGACGGCTCCCCGTGATCGGGCGTGTCATGCCTCCGCCGGGCGTGCGGCTTTCCCGCGACGCGTACCCGTGCGTACCCGTGCGTACCCGGGGTAGCCGCCCCGCATGAAGACTTCGCGTCCGCTGTCCCTGGTCACCGGCGCGTCCAGCGGCATCGGCTTCGAGCTGGCCCGGGAGTTCGCCGATCACGGCCACGACCTGCTGATCGCGGCGGAGGACGAGGACATCCACACCGCCGCGCGGCGGCTGGGCTTCCACGGGACACGGGTCCGCGCCGTCCAGGTGGACCTGGCCGACCCCGAGGGCGTCGAGTCGCTCGTACGGGAGGCACGTGCCGAGCGGCGCCCGCTGTACGCGGTGGCACTCAACGCCGGCATCGGCCGGGGCGGTGCGTTCCTGGGCACGGAACTCGCCGACCAGCTCCGGGTCATCGACCTCAACGTCGTCTCCACGGTGCACCTCGCCCGGCGCCTGCTGGAGGACATGGCCGCAGCCGGCGAGGGCCGCCTGCTGATCACCTCCTCCGTCGCCGCCGAGACGCCGGGCCCGTACCACGCGGTCCACAACGCGTCGGAGGCGTTCCTGCGCTCCTTCGCCCTGGGGCTGCGGGCCGAGCTGGCGGACACCGGCGTCACCGTCACCTCGCTGATGCCCGGCCCCACCGACACCCGGTTCTTCGTCCGCGCGGGCCTGCTCGACACCCGCCTCGGCCGGTCCAGGAAGGACGACCCGGCCCTGGTGGCCCGTCAGGCGTACGAGGCCCTCGTGGCCGGTCGCCCGCAGGTCGTGGCGGGCTCCCTGCACACGCGGGCCCAGGAACTGGCCACGCACGCCTTGCCGGCGCGGGCCAGGGCCGCCCTGCACCGCCACCGGGCAGCGCCGGGAGGAAGCAGGAGTCACCTCTGAACCGTTCCCGGCCGGGACGCGCTCGGGGTCCGATCCGGCGGTGTCGGTGCCCGGCGGTTCGGCGGCCGGCCGTGCCGGCCCAGAGCGTGGAGAGCCGGCACGGCCGCTACCGCACGCTTCCCCGCCCGTGCCGCGAGACAGGAAGCGCCTGCCGACGGCCATGCCACGCCGCGGCACCGCCCATGGGACTACACCCGACCCCGAAGGTCGCTCACCGACGGGGGCGGCGCGCCATCCTCACCCGTTCGGCGTAGCGATGCGTACGCGTTCCCGAGCCGATGCCCGCGCCTGCCCCGCGCACCTCTCACGCTGCGGACGGGTGACGCCGGCGCCGGTCCGGCGTGGCGCGGTCCGGGAGCGGCCGGGAGGGCCAGGATGGCCGTCGGCCCACGGGAATTCGTCCGTGACAGGGAAAGGACTGCTCGTGCTGGAACGCCGACACCGCAAGAACGCCACCGACGTCACCTTCGTCCTGCCGGACGACGCCCCGCCCGGCCCCGTCAGCGTGGTGGGCACGTTCAACGGCTGGCAGCCGGGCACCCACGTCCTGGAACCCCGCGAGGACGGCACCCGGGCCGTGACCGTCGCGCTGCCCGCGAAGGTGACCCACTCGTTCCGCTACCTCGCCGCGGGCGACTACTGGTTCGACGACGAGAGCGCCGACGGCCACGACGGCCCCAACTGCCGCCTGCACACCTGACGGAGGGCCGCGCCCGCGCGGCGGGGGCGCCCCCGGTCAGCGGCCCCAGCGCAGGGCGGCCGTCTGAACGGGCGCGTCCCACAGGCGCAGCAGCTCCTCGTCGGCCCGGCACAGCGTCACCGAGGCGCCGGCCATGTCGAGCGAGGTGACGTAGTTGCCCACGAGCGCCCGCGCCACCGGCACGCCGCGGGCCTCCAGGACGCGCGCCACCTCGGCGTGGAACCCGTACAGCTCCAACAGGGGCGTCGCGCCCATCCCGTTGACCAGGGCGAGCACCGGCCCGTCGGCCGGGGCCACCCGCGCGAGGTCCTCCAGTACGGCGCCGACCGCGAAGTCGGCGATGTCGCGGGACGGCATCACCGCGCGCCGCTCGCGGCCGGGCTCGCCGTGGATCCCGATACCGAGTTCCATCTCGCCGTCAGGGAGGTCGAACGTCGGACTGCCCTTGGCGGGGGTGGTGCATGCGCTCAGCGCCACGCCGAAGCTCCGCGAGGCCGCGTTGACCCGTCGGGCCACGGCCGCGACCTGCTCCAGCGGGGCGCCCTCCTCGGCGGCCGCTCCGGCGATCTTCTCCACGAAGAGCGTGGCCCCGGTGCCGCGCCGGCCGGCCGTGTACAGGCTGTCGGTCACCGCGACGTCGTCGTCGACCAGCACCCGCTCGACCTGGATGCCCTCCTCCTCGGCGAGTTCGGCGGCCATGTCGAAGTTGAGCACGTCACCGGTGTAGTTCTTGACGACGAACAGGACCCCCCGGCCGGCGTCCACGGCCGCGGTCGCCCGCGCCATCTGGTCGGGGACCGGCGAGGTGAACACCTCACCGGGGCAGGCCGCCGACAGCATCCCGTACCCCACGAACCCGCCGTGCAGGGGTTCGTGACCGGAGCCGCCGCCGGAGACCAGGCCGACGCGGCCGCTCTCGCGGGCGCCCCGCCGTACGACCACCCGGCCCTCCACGTCCACGTCGAGATCGGGGTGCGCCGCGGCCATCCCGCGCAGGGCATCGGCGACCACCGCGTCCGCACTGTTGATCAACATGTTCATCAGGTGCCTCCCGGGGGCCGATGGCGGATGATGGTGACGGGCTCGGCCGCGATCGCGGCCCTACCCCCAAGTGTGTGACGTCCGGCGGATATGCACCGCACAAGGCGCGCAGGCCCGCCATCGGACCGCTTGTGCAGAGCGGGGGGAGTCGACGTCCGGCCTCCGGGCCGGCGGGAAGAGGCCCCCATGGCTGAACGACACAAAGGATCAGTGCTCCTCTCCGAACTCTCCGCCGAATTCGCCGGCACCATGATCCTCATCCTCTTCGGGTGCGGCGTGGTGGCCCAGGTGGTCGCCGGCGGAGCCCTCACGGATCCGGCGGGCGGCCTCGGCAACCACGACAGCATCGCCTGGGCCTGGGGTCTGGGCGTCACGCTGGGCGTCTACGTCGCCGCGCGCCTGAGCGGCGCCCACCTGAACCCCGCGGTCACGGTCGCCCTGGCGATGTTCAAGGGCTTCCCGTGGGCCAAGGTGGCCCCGTACGCGGTGGCCCAGACGGCGGGCGCGTTCGTGGCGGCCCTGATCGTGCGGTGGAACTACACCGAGGCGCTGGCCAAGGCCGACCCCGGCCACACGATCAAGACGCAGGGCGTCTTCTCCACGCTGCCGGCCAACGGCAACACGAACCTGCCGGTCACCGAGTGGGGCGCGCTGCGCGACCAGGTCATCGGCACGGCGATCCTGCTGCTGCTGATCCTGGCGGTCACGGACCTGCTCAACACGCCCCCCGGCGCCAACCTGGCCCCGTTCATCGTCGGCCTGATCGTGGTCGCGATCGGCATGGCCTGGGGCACCAACGCCGGCTACGCGATCAACCCGGCCCGCGACTTCGGCCCCCGACTGGCCAGCTTCCTCACGGGTTATGGCGGAGCCTGGCGCGACCAGTACGGCCATTTCTACTTCTGGGTCCCGATCGTCGGCCCGCTGATCGGCGGTGTCCTGGGCGCCGGTCTGTACAAGTTCTTCATCGGCCGGTTCCTGCCGGCCGCCGAGCCGGACCTCCCCGGCGAGGTTCCGAGGCCGGACGAGAGCTGACCGCGCGTTGACCGCGAGCCGACCGACCCGAGAGAGGCGGCACCCCATGGCTGACTTCGTCGGCGCAGTGGACCAGGGGACCACCAGCACCCGGTTCATGATCTTCGACCACGACGGGAACGAAGTGGCGAGGCACCAGCTGGAGCACTCCCAGATCCTGCCCCGGTCGGGGTGGGTCGAGCACGACCCCGTGGAGATCTGGGAACGCACCAACTCGGTGATCCAGAACGCCCTGCGGCACGGAAACCTGGAGGCCGAGGACCTGACGGCCATCGGCGTCACCAACCAGCGGGAGACGACCGTCGTGTGGGACCCCCGCACCGGCCGCCCGTACTACAACGCGATCGTGTGGCAGGACACCCGTACCGACTCCATCGCGGCCGCGCTGGAGCGCTCGGGCCAGGGGGACGTCATCCGCCGCAAGGCCGGTCTGCCGCCGGCCACGTACTTCTCCGGCGGCAAGATCCAGTGGATCCTGGAGAACGTCGACGGCGTCCGCGAGGCCGCCGAGCAGGGGCACGCCCTCTTCGGCAACACCGACTGCTGGGTGCTGTGGAACCTCACGGGCGGCCCCGACGGCGGCATCCACGCCACCGACGTCACCAACGCCAGCCGCACCATGCTCATGAACCTGGAGACCCTCGACTGGGACGACGAACTCCTCGGCTTCTTCAACGTCCCCAGGGCGATGCTCCCGACCATCAACCCGTCCTCCCACCCCGAGGCCTACGGGCAGACCCGCACCTCCCGGCCGCTGCGCGCCGCCATCCCCGTCACCGGCGTCCTCGGCGACCAACAGGCGGCCACCGTCGGACAGGTCTGCTACGCGCCCGGCGAGGCCAAGAACACCTACGGGACCGGCAACTTCCTCGTCCTCAACACCGGAACCGAACTGGTCCGCTCGCAACACGGCCTGCTCACCACGGTCGCCTACCAGTTCGGCGACGAGCCCGCCGTGTACGCGCTCGAAGGTTCCATCGCCGTCACCGGCTCCGCGATCCAGTGGCTGCGCGACCAGCTGAAGATCATCAACGACGCGGCGGAGAGCGAACGTCTGGCGCAGACGGTCGAGGACAGCGGAGGCATCTACTTCGTCCCCGCCTTCTCCGGCCTGTTCGCACCGTACTGGCGATCCGACGCCCGCGGCGCCATCGTCGGCCTCGCCCGCTACCACGACAACGGCCACGTGGCCCGCGCGGCCCTGGAAGCGATCTGCTACCAGAGCCGCGACGTGGTGGAGGCCATGGAGCAGGACTCCGGCGTCCACCTCGACGTGCTGAAGGTCGACGGCGGCGTCACCGCCAACGACCTGTGCATGCAGATCCAGGCCGATGTCCTCGGCGTACCGGTCAGCCGCCCGGTGGTCGCCGAGACGACCGCGCTCGGAGCCGCGTACGCCGCCGGCCTCGCCACGGGCTTCTGGCAGAGCACGGACGAACTGCGCACCCACTGGCAGGAGTCCAAGCGCTGGGAGCCGCAGTGGTCCGAGGAACGGCGCGCGGAGGGCTACGAGGGCTGGAAGAAGGCGGTGGAGCGCACGCTCGATTGGGCCAAGGTCGAATAGGGTAGGGTCTCGCCGCTCGTGGTCCGTACGCCGGACACCCACGGACGGAAGGCTGGGCCATGCGGAAACTGATCTACGGCATGAACCTGACCCTGGACGGCTACATCGCCGCGGCCGGCGACGACATCGACTGGAGCGGACCGCCGAGCGACGAGCTGTTCCAGTGGTGGCTCGACCACGAGCGGGAGAGTGGCCTGTCGCTGTACGGGCGCAAGCTGTGGGAGGCGATGAGTTCCTACTGGCCGACCGGCGACCAGCGGCCGGGCGCCACCCCGGCGGAGATCGAGTTCGCGCGCAACTGGCGGGACACGCCGAAGGTGGTGTTCTCCTCGACGATCGACAAGGTCGACTGGAACACCCGCCTGGTCACCGGCGACGCGATCGCCGAGATCACCCGGCTCAAGGCCGAGGACGGCGGCCCGATGGACATCGGCGGCGCGACGCTCGCCGGGGCGGCCATGCGCGCCGGGCTGATCGACGAGTACGTGATCGCCACCCATCCGGTCCTGGTGGGCGGCGGCACGCCGTTCTTCACCGCGCTGGACGGCTGGGTGAACCTGAACCTGGTGGAGACGCGGACGTTTCCCGGCGGCGTGGTCCTGACCAGGTACGAGACGAGGCGCTGAGCGGCCTGTCCGCCGAGCGGCCGGTCCTCGGCGGGGCTCGGCGGGTCTCAGTCGGGTTTGCGCAGGTCGGAGGCGGCTCCGGCGCTGAGTTCGACCCGGACCAGGGCGGCCGCCAGCCTCGGCAGATCCTCCGCGTCGACGAGCCGCGCCAGGTCTTCGGGGGTCCGGGGGAGGCCGAGTTCGGAGGCGGCGTGCCGGGCCCGGCTGTCGAACGCGGGGCGCAGCTCGGGCCACAGCCCCTGGGCTTCGCGGCAGAAGATGTCCGCCCCGACCGGTCCGATCCGCGGGACTTCCCTCAGCAGTTCGCGCACGCGGTCCGGTTCCCCGTCGGCCGCGTCGCGCAGGCGGCGCAGGTCGCCGCGGTACCGGTCGAGGAGGAGTGCGGCCCCCTCGCCGAGTGCGGTCGAGGTGCTCTCGTCGTAGCGGCGGTAGTGCGCTCGGCCGAGCGCGTCCACACGGTCCTGCCAGGACGACGCGTCCATCGCCCGGGGGGTGCGCAGCCCGGCCCCGAACAGTTCGCGGGCCGCGGCCACGGCGATGTCGGCCTTGATGCGTACCGAGAACAGCACGCAGAGCGTCAGCAACTGGTACAGCGGGGCGGGCGTGTTCCGCAGTCGGATGCCGGCTTCCTCGGCGTGGGTGCGCCCGTACGCGTCCATCAGGCGTCGTACGGTCGTCTGCTGCGTCTGCTGGGTACGTCGCCGGGCCACGGCGGGCCTCCCTCGCTCATGCGGTCAGCGGGCCGGGCCGCTCGCGGAGCGCGTCGGCGGCGACCTGGGCGAGCGTGCGCCCGGTACGGACGGACCGCGCGCGTCGCGGGTCGGGCGTCGCGCCGGTGGTGGCCCGGCCGTCGGCGTGCTTGACCAGGAGCCACGCCTCGGGGGTGTCTTGCCCCGTACGGATGCGGGTGAGCGAGTAGGCGCCGTGCAGCTTGCGGCCGTCCAGGCGGAACGAGGCGTGCCCCCGTTCCAGCGCGTCGGCGAGCGGGATCTCGTGGCCGGCGCGGTCGGAGGAGATGTTGCGGTACGTTCCCTCGTCCCACACGATCACCGTGCCGCCGCCGTACTCGCCCGCGGGAATCACGCCCTCGAAGTCGCGGTAGTCCAGCGGGTGGTCCTCCGTCGGCGTCGCGAACCGCTTGTCGTGCGGATCCCTGGAAGGACCCTTCGGTACCGCGAAGGACTTCAGGACGCCGTCGGCTTCGAGCCGGAAGTCGAAGTGCATGCTCCGCGCGTCGTGGATCTGGACGACGTACGACGGCTCCTCCCCCGTGCCGGTTCCGCGAGCCGCCCCTCCGGCTCGGCCGTCCGGGAGAAGTCGCGCCGCCGGTGATAGCGGGCCAGCGGGCCGGTCGTGGCCGCCATGACTCCCTCCTCACGCCCATCCCCACCGCTGATGGATCAAACGTTCGAGTCGGGTCCGTGCGGGTATATGCCACATCGAGGCTGGCGAGAGCCCGAGACCCGCTGTCACCGAGGCGGTGAGATCCGATGTCCCAGTGCAAGATCCCCGACTACCGCACCGGCCACCGAGGCCGGCACTGGACCCATGCCCTGCGCGCAGCCCAGCGGGCGGGGGCCGTCATCGTCACGGACGAGACCCGCGAACCGGTCTCGTATGCCCACGACGACACCGGCCCCGGCCGCTTCCGGCCCTGGATCACCGCCGCCGGCATCCGCTACGACAGCCACGACGTCCACCCGGAGTGGTGACCCGCCGTCCGTGGCCGCGTCGCGGTGTCGCGCGCACGTCAGTGCGTGTGCGCGTGCCAATGGAACTTCCCGCCGCCGACCCACCGGACCTCGCCCGGGTCGTCCAGGTCGTGGATGGTGATGCCTGCGGCGGCAGCCGTGAGGATCACGTCCGTCATGGACCGGGCCATGCTGACCACCTCGCCGTCGATTTCCACGATGCGGAACGGCGGGTCTCCGGGATGCACGCCGAGTACGGTCACCCGCGCCTCGGACATGTACGGCATCGCGCCTTCGGTCATACGCAGCTCGCCTCCACTTCCTGGCCCGGCGGCACCGGTTACGACAAGCGCCTGCCCGCGACGGGGTGACTCATGCCGGGGTGTTCCTGCTGCGCGGCGCACTCCCGTAGCTCATGTGGCCCGACGCAACAGCACGCTGTACGGCCCGTCGCCGGGTCGTACAGCGCGCCCTCTGCCGTCAGCAGTCGTCGTCGTACCCTCCGCCCCAGTCGTCATCGTGGTCGTAGCCGCCGTGGTGGTCGTCGTCCCAGCCGCCACCGGTCACGTACGTGGCAGAGTGCGTGGGAACGGCCGCGGAGGCGGTACCCGCTGCTCCGAGGGCGGCGCCGCCGGCCATCAGAACACCGATGGCGGACACCGCGAACAGACGCTTCACTCTCAGTGCTTGCATGATGAAACCCTTCTCGTTTCTCGTTGCCGTGCTCGCTGGGGCACGAGGCCGTTGCCGACTCTTCGCGCGAGAGTGTGCACGCATGGTGCAAAAGCCGCATGAATGAGGGATGCGATCAGCGCGTACGCGGCGTCAACACGACCCCGGTGGGCCGCGGACCTTCTCGAATGGCGCGCGCTGTGTTCTCGATTCTCAAGCCTCGCGCTTCAGCGCATCACTGCAGGCTGAGGGGTGCCCCGCAGTTGCGGCTCTCATCTACAAATGCTAATCACGCCCACGCGACTCGGCATCTCGGGCGCCGGCCCGTCGGACGCGACGCGGGAGGTGACGCGCGGGCGCCGGCGGCGCGGGCGTAGGCTACGCCCCGGCACGAACGCGGCAAGGGGGACGGGCACATGGCGGCCGACGCGGCACAGAGGTGGGGGTCGACCCTCGATTCCGTAGTGGTGTACGCGCAGGGCGCGCTCTGTCGTCGCCTGGCCCGCGGCAGCGTGCCGGCGGACGGTCGGGTACGGGTGACGGGACTGCCCCGCTCGCTGGATCCGGGCTCGTTGCGGGCCGGTGTCGTGGGGACTTCGGTCACACGTGTTACCGAGGCCCGCGTGGAAGTCGAAGCGGAGCCGCTCGGAACCGAGGCGCCCGGCGCGTTGCGGCGCGAGGTGGAGCGGTTGGGCGACGAGCACGCGGCGGCCCAGGCCCGGCGGGACCGGCAGTTGGCCCTGATCGAGGAGGTCAGGGCCCTGCGCCCGGTGGCGCCGCCCCGCAGGCGCGATGACCCGCACCGCCGCACTCCGGTCGACGCGTGGCTGGAGTTGGCCGACTTCGTCGACGCGCGGCTGGAGCGGCTACACGTGCGACTCGCGGCCTTGGAGGAGGCGCTGAGCCACGTCGGGCACGAGCTCACCGTGGCCGCCGACCGGCTCGCCCGCGCCTCCACCGACGCGCCGTCGGCCCACGTGGAGACCACGATGTCCGCGCTCCTGACCCTCGACGGGGCCCATGGCGCGGACGTGGAACTGGAGTTGGAGTACGGGGTGCCGGGCGCCGTCTGGGTGCCGACGTATCGACTGACCCACCGTCAGGGCGATGACGCGGGGCGCCTGGTGCTGCGGGCCTCGGTCGCCCAGCGCACCGGTGAGGACTGGACCGGCGTCCGCGTCGCCCTGGCCACCGCCGACCTTCGGCGCCGCACCGACCTGCCGAGGCTCCGGTCGATCCGGATCGGACGCCGTCAGCCCGACCCCGCGCCGTCCGGCTGGCGCGAGCCCCCGGCGGGGCTCGGCGACCTGTTCACCGGGTACGAGGCGGCCGGCCCCCGCCCGGCACCGGCGTCCGCGCCCGTGGCGGTCTCCGCGCCCGCACTGGTCGGATCCGCGCCCGCCCCCGGACCCGTGCCACCACCGCCGATGCCGATGCCGATGCCGATGCCCCAGGCGTACGGGGCCCCGCCGCCCGCGCCTGCGGCGCCCGGCAGCACCGCTGGCGCCCGGCCCGGCTTCGCCGCCGGGTCGGCTCGGCCCAGGGCGGCGGCAGGCCCGCCGCCCTGGCCCCCGCCGCCCCCTCCGGCCCCGCGGCGCCCGGCGGGTCACGCCGCCGCCCGCACCGCCGACTCCCCGCCGGCCGGTCCGCCGCAGCCCAGCGGCGCCGAGCTCGACTACGCCGCCCTCGTCCTGTGCGGCCCCGACGAGCGGGGCGACCGTAGGGGCCGGCTGTTCCCCGACTCCCCCGTCGACCCGGCGGCGGTCGCGTGCCGCCGCCGCGCCGAGGCGGTGGCCCGGCTGCCGCTGCCCGGACACGCCGTGCGCCCCCGCGAGTCGGCGGGTTCCTTCGACCACCGCTTCGACGCCGCGGCCCGCGCCGACGTCCCGTCGGACGGTACGTGGCACACCGTCACGGTCGGCGAGATCCCGGTCGGTCTGCGCACCGAGTACCTGTGCGTGCCGTCCGTGGAGCAGACGGTGTACGCGACGTTGGTGCTCTCCAACTCCACCGACCAGGCCCTGTTGGCCGGTCCCGTCGAGGTCACCGTCGATGACGACTTCCTGCTGACCGCCGCTCTGCCCACGCTCGCCCCCGGCGGTGTCCGCCGGGTGGGGCTCGGTCCGGCCGAGGGCATCCGCGTCACCCGTCGTACGCACCTGCGCGAGTCGACGTCGGGGCTGCGCAACAACACCACCGTCCTCGACCACCGCGTGCACGTGGAGTTGGCCAACCGGCTCGCGAGGCCCGTCACCGTCGAGGTCCGCGAGCGGGTGCCCGTAACCTCCGAACCGGACGTGCGGATCGAGGAACGGGCCGACTGGACCACCCCCGAGAACGGCGCCCCGGAGCACCACGCCCCCGGCACCCGAGCCTGGCGGGTGGAGTTGCCCGCCGGTGGCACCGCCGCCCTCGAAGGCGGCTACGAAATCCGCGTCCCGGCCGGCAAGGCCCTGATCGACGGCAACCGCAGGAGCTGACGCACGCCATGTCCACGGCCCCGAAGCCGATCGCCCACCCGGTCATCGCCCTCCCCGTCACCGCCGTCACCTGTCTGGAGGATCGCGCCCACGTCGAGCGCGCCGTCGTGCTGGACCTGGAGGCCGGCGTACAGCGGCTGCGCCTCGGCCCGGTCACCGCGCTGGCCGTCGACCGCACACTCCACGCCGAGTTGACCTCCGGGCACCCGGCCACCGTCCTCGACGTGCGGATCGTTCGCACGTGGAGCCCGCGCGGGCCGTTGCCGCCCACCGACGACGACTCCGCCCTGCGCCGGCGCGCGCACGCCCTCGGAGAGGAACGGCTCGCCCTCGGGCAGCGGCGCGACCGACTGCTTACCCGCCTCGACGCGCTCGGGCACCTCGCCGCCGACCTGCTGCGGGAGATCGGCGAAGGCGCCGGTTCCGGGGAGAGCGAAGGGGCCCGCTGGACCCGGGAACTGGACCGAGTGGACGCCGAGCGGGAGACGCATGGAGAAGAACTCCGTACCGTGGAGGCACGGTTGGCCGCCTTGGCGGTTGAACTCGGGGATACCGAGCGGGCATTGGATCTCGCCGAGGAGCAACCAGCCGAGCTGGTCGGCCACATCGAGCTGACCGTACACTCCGCGTCCGCCGGCCAGGTGGGGCTGCGCGTGAGCCACTTGACGCCGTGCGCGCTGTGGCGGCCCGCCTACCGGGCCGTGCTCGACGGGGACTCCCTGACGCTGGAGACCGACGCGATGGTCTGGCAGCGCACCGGCGAGGACTGGTCGGACGTACGGCTGACGCTTTCGACAGCGCGGTCGGCTCTGGCCACCGATCCCCCGCGACTGGGCGAGGACCGGCTGACGCTACGGGACCGCTCCGCCGCGGAGCGCCGTACGGTCGACGTCGAGCTGCGCGAGGAGGAGATCGGGGACCTCGGCCCGGCCCCGGTGCTGGGTCTGCCCGGTGTGGACGACGGCGGCGAGGCGCGGGTGCTGAGCTCGCCCGCGCCGGTGTCCGTACCCGCGGACGGGCGCGCCCACCGGGTGCCGCTCTCCGCCTTCACGACGGCCGCGACCAGCGAGTACGCGTGTACGCCCGAGCTGTCACCGCTGGTCACCCGGGTGGTGCGGTTCGCCAACCGGTCCGGCCACGCGCTGCTCGCCGGCCCGGTGGACCTGGTGCGCGGCAGCGGATTCAGCGGGCGCGGCACCCTGGACTTCACCGCTCCCGGTGCCCCCGTCGAGCTCGCCTTCGGCAGCTGCGACGACCACCGGGTGGTGCGGCAGACCGAGGAGTCCCGCGACTCCACCGGCCTCACCCAGCGGACGGTGGTCACCCGCACGGTCCGGCTGCACCTGTCCCGGTTCTCCGCTCCCGGGGAGCAGGGCGAGCGGGTGGTCGTCGTTCGCGAACGCGTCCCGGTCTCCGAGGTCGCGGCGGTGGAGGTGCGCCTGCGCGGGGAAGCCTGCTCGCCGGCGCCCGACGCGGTCGACGCCGAAGGCATCGTCCGCTGGGACGTGCCGCTCCCGCCCGGCGGCCGCCGCACAGTGACCCTCGTCTACACCCTGTCGGCGAACTCCAAGGTCGTCGGACTCTGACCCCGGAGCCGGTCGCCCGTGTGGTCAGGCGCGGACCAGTGGGGTGTCGACCAGGTGCTCGGCGAGGAACCACGTCTGGAGTTCGCCGGTTCGGATCACCTGGGAGACCAGCAGGTCGTTGGTGCCGTCGTCGCCGGAGTTCCCGGTGCGGGCCGCCGCCTCGTGGGCGTCGGTGAGGATGGTCTCGTGCGCCTTCAGCAGGCGCGAGAGCATGGCGGGTACTTCCTCCACGCCGTCCGGAGGACGCGGGATCGAGGTGATCTCGGCGACGTGCCGGGGATCGCCCACCGCGACACCGCCCAGGGTCTGGACCCGCTCGGCGAGGGCGTCGACCAGTGCCAGCTGTTCTCCGGCGTGCTTGTCCAGGACCAGGTGGAGTTGGTAGAAGGTCACGCCGCGCATCAGCCAGTGGTGCTTCTTGTAGAGCCCGTAGAGGATCTGCGTGTCGGCGAGGATCCTGTTGAGGCGTTGGCACGAGTACATCCGCGTCTCGTAGGACAGGCCGAGGGGGAACTGCTTGACGGTTCCGAACGGCTGGATGATCTCTCCCGTCTGGTGCAGCCACGGCTGGCTGCCGCTCACGCGCGGGGAGTTGACGGTCATGGGTGCGCCTCCTGCGGATGCCGGTCGGTTACAGGTGTAACGCTAGGGGCCCCGACCTGCGGCGCGTTGCCCAGGAGCGCATGCGGAAGTGCTCGGCAGCGCACTGAAGGAAAGGGCGCCGGCACGTAGTTCGTTCTGGGGCAAGGCCCCATGCACCGGCGGGCAGGGCGCACGCTCTCGCGCTGCCTAGCCTCCTCGCTGTTGGCGTGATCCCGAAAGGCGACGAGGAGAGACATGAGCGGGAACGAACGGGTCGATCAGGTCGAAGAGGTCGACGTGGTCGTGGTGGGGTTGGGGCCCGGAGGCGAGTACCTCGCCGGTTCGCTGGCGGACGCCGGGCTGGACGTGGTGGGCGTCGAGGCGGAACTCGTCGGGGGCGAGTGCCCGTACTGGGGGTGCGTACCCAGCAAGATGATGATCAGGGCCGGGAACCTGCTCGCCGAGGCGGGTCGCGTGTCGCTCCTCGCCGGTGAGGCGAAGGTGACGCCCGACTGGAGCCGGGTCGCCGGACGCATCCGGGGCGAGGCCACCGACGGCTGGAACGACCGGGTGGCCGCCGACCGCCTCACGGCGAAGGGCGGCCGACTCGTGCGTGGCAAGGGACGGCTCAGCGGGACGCGGCGGGTGACGGTCGGCGAGCGCACGTTCCGGGCCCGCACCGGAGTGGTCCTGGCCACCGGCGCCACACCCCGCATCCCGCCGATCCCGGGCCTGGCGGCCACGCCGTACTGGACCAATCGGGACGCCATGGCGGCCCGTGACCTTCCGGCCTCGATGATCGTGCTCGGCGGGGGCGCCATCGGCGTGGAACTCGCCCAGGTCTTCGCGCGTTTCCAGTGTGCCGTCACCGTGGTGGAAGGGCAGGCCCGCCTGCTGTCGCAGGAGGAGCCGGAGGCCGGGGAGCTCGCGGAGAAGGTGTTGCGCGAGGACGGCGTCACCGTCCTCACCTCGGTCCGGGCCGAGCGGGTCGACCACGACGGCACCGCTTTCACCGTCCGCATCGAGGGCGGGGACGGGCCGGACGGGCCCCTGCGTGCCGAACGGCTGCTCGTCGCCACCGGACGCGGCGCGGACCTGGCGGCTCTGGGTCTCAAAGCCGCGGGTCTCGAAGCCGCAGGCCTCGAAGCCGCGGGTCTCGACGCGGGCGGCCTCGGCCGGTCGGCCGGGACCGTGCCCACGGACGGGCAGATGCGCGCCGGGGACGGGCTCTGGGCGATCGGCGACATCACCGGCCACGGGAGCTTCACCCATGTGTCGATGTACCAGGCGGAGATCGCCCTACGGGACATCCTGGGCCGTCCCGGCCCCGACGCCGACTACCGGGCCCTGCCCCGCGTCACCTTCACGGACCCCGAGATGGCGGCCGTGGGACTCACGGAACGGCAGGCGCGTGACCGACAGCTGCGCGTGCGCACGAGCCTGGTCCCGATCTCGTCCTCCACACGCGGTTGGATCCACGGGCAGGGCAACGACGGGTTCATCAAGTTGGTCGAGGACGCCGACCGGGGCGTCCTGATCGGGGCGACCTCGGCGGGACCGGCGGGGGGCGAGGTGCTGTACGGGCTGAACGTCGCCGTCCACGCCGAAGTACCGGTCGAACAGCTGAAGCACATGATCTACACCTATCCCACCTTCCACCGCACGGTGGAAGCCGCTCTGGGAGCCCTGCGCTGAGGCTGCGGGGGCGGGACCCGAGGGAACCGCACAGGACCGCCACGTCGCTGGAACTCCTCTTCGACCTCTGCTTCGTCATCGCGGTCGCGCAGGCGTCCGAAAGCCTGAGTGAGGCGGTGTCCGAAGGACACCACCTCAGCGGCGCCCTGCGCTTCGCGCTGGTGTTCTTCACGATCTGGTGGGCGTGGATGAACTTCACCTGGTTCGCGTCCGCCTACGACCCGGACGACATCCCGTACCGGTTGACGGTGCTGGCGCAGATCGCCGGGTCGCTCGTGCTCGCCGCCGGTGTGCCCAGGGCGTTCGAGTCGGGTGATCTGGGCGTCATCACGCTGGGCTACGTCGTCCTGCGTACGACGCTGACGATCCTGTGGTTGCGCGTCGCGCGGTCGGATCCCGCTCGGCGGCGCACCGCGCTGCGCTTCGCCGTCGGGGTGACGAGCTGCCAGGTCGGCTGGGTCGGTGTGCTCCTCCTCCCGGAAGGGGCCCGGCTGCCGGCCATCCTGGTGCTGATCGCCGCCGAGCTGTGCGTCCCGGTGTGGGCGCAGTCGGCGGGCATGACGCCGTGGCATCCGCGCCACATCGCCGAACGCTACGAACTGTTCACGCTCATCGTGCTCGGCGAGTCCGTCGCGGCCGCCACGACGGCGGTACGCGGCGCCCTGGACCGCAGCCACGCCGGCGGTGCGCTGTACCTGCTGGCGGGAGGTGGTCTGCTGCTCGTCTTCGCCCTGTGGTGGCTGTACTTCGCGCGGCCGGCGCACGCTCTGCTCGCCACCTCGCACCGGGCCCACCGCAGAAGGTTCACGTGGGCGTACGGCCACTACCTGATCTTCGCCGCGGCGGCCGCGGAGGGCGCCGGGCTGGCGGCCTACGCCGGGCTGGTAACACGTGACACGGGGCGGCCGCCGATCTCGGCGGGCATCGCCGTCACGCTGCCGGTGGCGGTCTTCCTCATCGCCGTGTGGGCGGTGCACATCCGGCCGCACCGGCGGAGCGCGGTGGAGCGGCTCGCGTTCCCGGCGGCCGCCGTCGGGGTCCTGGCGGCCGCCTGGTCACCGGCGCCGGCCCTGGTCGCCGCCGTGCCGGCGGCGGCGCTGGTCGTCGTGGTCACCGTGGTCGACCGGGCCGAGCGGGTGCGGCGGGAGGGAGCGTAGCGCGAGGAACGGTTGCGCGGACGAACCGAGTTCGTCCGCGCAACACGTGTAACTCCCGGTCAGCCGGTCGCGCGCACCGCCGCACGGATCACGTCGGCGACCTCCTTGGGCCGCGAGAGCGCGACCGCGTGCGACGCGCCCTCGATCTCGACGACGGTCGCCCCGGCGCGCTTCGCGCCGAAGCGCTCCACCTCGGGGTTGATCGCGTTGTCGGCGTCGGCGATGACCGCCCAGGACGGCTTGGTCTTCCACGCGGCCGCCGAGGCCGTCTCCTCGAAGGCCGCGACGGCGAGCGGGCGCTGCGCCGCGGCCAGGACCGTGGTGACCTCGGCCGGCAGGTCGGCGGCGAACACCGACGCGAAGGCATCGGCCGTGATGGTGACCTCGGCGGCCCCCTCGTCACCGCCGGCGACGGGGTACGTCCACTGCTTGAGGTTGCTCACCAGCGGGGAGAGCGGGAAGCGCCCCTGCAGCTCGCCGAGGCTCTCGCCCTCCTCCAGGACGTACGCGGCCACGTAGACCAGTCCGACGACGTTCTCGGTGGCGCCGGCCACGGTGATGAGCGCACCACCGTAGGAGTGCCCGACCAGGACGACGGGGCCGTCGATCTGGGCGGCCACCGAGGCGACGTACGCGGAGTCCGAGGCCAGGCCGCGCAGCGGGTTCGGCGGCGCGATCACCGGGATGCCGTGGCTCTGGAGCTCGGCGATGACGCCGGACCAGCCGGCCGCGTCGGCGAACGCCCCGTGGACGAGGACGACGGTGGGGATTTGGGTGCTCATGTCTGCTGTTCTCCGTGTAGTGATCGAAATCAGTGTGGGTCGAAAATCAGAAGCTGTGCGGGATCCGTGATCAGAAGGTGTGCGGGATCCGTGCGCCGTGCGCGCGAGGCGCGTCGCCTCAGTCGAAGCGCAGGTCGGAGAGCTGCCGTTCGAGGGCGTCGACCTCGTCGTCGACCTCGCCGTCGGCCCCTTCGTCGCGCGCGGCAGGCGACTCCGGGCGGGCCGCCATGAGGGCGGCCAGTTCCCGGCCCGCCCGCCGGATGCGCGCGGGCAGGCCCTCGGTGTACTCGTCGCCGCCGGAGCCCCAGTCCTCAGACGCCGCGTACACGGCGGTGGGGACGACGTCGGCGCGCAGGTAGGCGAAGAGCGGTCGCAGCGCGTGCTCCAGGACCAGGGAGTGGCGGGAGGTGCCTCCCGTCGCCGCGATCAGGACCGGCTTGCCGGTGAGCGCGTCGGGGTCGATGAGGTCGAAGAAGGACTTGAACAGCCCGCTGTAGGAGGCGGTGAACACCGGCGTCACCACGATCAGACCGTCCGCGCCCGTCACCGCGTCGATCGCGGTGGCCAGCTGGGTCGACGGGAAGCCGGTCACCAGGTGGTTGGCGACGGCGACGGCCAGTTCACGCAGCTCGATGACCTCGGTCTCCACGACCCGGCCGGCGGCGTTCGATTCACCGCCGACCGACGTGGCGAGGCGGTCCGCCAGCAGTCGGGTGGACGACGGGGTGCTCAGCCCGGCGGAAACGGCGACGAGCCTCACGCGGCGATCACCTCCCGGGCGGCGCGCAGCGACGCGTGGGTGGGAGCGTCCGGCACGTCGGCCGGGCGGCCGATCGCGAACTCCTTGCGCAGCACCGGTACCACCTCCTCGCCGAGGATGTCGAGCTGCTCCAGGACGGTCTTCAGCGGCAGGCCCGCGTGGTCCATGAGGAACAGCTGCCGCTGGTAGTCGCCGACGCTGTCCCGGAAGGCGAGCGTCCGCTCGATGACCTGCTGGGGAGAGCCCACCGTGAGCGGGGTCTGCCGGGTGAAGTCCTCCAGCGAGGGTCCGTGGCCGTAGACGGGCGCGTTGTCGAAGTAGGGGCGGAACTCGCGTACCGCGTCCTGCGAGTTCTTGCGCATGAAGGCCTGTCCGCCGAGGCCGACGATGGCCTCCTCGGGGCGGCCGTGACCGTAGTGGGCGTAGCGCCGCCGGTACAGCTGGACCATGCGACGGGTGTGGTCGGCCGGCCAGAAGATGTTGTTGTGGAAGAAGCCGTCGCCGTGGAAGGCCGCCTGCTCGGCGATCTCCGGGGAGCGGATGGAGCCGTGCCAGACGAAGGGCGGCACGCCGTCCAGGGGCCGGGGCGTGGACGTGAACCCCTGGAGCGGCGTACGGAACGTGCCCTCCCAGTCCACGACGTCCTCACGCCAAAGGCGGCGCAGCAGGGCGTAGTTCTCCTTGGCGAGGTTGAGGCCCTGTCGGATGTCCTGCCCGAACCAGGGGTATACCGGGCCGGTGTTGCCGCGCCCCATCATCAGGTCGACCCGGCCGTCGGCCAGGTGCTGGAGCATCGCGTAGTCCTCGGCGATCTTCACCGGGTCGTTGGTGGTGATCAGCGTGGTGGCCGTGGAGAGGATCAACCTCTCCGTGCGGGCGGCGATGTAGCCGAGCATCGTGGTCGGCGACGACGGCACGAACGGCGGGTTGTGGTGCTCGCCGGTCGCGAAGACGTCCAGGCCGACCTCCTCCGCCTTCAGCGCGATGGCGACGATCGCCTTGATGCGTTCGTGCTCCGTGGGGGTACGGCCGTTGGTCGGATCGGGGGTCACGTCCCCGACCGAGAAAATGCCGAATTGCATGGGTGCCTCTTCGTTCCGGCAACGGTGTGGATGGTCGGAAATCTAGGCACGGGACGGACGCCCGCCATGCCCGTGCGTGCAGTGGCGCGTGACCGTCAGTGCCCTCTCCGGCGCGCCGGAAGCAGGCACCATGGAGGTCACGTGCTCATGGCGCTGCTGCGCGATCACGGAGCGACGTACGTCCCGGCAGCCGACGATGGAGGCTTGTGTGCTGCCGCTCGATCTGAGAACCGTCACACCGCGCGAGCGAGCCGAGGCGTTCCACCACGCGTTGACGGACGCGTCGGTGCCCAACGACGTCTTCCACGAGGAGCCCGAGACGGGCATCCACGCACGCGTGGAGCGGTGGCAGATCGCGGAGTTGGACTGTTTCTCCACCCGCAACTCGGGTTTCGAGGTGGCTCGCTCGCCTCCCGGCTCTCCCGAAGCGGTCTGTTCCGCTCGGCCCGCCACGTGCTCGACTGCCAGCAGGGTCACCAACTCGGCGACGCTGCACGCCAGATGAAGTCCCGTACGCGGTGCGCACCACCCGGGCAGGGTGTCGACCAGCGCACGCAGGAGCGGCACGAGCAGCGGCGCCACGGCTCCCCCGGCGAAGGGGGCCCGGTGGGCGAGAGCCTGTACCTGGCCGTCGGTGAGCGCCAGGACGCGACGCGGGATCCGCACCAGGTGCAGTTCGAAGTCCTCGGACGCGTGGAGGGCGAAGGGTTCCGCCGCGTCGGACACGAAGAGGTCGCCGGCGTCGCAGGGTTCGACCGTCCCCCGGCGTACGAGGGTCGCCCGGCCGGAGGTCCGGAGGCCCAGCACCAGGTGCGGTTCGGCCGCGGCGTCGCCCGGCTCGTGGACGCGGGAGTGCGCCGCCCCTCGCAGCGTGCTCACCCGAAGGAAGCCGAGGGTGCCGAGGGCGCTGGTGCGGGCGGGTGCGAGCGTCAGGCTCATGGAACTCCCTGATCGAAGCGTTCGTGGCGGCGCGCCGGCACGGTTCGGGCCGCGGAAATCGGCTCACGGCGGACGGGTCCACGGCCTTCAGCGTGCTGGGCCCCGGCGGGAAGCAGAAGGCGGTCGGCCGTGTTGTGCGGACAAGGGCAAGAGCCATGCACACTGGGACATCTCCGCGGTGTCACTCTGGTTCGGGCGGGGACGAGAAAGGGACATCGGTGGAGAGCGGCGGCCTGTACGACACGACGCTGATCGGTCGGCAGCGCGAACGTGCGCTGTTGGAACGGTCCTTGGAGCGGGCACGGTCCGTATCCGGCGGCTCGTCGGTGGTGTTGCGGGGCGATGCGGGCATCGGCAAGACCGCTTTGCTGGACTGGACGGCCGCGCGCGCCGCGGACGACGGCTTCACCGTCCTGCGGGCGGCGGGCAGCGAGGCGCAGATCGGCATCGCGTTCGGGGTGCTGCACCAGGTGCTCGGGCCCCTGCTGGAGCGGACGCGCGTCCTGTCCGAGCAGCAACGGGACGCATTGGAACGGGCCTTGGGGCTCCGCGCGGGAGTTCCCACCGGAGGCTTCATGGTCGGCGCGTCGGCGCTGACCCTGCTGGCGGAGGAGGCGCGGCGGCATCCGGTGCTGATCCTGGTGGACGACCTGCACTGGGTGGACTCCTCCAGCGCCGCCGTGTTCGGCTTCCTCCACCAGCGCATCACCGACCTGCGGACGGTCATGGTGTGCGCGAGTCGTCCCGACGGCACCGCGCTGGACGGCCGGCCCGCGCACCCGGTGGACGTCGAGGCGCTGTCGGGCGAGGAGTCCCTCACGCTGCTGCGGCGTTGGCATCCGGAGCTCGCGGCCGCCACCGCCCAGCGGGTGGTGAACGAGGCCGCGGGCAATCCCCTGGCCCTGGCCGAGCTGCCCGGCCGGCTGGCGAACGAGCACCTCAGGGGCATCGCGCCGTTGCCGGAGCTGCTGCCGCTCGGACAGCGGCTGGAGGCGCTGTTCGTACGTCGACTGCGCGCGCTGCCGGCGGCCGCGGTGCGGGTGTTGCTGCTCACCGCGCTGGACGCCGCCGGCGGCGCGGGCGTCGCCGGGGAGGAGTCGGGGGCCGATCCGGGCCGTGCGGAACGGATCCTGGGGCACATCGAGGCCGGCGGGCTCGCCCGGCTGGACCACGCCGGACGGCTGGTCTTCCGGCATCCGCTGGTACGCAGCGCCGTGATCGCCTCCGCCTCGCGGGCGGAGCTGCGCGCGGCCCACCGGACGCTGGCGGAGCGGCTGCGCGCGGACGACCCGCGCCGGCTGCTGCACGAGGCCGCGGCCGCCGAGGGCGGCCGAGCCCCTCGCCGCGCGGCTGCACGAAGCGGGCAGCCGTATCGCGCTGCGCGGCGGTGACGCGGAAGGAGCGCTGCTGCTGGAGCGCGCGGCGGCGCTCAGCGTCGAGCCCGAGGCCAGGGCGCGGCGGCTGACCTGGGCGGCCGTGATGTGGGCCCGGGGCGGGCGGCTCGCGTACGCGGCCCGATTGGTGGAGGAGTTGGGACGGGGACCGGTGCCGCAGGACATCGCCCCGTTGTTCGCCTACGCGGTCGTGTACGTCGACCAGAGCCACCACGTCGACTTCGCCTCGTCGTTCTCCCTGCTGCCCGATGCCCTGGCCGCGCTGACGGCCTCCGGTGAGCAGGCGCACGGGGACCTCGTGGAGCAGATGTTCTTCAAGCTGCTGCTGGCCTCCACGTACACGGGTGATCGCCGGGGGTGGGAGAGCCTGGAGCGGCATCGCGAGCACGTCTCCCCGGCCGCCCGCCTGTGCCACCGCGCCTGGGCCGATCCGCCGCGCACGGCACACGGCACCGGGGCTGAACTCCACGCGAGGATCGCCCACATGACGGTCCGTCGGGAGACGGGTGACGCCTGGCTGCTGCTGTGGACGGCATCGGCGGTGGACGGCGGCGAGGCGGACCTGTGGCGCCTCGCCGGCGGCGAGCACACGTACGCCACCCAGGGGGCCGTCGCGAAGGCGAGGTGCCATGACGCCTACCTGCGGGGCCGGTGGGAGGCGGCGGAGGACTGTCTGCGCGAGGCCGACACCGCCGAGGAGCTCGGCTACCACTGCAACGCCCTGCTCTTTCGGCACTACTACGCGTACTTCCTGGCGGGCCGGGGGGACGAGCAGGGCCTGCGCGAGCTGCGGGAGCGCATCGAGCCGGCGGCGGCGCGGGCCCGGATGCGGTTCGTGACGGACCATCTGGACCACCTGCGGGCGCTGGCCGCGCTGGCGCACGGCCGGCACGAGGAGGCGTACGCGCTGCTCTCCCGCATGATGGCGCCGGGCGAGCTGTCGGGCGAACTGTCCTGGTTCCACCTGCCGTTCTTCGATGTCGTGTACGCCGCCCTGCGGTGCGGCCGGCGCGCGGAGGCGCTCGCCCACGTCGCGGCGGCCCGTGCGGCCCGCATGGACGAGATCTCCGCGCACCACGCCTTCCTGCTGGCCGCGGCGGTCGCCCTGACCGCCGACGACGAGGAGGCGGACGCGGCCTACGCGGCGGCCTACGCGGTACCGGGCTCCGGCCGGTGGGCCTTCGACCTGGCCCGTCTACGGCTGGCCCACGGTGCGCGGATGGGCCGGTGGGGGCGGCGGACCGAGGCGGAAGAGGTGCTGCACGCCGCCTACCGCACCTTCCGCGAGCTGCGGGCCTCGCCGTGGGCGGAGCAGTGCCTGGACGAGCTGCGGGCCGCGGGTCGGCTGCCGCTCGCCCCGGCGCCCGGACCCTGCGCGCTCACGGCCCAGGAGCTGCGCATCGCCCGGCTCGTGGCCACCGGCATGACGAACAAGGAGGTCGGCGCGGCGCTGCGACTGTCGCCCCGCACGGTGGGAGCGGCTCTCTACCGGATCTTCCCGAAACTGGGGATCACATCGCGGGCTGCCGTGGCGCGGGCGCTGTCGACTCCGTCAGGGCGAGGGCCACTGCGGCTCGGGTCGTGATGCCCAACTTGGGGAAGATCTTGTAGAGGTGCGCGCCGATCGTACGGGGGGACAGGCCGAGCCGCTCACCGATCTGCCGGTTGGTCAGGCCCTCGGCGGCCAGTTCCGCGATGCGCGACTCCTGTGCCGAAAGCAGGGGGTGGCCTGCGGCCGCTCCGTCCGCTCGCGTCGCATCGGCCCCGGAACCGGACGTCCCGGTGGCGCCCGTCACCGCGTCCAGCCCACGGGACGCCTGCTCGGCCCAGGGGGTGGCGCCGAGGTGGGTGAAGGCGGCGAGCGCGGCCTCGTAGTGGACGGCGGCGCTCTCGCTGCGGCCGCGTCGCCGCAGCCACGTGCCGTGCGCCAGGTGGGCGCGGGCGAGCGGGAAGGGCCAGGCGGCCGCGCCGGGGGCCGCGTAGACGGCCGCGTACCGCTCCTCCGCTTCCTCGTCGGCGGCCGCGAGGGCCTCGGCGACGGCCACGAGGAAGGCGTGGTGCGGCGAGACCCGGTCGATGCCGGCCTCCTTGACCGTCTTCAGGTGACACGGGACCTCGGCCCGCCGCCCGCTGTCGACGGCGGCATGCACCCAGTCGACGAGCGACAGGTGGAACCAGGGCGAGCGCGGAGCGAGGGCGCCGGGCGGGGTGAGGCTCCGGGCGTGCTGCCAGGCTTCTTCGGCGCGGCCCTGGGCGAGGGCGCACAGGACCTTCAGTCCCGTCAGGCGCTCGGAGACGGAGCGCATGCGCCGCTCGCGCGCCGGGGCGTCGAGGAGCGGCTCCAGCTCGGCGAGAGCGGCCCGGTCGCCGCGCGCGGCCAGGACCTGGGCCACGTTCTGCAGGAACAGCATCTCGTTGAACACGTGGCCACAGGCGGCCGAGACCTCGGCGCCCTGGCGGGAGACGCCGAGGGAGACGTCCCAGCGGCCGTGCAGGAAGTCGTCGTGGCTCTGGACGGCGTCGAGGAAGGCCTGCGCCGCGTACGCCCGGCCGCGCGCGAAGCGGCTCCACAGCCCGTCGTGCTCCCGGACGACGTCGACGGCGGCGGCCGTCCACAGCAGCAGCCAGGCGGCGGGCGTCTCCCGGTGCTCGGGCAGCGCCTCGATCGCCTCGCGCAACCGGAGCGGCACGTCGTGGACGGTGTCGGGCGGGCCTGCCCAGGCGCGCCGGCACAGGGCCGCCGGCTCGGAGGTGTCCACCAGACGGTGTTGGGCGGCGGCCCACGCCCGCTCGTCCCCGGTGTGGACGGCCACGACGACGATCAGGAAGAGCATCGCTTCGAGCAGCACCGTACGCTGCTCCCCGGCCTCCGAGGAGGACAGCACGTCCAACGCGTCGGGGAGCAGGTCGATCGACGGCGTCGGGTCGCCGTCGAGCTGGAGCCTGGTGTAGGCGACGGCGAAGGCGTACAGGGGGGCGGGTTCGGGTCTTCCGGGCCGGGCTTCCGCCTCGGCCCGGGCGACGAGGTCCGCCGCGAGCCGCAGATGTCCGCTCCGCGCGGCCAGCGCGGCGGCGGCGACGCAACGCGTCGACCGGAGCGCGGTGTCCGGGGTGAGACCGGCGGCTCGCGCCATCATGCGGGCGGCTTCCGCGTCGGCGCCCCGGGCGGCCATCCTGTCCGCCTCCTCGTGGAGAAGCGCGGCGAGTGCGCCGTCCGTGCCGAGGGTCGCTGCCGCCAGGTGCGCGATCCGTCGGGGGCTTTCCACGGGGTGCGCGTCGGCGAGCAGCCGGTGCGCCGCCCGGCGTTCGGCGGGTGAGGATATGTGCATCAGCCCGGCCCGCACCAGCGGGTGGTGGAACGTCACGCGGTCCGATGCCGGATCGGCGTACGCCAGTCCGGCGCTCTCGACGCGGTCGCGGAACTCGGCCCAGCCGGCCCCCTCCTGACGCTCGGCCAATTCCCTGAGGAACGCCAGGCGTTGGGCGAACGAGCCACCGAGGGCCGCCACCAGCAGCAGGTGTCGGACCGGGGCCGGCAGGGCCCGCAGCCTGTCCTCGTAGAGGCGCCCGAGGCGTTCGCCGAGGGGCAGTTCGTCGAAGAGTTCGGCCAGGTCGCCCGCCGTCGGCTCTCCCGGGCGCCCCGGGTCCTCCGCGGCCACATCGCTCAGCTGCGTCGACAGCTCGTGCAGCGCGAGCGGGTTGCCGCCGGCGGCGCGCAGCACCCGACGGCGTGCTCCGTCGGGGAGTCGGGGGTGCAGGGTACGCAGGAGCAGTTCGGCCTGCGGCTCGTCCAGCGGTTCCAGGGCGAGCACCCGGCCGGGCAGGCCCTCGGTGTCGTCCGCGTCCGTGCGCGCGGTGCGGCGTACGGCGGCGATGACGACGACGGGCAGCGGGGCCAGGTGCCGTCGGACGTACCCGAACACGGCGGCGCTGGACGGGTCGGCCCACTGGAGGTCGTCCAGCAGGACGACGACGGGGCGGCGCGCCGCGGTGTGGGCGAGCAGCGACAGGGCGGCGCCGGCCACCGTGAATCCGGCCGGCGGGGCGCCTTCCCGGAGCCCCAACGCGGCTTCCAGCGCTTCGCGTTGCTCAGGGGTGAGCGCTTCGGCGTCATCCAGCAGCGGCCAGAGCACCTGGTGCAACGCGGCGAACGGCAGGCTCGACTCGGCTTCGGCGCCGGTCATCCGCAGGACGCGCAACCCGGCGCGGCGGGCCGCCGCCTCGGCCACGTTCAGCAGCGCGGTCCTCCCGGTGCCGGGATCGCCGCGCAGCACGAGCGAGGTGCCGACGGAACCGATCTCCACGAGCGCCGACTCGATGGCCGCGACGTGTGCCTCGCGTCCGGCCAGGACCGGTTCGCCCCCTGGATCCTCGGGCATGCCCACACCCGTCATGAGCCGGTCCCCTCGCCTTTCCCACCCTCACGCCCGATCCGTTCTCCGGGCCGCCCGCCCAGTAGACCAGACACGCGACGAAGGGCAGGAATCCGCTCCGGCGGCGGCTTCGATCCGCCTCCACGACGGCTCGGCCGATCGGCGGCGCGCCCCGGGCCGGGAGGGCCGGATGGGCGACTGCGCGCGCGGGGCGCCGTCCCTGCGGTCACCCTGGCTCCATGACCGATTCACATCGCGCCCCCTCTCCCTCGGGCGACGACCGGGTCGTCGAGCGCCTCGTACCGGCCTGGCTGGCCGAGGCGGCGGGCAGTGGCTCACCGATGGCCGACCGAGCCCGACGGGACTGGGAGCGGGGCCGGCTGTCCCCCGAAGCCGCCGAAGACCTCGCCGACTGGGTCACGGCCCGGGTCACCGACACCGCGTTCAACGCCGACAAGGAGCCGGATCCGGCGGCCCGGGTACGGGTCAGCGTCGCCGACAAGGCGGCGGTGCACCGCTGGCTGGCCGCCCGGGGGCACAGGCTCGACGCGACGTAGGCGGTGTCCGGCCCCACCGGCGCATGCGGTGCCCACGGGTGGGCAGGCGCCCCTGCGTACGAGGAGGTGGCACACGGCAGGAACTCGACAGGAAGGTGACCGGCCATGGCTCTGGTAGCGGCCGAGGTCAAGGGCGCGCCCTGCTGGCTGAGCCTGACCACGCGCGATCTGGAGGCCGCCGAACGCTTCTACGCCGGGGTCCTGGGCTGGTCGTTCCGGCCCGGCAGCTTCGGGCGCGCCTTCTCGGTGGCCGAGCTGGACGGCGTACCGGTGGCGGGGCTGGGGGCCGTGGCGGAGCAGTTCGCCGTCGCGGTGGCCTGGGTGCCGTACTTCTCCGTCGACGACGCCGACGAGGCGGTCGCGCGGATCCGGGGGCGCGGCGGCACGGTCGGTGTCGGCCCCGTGTCGTATCCCCCGCGAGGGCGCGCCGCGCTCGCGGCGGACTTGGAGGGAGCCGTCTTCGGCATCTGGGAAGGCCTGGTCCTGCCGCAGTGGCGGACGGGTACCGGACCGCCCTCCGCGTGGTTGGAACTGCACACCCGCAACGCCTTCGACGCCGCCCTCTTCTACGGGGACGTCCTGCGCTGGGCCGGTGGTGAGGGCTGCTGCGAGCCTGCCTACGAGGACGATCGGGTCGTGCTGCGCCATCAGGGCGAGGCCCTCGCGGCCCTCAACAGCGGCCCGGTCGAGGCCGGCGCCGAGGAAGCCCAGCAGCGACCGCGCTGGCTGGTCCACTTCCGGGTGGACGACCTGGCGGCGGCCCGCGCGGCAGCCCTGCGCCTGGGAGGCAGTGTGGCGACCGGGGCGGAATGGGGCGCCGCCGTGGACGAGCAACTGACCCTGAGGGACCCTGACGGCGCCCTCTTCACCCTGGACCGGGCCCCGTGGCGATGACGGAGATCGAGATCCAGCTGAAGGCGATCGCCGCGCTCACGGCCCTGAGGTCCGGCGCCGACGCCGAGTTCGTCTCGAACCTGCTGGGCGAGGTGATTCCCGCGGAGTTCGTCGTTCCCGTCGGTGCGGGCGTGGAGGAGACGGGCCTGGCGGTACTCCAGCAGGTGTCTCAGCCCCTGAATGCCCTGGTGAACGGCTTCATCCTGGCGTTCGACGCGGTGGCCACGGCCTTGGACGGCGCGGGCCTCGACCTGTCCACCGAGGATCTCCTGCAGACTCTCGCCCTGAGCCTGGCCGTGGAGGACACCGAGGGCTGATTGCGACGCAGCGTTACGCCGGTCGGGTTTCAGGTTTCGGCGAGGATCAGCCGTCCCACGGCGTCACTCAAAACCGCCCGCGCCTCGGCGGCCAGTCCGTCGTCCGTGACGAAGTAGTCGATCTCGGAGAGCGCGATGAACCGGCTGAGGCCGATCACCCCCCATTTGGTGTGGTCGGCCACGACGGCCACCCGCGTGGCGGAGGCGATCAGCGCGCGGTTGGTCTGCGCTTCCGCCAGGTTCGGGGTGGTGGCTCCGGCCCGCTCCGATACCCCGTGGGCGCCGATGATGAGCAGGTCCACCTGGAGCGAGCGGATCGCCTGGTCCGCCAGGGGGCCGACCAGGGAGGCCGACTTCGTCGGGGTGCCGCCGGTGAGGAGGAGCGTGTGGCCCGCGGACCCGCCCTCCGCCGCGGCCTTGCGGAGGATCTCGGCGACGGGCAGGGAGTTGGTCACCACGGTCAGGCCCGGGACGTCGCGGAGCCGGCTCGCCACCGCGTAGGCCGTCGTGCCGCCGGAGAGGGCGACGACGCTGCCCGGTTCCACCAGCGCCGCCGCGGCCTCGGCTACCGCCGCCTTGGCCCGTGACTCCAGGACGGCCTTGGTTTCGAAGGACGGCTCGGCGGCGGTCGTCACCGCCGCGCTGATGGCGCCGCCGTGGACCTTCGAGAGGACGCCGTCGCGGGCGAGGACGTCCAGATCGCGGCGGATGGTCATGTCCGAGACCCCGAACCGTTCCACGAGGTCGGCCACGCGCACGGCTCCGTCACGGCGCACCATGTCGAGGATCAGCGCCCGCCGCCGCGGCGCGAGGCGTGCTGCTTCGATCACGATCCTGACCCCGTTTCCCGGCGCGCCGGCCGGACGTGTGCACACATACGAACAGCACCCCTCACCATGCGACATTTTCTCACGCCACGCGCCGGGCGCCGGCCGCCGGGGCGACGGGGAACAGGTGCGGTGTCCGGTACCCGGCCCCGCCGAAGGCGGCGGTGACGGCGGCGCCGACGGCCCGCGCCCGATCCTCCTCCACCAGCACGATGACGGATCCGCCGAACCCGCCGCCGGTGATCCGCGCGCCCAGCGCTCCGGCGTCCACGGCGGCGACCGCCGCGAGGTCGGTCTCGGCGCAGGAGACCCGGTAGTCGTCCCGCAGCGAGGCGTGGGCGGCCGTGAGGATCGGGCCCAACGCCTCGACGCGCCCCGCCCGCAGGTGGGCGACGGCCTCCGTGACCCGGGCGTTCTCGCTCACCACGTGCCGCACCAGGGGCAGCAGCCGCGCGGGGAGCACGCGCGCGGCGGCGTCCAGGCCGTCCGCGGGCAGGTCCCGTAGGGCTGCCAGGCCGAGCAGGGCCGCCGCCTGCTCGCACCCGGCGCGCAGCGCGGCGTACGCGCCGTCCCCGAGGTCGTGCTTGACCCGGGTGTCGACGACCAACAGACTCAGCCCCCGCGCCCCCGGGGCGAACGGCACCTGCTCGTACACGGTGCCGCGGCTGTCCAGGTGGAGCGCCGCGCCCTCGGTGCAGCAGGCCGAGGCCATCTGGTCCATGACCCCGCAGGGGACGCCCGCGAAGGCGTTCTCCGCCCGCTGGGCGAGCCGGGCGAGGGCGGGTGGGCCCAGGCCGAGCCCGTAGAGGTCGTCGTAGGCGAAGGCGACCGCGCACTCCAGCGCGGCGGAGGACGACAGGCCGGCGCCGGTGGGGACCGTGCTGTCGAAGTGGAGGTCCGCGCCGCCGACCCGGTGGCCGGCGTCGGCCAGGGCCCAGACGACGCCGGCCGGGTACGCGGCCCAGGTGGTGACGGCTCCGGGCGCCAGGTCGGCGACGGCGAGGTCGACGACGGGGCCGTCGCCCTGGGCGCTGTGCAGCCGCAGCCGGCCGTCGTCGCGCCGGCGCGCCGCGAGCAGCGTCGTCTGCGGGATGGCGATGGGGAGGGCGAAGCCGTCGTTGTAGTCGGTGTGTTCGCCTATCAGGTTGACGCGGCCGGGCGCGGCCCAGACTCCGTCCGGGTCGGCGCCGAAGACCCGCCGGAAGGCTTCGTTCACGTGCATGTCGCGACCTCCCGCAGGCGCCGCGCCGCGGCTTCCGGCGCCACGTCGTTGACGAAGGACTCCATCCCCGATTCGACGCCGGCGAGGTACTTGAGCTTGTCTGCCGTACGCCGGACCGTGAACAGCTCCAGATGCAGGGCGAGTTCGCCGCCGCCGGTCCGGGGGGCCTGGTGCCAGGCGGAGATGTACGGGGTGGGGGCGCCCGGCCCCGGCGCTCCGTCGCGGCGGAACAACCGGTCGAAGCGGCGCAGGAGTTCCAGGTAGAGGCCGGGGAATTCGGCGCGCTCCGCCTCGTCGAGCCGGGTGAGGTCGGGGACCCGGCGGTGGGGGTGGAGGTGCACCTCGTACGGCCAGCGGGCGGCGTAGGGGACGTAGGCGGTCCAGTGGCGGCCGGCGATGACCACGCGCGGGGTCGCGGCTCGGGCTTCGGTCAGCAGGTCCTCGAAGAGGTTGCGGCCGGTGGCGGCGCGGTGCCGGTCCGCGGCGGCGATCATCTTGGCGGTGCGCGGGGGGACGAAGGGGAAGGCGTAGATCTGGCCGTGCGGGTGGGCGAGGGTGACGCCGATCTCCGTGCCGCGGTTCTCGAAGCAGTAGACCTGCTCGACCTCGGGGAGGGCGGCCAGCCGTTCGGTGCGGTCCGTCCAGGCGTCCAGGACGAGACGGGCCCGCTCCTCGGTGAGGTCGGCGAAGCTCGCGTCGTGCTCGGGCGTGAAGCAGACGACCTCGCACCGTCCCGCCCGGCCGGTCAGGGCGGGGAACCGGTTCTCGAACACGGCGACCTGGTAGTCCGCGGCCGGGATCTCGCCGGCGTGTCCCTCGCGGGAGGGGCAGAGGGGGCAGGCGTCGGTCGGGGGAAGGTGGACGCGCCCCTGCCGGTGGGAGGCGATCGTCACCCAGTCACCGGTCGCCCGGTCCAGCCGCAGTTCGGACCGGCTCTCGACGGCGGCCTGCCGGCGCCGGTCGAGGGCGTCGCGGACGGCGCTGTCGTCGAGGTCGTAGTAGATCAACTCGCGGCCGTCCGCGAGTTTGGTCGGGGTTCTCTTCACGGAGCCCACCCATCTTTTGGAGTGCCGCGCAAGAATAAACAGAAAACAACGGGAATCACCATGGGGAGGGACGGAGGGCGCGGAACTCGCGGTTGAGGTGGGCCCGATCGTGGAAGCCGCAGGCGGCGGTCACCTCGGTGGGGTTCGAGCCCTCGCGGGTGAGCAGGCCGACGGCCCGGTGGAAGCGCAGCACGCGGGCGGACGTCTTGGGCGTCAGACCCGTCTGTGCGGTGAACCGGCGGACCAGGTGGCCCTGGCTCCAGCCCACCTCGGGCGCGATCCGGCCGACGGGGATCGCCCCGCCGGACCGGGCCGGCAGTCGCCAGGCGTGGCTCACCTCGGGCGCGGGTACCGGGCCGCGCTCGATCCGGATCGCCTCCTGGCCGCCGGGGTGGTCACACACCCGGGGTCCGTCCTCCAGACCCGCGACCAGCGAGCCGGTCACCTGGCCGGTCGTACTCGACTCCCCCAGCCGGCGTACCCGGGCGAACGGCTCCCCCAGGCTGGTCACCAGGACCGCGCGGCCCGTGGGCACCAGCCGCACCCGATACGGCCCCCTGATCCCGCATCAGCATCCCGGATGCCATGCCCCCGGCCGTGTGCCGCGCGGCATGTCGGATCGGGCAGCCTCCTCGGCTCGGGGGAAGATGCCGGTGTGCCCTGGCGGGGCACACCGTCGGAGCGGGGAGTCGGTGATTCGGTTTTGACGCCGCCCAGTGGTCCCGTGGAGACAGTGGCGCCGATCGTCACGGGTCCGGGCGCCGGGGAGAAGGGCCTCAAGGCCGGCGCCTTGGGCCTGGTCTCCAGCGTGGCCATCGGCGTGGCGTCCACCGCCCCCGCCTACAGCCTGGCCGCCACGCTCGGCCTCATCGTGACGCGGGTCGGCCCCCAGGCACCGGTCGTCACGATGCTGGCCTTCATCCCGATGCTGCTGATCGCCTACGCCTACCGGGAACTCAACGCGAGCAACGCGGATTGCGGCACCACCTTCACCTGGGCGACCCGGGCCTTCGGCCCGCGCGTCGGCTGGATGGGTGGCTGGGGCATCATCGTCGCCGACGTCATCGTCATGGCGAACCTCGCGGAGATCGCCGGCATCTACACCTTCCGCTTGTTCGGCTACGAGTCGCTCGCGGACAGCCGACTGTGGACCACGCTCGCGGGCGTCGCCTGGATCGCCGTGATGACCGCCGTCTCCTACGTCGGCATCGAGATCTCCGCCGCCGTGCAGCGCGGGCTCCTCGCGGTCGAGGTGGTCGTCCTGATCCTCTTCGCCGTCACCGCCATGGCCAAGGTCTACACGGATCCCCCGGCGACGGCGATCCAGGTCTCCGCCTCGTGGTTCAACCCCCTGCTCGTCCCGTCCGCCGAGGCGCTGACCGCGGGGCTCCTGGCCGCCGTCTTCATCTACTGGGGCTGGGACACCGCCGTCACCGTCAACGAGGAGACCGCCGACAGTACGCAGATCCCGGGGCGGGCCGCCGTCATCTCGACCGTCCTGCTGCTGGTCATCTACGTCGCGGTCGCCACGTCGGCGCAGGCGTTCGCGGGCGTCGGGACGGAGGGCATCGGACTGGCCAACGAGGACAACGCCGACGACGTGTTCTCCGACCTCGGCAGCGCGGTCTTCGGTGACCAGGGGGTCGGCCGGTTCCTCACCGGGCTGCTGATCCTGATGGTGCTCACCTCGGCGGCGGCCTCCACGCAGACCACGATCCTGCCCCTGGCCCGGACGGTCTTCTCGATGGCCGCGCACAAGGCCGTCCCCGCCGGCTTCGCCCGCGTCCACCACAAGTACCTCACCCCGACCTGGTCGACGGTGGGCATGGGTCTGGTCTCCATCGCCTTCTACGTCCTGCTGACGCTCATCAGCCGTGACGTGCTGGCCGACTCCATCGAGTCGGTCGGCCTCGCGATCGCGTTCTACTACGGCCTGACCGGCTTCGCCTGCGTCTGGTACTACCGCAAGGTGCTCACGCGCAGCCCGAAGGACTTCGTGTCCAAGGGCCTGCTGCCGGGCCTGGGCGGGCTGATGATGCTCTCGGTGTTCTCCTACGCGTGCTTCCACGTCTACGCCGACCCGGACTACGGGGCGACCTCCATCGACCTGCCGCTGATCGGACGGACGGGCGGGGTGACGGTGGTGGGGCTGGGAGCCCTGCTGGTCGGTGTCGTACTCATGCTGTTCGTCACGCGCGAGCACACCGCGGCGCTCAAGCTCCAGCGGAGCCTGCTGCCGCGGAAACTGGAGCCGCAGACGGCCGTCGAGGCGGCGAGCCGCTACGTGCCGGCCGACAGCCGGTCCGGGGTCGGCGGTGACTGGTTCGACGTCATTCCGTTGCCGAGCGCACGCGTCGGCCTGGTGGTCGGAAACGTGACGGGGCACGGACTGCACGCCGCCGCCGCCATGGGACTGCTGCGCACGAGCGTGCGCGTCCTCGCCAGGATGGACCTCCCGCCGGACGAGCTCCTCTCCCACCTGGACGACGTGGCCCGGCAGACCGCCGCCGAGTGGGCCCGCGAGCTCGGTGAGGACCGTGCCCTGCCCGGCACGGGCGCCGTGGCGGTGAGCTGCCTGTACGCGGTGTACGACCCGGTGTCGGGGCGGTGCGGGATGGCGCGCGCGGGCGGCCGGCCGCCGGCGGTGGTCGACGCGGACAGCGGCGCGGTCTCCTTCCCGGACCTGCCGCCGGGCCCGCCCCTCGGCCTGGGCGGGCAGACGTACCAGAGCGTCGAACTCCAGCTGCCGCCCGGCAGCATCGTGGCCCTCTTCACCGACGGCCTGACGCAGGGCGTCGGCCATGACGCCGACGCGGCCCTGCGGCTCCTCGCCGAAACCCTCGCCCAGCACCGACGCCCCCTCGAAGCACTGTGCGACCGCGTACTGGCGAGGCTGCTCCCGGGACCCGTGGACGACGACGTGGCCGTCCTCCTCACCCGCACACGGATGCTCGACGCGCACCACGTGGCCGACTGGGAACTGGAACCCGACCCGGCGGTGGTGGCCACCGCCCGCGCCGCCGTCACGGCGCGGCTGACGCGGTGGGGGCTGGACGAGCTCTCGTTCGTCACCGAACTGATCGTCAGCGAGCTGGTCACCAACGCCATCCGCTACACCGACGGCCCCGTCCACGTCCGGCTGATCCGGGAGGAGAACCTCATCTGCGAGGTCTCCGACACCGGCCACACCTCACCGCACCTGCGCCACGCCGCCACCGACGAGGAGGGCGGCCGGGGCCTTTTCCTCATCGCCCAGATGGCCTACCGATGGGGAACGCGCTACACCGCCACCGGCAAGACCATCTGGACCGAACAGCTCGTCCCGCCGCCGGGAGGTCCGTGAGCGGACCGCGCTGACCGCGCGGACCTCGCGGCTCTCGCTCAGGAGCGGACGCGGAGTCCGATCTCCCTCTCCTGGTCCCCCGACACGGCCCCGGTGGTCTCGACGGTGAAGTGCCCGGCGAGCGCGGCCTGCACCCGCTCGACCGCGCGGGGGCCTCCCTGGAGGGTGACGCTGACCGCGTCCTTCAGCCGAACGGGGCCCGCCTGCCGCCCCGCCGGTTCCGCGGGCTTCGCCGCGTCCACTGTCGCCCACCACACGGTCGGTGCCTGACCGCCGTGTGCCGCCCCGCCCACCCCGACCTCCGCGGGGAAGGAACGTTCGAGCAGGTCGAGAACGGCGTGCGCGTCCTCCGAAGAGCAGTCGCCGACCGCCACCACCACTTCCGCCGCCGGGTTGCCCTGGTCCTGACCATCCATCGGGAATTACCTCTCTCGTGCCTCGTCCGCACACGTGGCAGGGGACTCCACGCTCACACATGCCGCCGGCCGCCGCATCATTTCCCGGCGCCGATTCCCTACCGCGGTCCGCCGGCCGCCGCCTCGTCCCGCATCTCGCGCACCACGTCCGCGAGCCGGTCGACGCCCTCGGCGATCACCTTCTCGTTCGCGCTCAGGCTCAGGCGGAAGCACCGGGTCGCGTGGTCGGCGAGGTCGGGGTGGAGCAGCGGATCGACGAAGAAGTGGCGACCCGGTACCACGAACACGCTCCTCTCCTTGAGTCGGCTGTACAACGTGGTGTCTTCGAACCAAGGGTGATCCACCCACAGCCAGCAGAACATGCCTCCGTCCCCGGAGTGCATGCGCCAGTCGACGTCCGCCGGCATCAGTTCGTTCAACAGTTCCTCGACGAACCGCTTCTTCTGGCGGTAGTACGGCGTGATCGCGTGACGGGTTGTCTCGTCGAGGCGCCCGTCGGACAGCACCCGGGCGAAGGCGTGCTGGGCGAGCTGGGGCGCGTGGAGGACGGAGTTGGACATGAACGCCGCGAGCGGGGCGATGTACTTCGGGTGGCCGATCGCGAAACCGATCCGTTCGCCGGGCAGGCCGGCCTTCGACGCGGAGAAGCAGTTGACGACGCTGTCGTTCAGCACCGGCTCGGTGTGCACCTCCGCGATCCGGGGGAAGGGCGCGCCATAGGCGTGGTCGACGAACAGGGGCACCTCACGCTCGGTGGCGAGCACCGTCAGCGCGTCCAGGTCGGCGCGGCTCAGCGCGCGTCCTGTGGGGTTGCCGGGGCTGGAGATCAGCATCATTCCGATGTCCGCGCGGCGCCGCAGCGCTTCGATGTCCAGGGCGTAGCGGAAGCCGTGGCCGGGCTCGCGGTGGATCAGCGGGGCGACTCCGGCGATGCCGTCGTCGTGCATGCACAGTCCCTGATAGCCCGTGTAGTCGGGCACCATGGGCAGCACGATCCGCCGCTCACCGTGGATTCCCGGGCCGGCGAAGAGAGAGGCCGCCGCGAAGCAGACCATCTGGCTGCCGGGGCCGACGGCGATGTTCTCGGGGCCGAGTTGCCAGCCGTACGTCCGGTGGAAGTAGTCGGCGATGGCCTCGACGAGGGCATGGCTGCCACGGGACGGGCCGTAGCGGCAGCCGGCCTCGTCGAAGTCCTCGGTGAGGGATTCCCTCAGGGCCGCCTGCCACATGTCGTGCACGGCGGGGATGGGAGCGGGGTTGCCCACGCTCAGGTTGAGCCATTCGTCGGTCGAAGCTCCGGCCGTGCTCGCGGCGACGTCTTCCATGATGCTGCGCAGGCCGGAGAGTCCGGCCATCTTGGTGCCGCTGAGCGACAGCCGCATCGTTTTCTCCTTGGGGGCGAGTGGGGATGGGTCGTGACCTTGTGTCATGAGGGGACCGGGGACGTGCGCTCGCCCGGGAGGGGGAGATCGGCCGAGGGATCGCGCGGGCGGTACCGCGCCGCCACGACGACGGAGAGCACGGTGAAGGCGACGGCCACGGCGGATACGGTGAGGAACCCCGTGCCGAGGGACACCGCGGTGGCATGGCCGATCAGCGGCATGAGGGCGACGGTGCCGACTCCGATCGACAGGAGCCGGACCGAGGCCATCTTGCCCTTCTCCTCGGCTCCGGCGTGCTCCTGCAGCGTCGTGATGAGCCAGGTGACGCTGTTGAGGTTGGCGGCCCCGGCCACGAAGACGGCGGCCATCTGGAGGGGCGGCGCGTCCGTGGCGGTGAGCACGAGGGGTGCGGCCGCCTGGAGGGCGGCCCACAGCGGCAGCAGCCGCTGTCGCACGGTGTACCGCAGGAAGAGGGACGAGGCGACCATGCCCAGGGCGAAGACGCCTTCGAACACGGAGACGTACTGACCCCGGCCGCCGTAGTTCTCGTTCACGAGTGGCACGACGAGTGTGCTCAGGCTCGCCTGGAAGACGAAGTCCGCCGCGCACAGGACGACCATCGCCAGCACCACGCCCTCCCCCCGATAGCGCCGGAACATGCCGTTCCAGTCGCGGAACGTACCGGGGAGCGCGGCCCGCAGGACCGTGCCGGTGAGTGGCCGTCGCGGCTCGGCGCCGGTCGGCCGTGCGGCGATCATGAGGGCGGCCGAGGCGAGGGAGACGAGGCCGTCGACGAACAGCGCCACCGGCAGCGAGGTCCACAGCAGCATGACGCCGAGGAGCGCCATGCCGCTCAGGGCTCCCGCCTGGATCGCCACGTTGAGCAGGCCGTTGAGCCGGGCGCGGTGTCCGGCGTCCACGTGCCACGCGGTGAACTTGAACAGCGCGGCGCGTTGCACGTTGTCGAAGACGGCGAGCAGGACGACGCCCACCCCGATCAGGGGTACGGCCCCGGGCACGTCGGCGAGCGCCATGACCGCGACACCACAGACGACGACCGCCCGCAGGACGCTGCACAGCACGTAGACGTGTCGGGAGTCGAGAACGTCGACGAGCGGTCCCGAGAACGGGAGCACACAGATGGCTCCGATCCCCTGCAGCGTGAGGATCAACGCGAACGCCGCGGGTCCGCCCGTGAAGCGGAACAGCAACTGGCCCAGCGCGAGCAGGTAGACACCCATGCCGATGCCGAGCAGGGCGGTCGACGCCAGCAGCGCGCGGGCCGCACGATCGCGCAGGATCATTCGCTTCCCACTCGCCGGTCGATGACGGGCCGGACCTTGCCGCTGACGTCGCTGCGCGGGAGCATGCCGTCGCCGTGGCACTCCACGCGCAACTCGAAGACGTCGAGGGCGTCGTCGAAGATGTGCGCGTCGTTCAACACCTTGAAGGCTCCCGCCAGATGGGCGCGTACCTCCTCGGGGTCCGGGGGAACGGGTGACTCGGTGCGCAGGGTCAGCACCTCGCGCCCGGACCGGGAGGTGATCTCCGCCTGCAGCTGGGACACTCCGAAGCGTTCCAGTTCGGCGCAGAGCTCGCCGTGGAGGACCACTTCGCCCTTGACGCGGATCACGCCGTCCGAGCGACCGTGGTAGTCCAGCACCCGACCGGAGACGCCGCAGGAACAGTCGAGGTGGAAGAGACGGCCGCGGTCCCCCACCCGGTAGCGGATCAGCGGCCCCTCGAACTTCTGGAGCGTGGTGATCAGCAACTCGCCGGGCTCGCCGTCCGGGACGGGCGCTCCCGACTCGTCGACCACCTCGATGTAGTTGTACTCGTCGTTGACATGGTGCATCCGGCCGTCCAGCGCCGTGCACTGATGGCCGAGCTGTGCGCCGTCGTTGACGGCGAGCACGCTGGAGATGACGCGCGTGCCGAGCGTTTCGCGCAGCCAGGCGCGGTCCGGCGCGCTCATCGCCGTACCGAGGTACAGCACCTTGTCGATGCGCAGGGAGGGCTCGCGCAGGTGCGCCTCCCTCAGCAGCGGGAGGATCAAAGTGGGCACGCCGATCAGGGCGTTCACCGAGAAGCCGCGTACAAGCGTGAGGAGGCCGTCGACGTCGACCGCCTGTGCCATGCTGTAGCACTCCACGGGCATGCGGGAGAACTCGGTCAGGGTGGTGGTGAGACCGCCGTAGAGGCCGCCGCCGAACAGCGTGTTGACCAGGCGGTCGCCCTTCTCCAGCCCCATCGCGTAGAAGAGGGGGATGGCCTCGCGCACCATGTTGTCCCAGTCCCCGCGCGAGTAGACGATGTAGCGCGGGGCGCCGGTGGTGGCACCACTGCGCAGGACCTCCCCGGTGGGTGTGGCGCCGCTGGACAGGTCATGGCTCACCGGCAGGGAGTGGGCCGTGAGGTCGTCCTTGTTCAGGACGGGCAGTGCGGGCAGGTCGGCGAGGGTGCTGACGGCGGGCAGGTCCCGGTAGTGGGGGGCGCGGCGGGCCCGGTGGACCAGGTGGCGCAGTTTGGCGTCGAGGCGTCCCGACGTGCGTGCGTCCTCCCGGGTACGTGCCTGCGCCGTCGTGGTGCCGCGCAGATAGCGCCGTCGCACGAGGCCGCGCGCCCAGTCCGCCCGGCAATCGTGGCGCAGAATCGACCCTGCGAGCGTGTCGGCCTCGTCCGGCCCCGCGGCGGGGGGCAGTGCGACGACGAGTGCGTCGTGCTCGTCCCGGGTGCCGTACAGCTCGGGGCAGGGTGGTGTCGCCGGCTCGGGGACGAGGACGACGTCGGGTACGCGCACGGGGACGCCGGTGGCCTCGGCCGTCGGGTCGGCGCACCGGGCGGCGGGCAACGGCACGCCCGACCGGCGCAAGAGGTCGGTCAGAGACTCCCAGAAGGCCCGGCGGCCCGTGCGGATGACGACGTCGTTGCCGGTGGCCCAGGACAGCAGCAGACCGCGCAGGGTGTTGCCCGGCCGGTGGTCGTCGAGTACCACGGTGCCGACCGGGGACAGTTCGTACACGTCGTTGCTGTCGATGACGAGCTGCCACGGGAAGAGACCCGTGCCGCCGAGGAGTTCGTCGAGGCCCTCGGCCAGTTCGTCGGCGTGGAACAGACCGGCCAGCGGTGCGAGGCCGGCCTCCCGGAGGAGCCGCGTGATCTCCGCCTCCGGGTTCCGACGCAGTTCCCCCTCGGTCTCCCCCACGGCGACGAGGAGATCGGTCGGGTAGTACCTCATGCCGCCCGTCCCGTCACGAAAGAGGCCGCGTCGGCCCACTGGCGCAGGAATTCGGCCAGTACGGCCGGGTCACGATGGGACGCTTCCAGGGCGAGGGGCACGAGCCACTCCTGATAGGTGATGTGCCGGGGGGCCGGATCGGTGGGGAGGAGACGGTGGACGCGGTCCACGCAGGGGTGGTTCAGCAGACGCTCGGGCAGCCGCACGAAGTGATCGGCCCCGGGAGCCAGCTGGTGGCCCGGGTGGACGAGCCAGCCGTGGAAGCGCCCGCTGGAGCCGGCCGGTCGCGGCGCCTCTTCGCCCAGGCACTGCGCGATCTCGTACGAGGGCAGGTGGACGCCGGTGTGGCGCAGGTGAGCGGTGATCACGCCGGCGCCGCCCATGCGGTTGGCGATCTCAAGGAAGACGAGTTCGCCGACGGGCGTCTCGAAGAATTCGAGATGGACGGAACCGCTCGTGATGCCGAGGGCCCGGACCGTGCGGGCGACGAAGTCGTGGTGTCGCTCGTCGTGGGGGGTCTGGTACGAGCCGAGCGGCATCCCGGCGGCGAAGTCGGCGGGGCGGTTCACGTATCTGCTCACGACGCAGTGGACGAGCCTGCCCTGGTCGACTATGCCGTCGGCATGCAGGATGTCGCCTTCGACGAACTCCTCGACTTCATAGCCGTCAGGGTCGGCCAGCGCGCGGAAGCGTCGCACGGCCTCCTCGGCGGTTTCGCAGATGATGACGCCCTCACTGCAGGTGCCGCGGCGGGGCTTGAGGACCGTCCGGCCCGACCAGGGCAGTTGGTCCCCGGGCGGCGGAGCCGCGACGAATCGGGGACACCGCACGCCCGAGCCTTCCAGCGCGGCCTTCATCCCCACCTTGTCGTGAACGCGCAGCGTCTGGGCGAGCGAAGGTCCCTCGATGCCGAGGTGTTCCCGGATGCGACAGGCCGCCACCACCCCGAATTCCGACAGGGAGACCACGCGCTCGTATCCGTCGGCGGGGCCGAGGCGGGCGAGGACCGCCTGGACGACATCCTCCCCCGCACCGATCTCCAGACGCGTACAGGGCAGGTCGGCCGGCAGGTCCGCGAGTCGGTCGGGTTCACCGATGTACGTGACCGCGTGCCGTCGGTGATCGATGGCGCGCCGGTAGTCGGCCTTGCGGTAGGGCAGTTGATGGACGACGAGAATCTTCACTGATGTTCTCCGGTCGGGTGGCCACTTCGCGACGCGGTCACGGCTTCGGCGAATTCCGCCACCCCGGACGACTCGAAGACGAGGTACATGGGGACCTGCAGACCGGTCCTCTCCTCCAGCTCGCGTACGACGCGGACGGCCCGGAAGGAATCCCCGCCCAGGCCGAAGAAGTCGTCGAGGGGGCCGACGGAGGGAACACCGAGCACCTTCGCCCAGACCTCCGCGACGAGGGCCTCCATGTCCGTCGCCACCGGCCCGCCGGAGCCCGCCTCGTGCCCCGCCGGATCCGCGACCGGGTCGGAAGCGGAGTCGGCTGTCACGGGTACGGCGTCGGCGGTCACGGGTACGGCGTCGGCGGCCCACTCGGTGAGCCTGCCGTGATCCAGCTTGCCGTTGGGCGTGAGCGGGAACCGCTCCAGGGGCACGATCGCCGCCGGTACCAGGTGCGCGGGCAGCCGGGCGGCGAGCTCGCCCCGTACCCGCTCGCCTTCACGGGCCGACGCCTCGCCGGTGTCCAGGACGACGAAGCCGACCAGCCTCGTCGCGGACCCCGTGCCGTCGGCCACCACCGCCGCCTGGCGTACTCCGGGAACGCGCAGCGCGGTGCCCTCGATCTCGCCCGGTTCGATGCGGAACCCTCGGATCTTGACTTGACGGTCCACCCGGCCGAGGTACTCCAGGTCACCCGAGGGATGGGCGCGTACGAGGTCCCCCGAGCGGTACAGCCGACCGCCGGTCGCGCCCAGGGTGTCCTCGACGAAGCGCTCGGCCGTCAGCTCCGGCCGGTCGTGATAGCCGAGCGAGACGCCGACGCCGCCGATGTAGAGCTCGCCGGGCTGTCCTTCCGGAACGGGCCGCCCGTGCTCGTCGAGGATCCACAGGCTGGTGTCCTCGATGGCCGAGCCGATCATGACGGTCTGCGGGTCGGGGTCGCGCGGGCACACCCAGGCGGTGCAGTACATGGTGCACTCGCTCGGCCCGTACAGGTTGCTGAGGGTGGCGCGCGAGCGCTCGTGGAAACGCCGGACGAGCTCCGGGGAGAGCGCCTCACCGCCGGTCAGCACCTGGCGCAGTCCGTCGACCCGCTCCCCCGGGCCCAAAGCCAGGAGGAACAGTTCGAGCAGCGATACCACCCACCAGACGGTGCTGACCTCGTGGTCGCGCATCAGCTGGGCGAGATGGCCGGGGTCGCGCTGGCGGCCGGGGGCCGCCACGACGATCGGCGCACCGTGCAGGAGCGGCCAGTACACCTCGACGAGGAACATGTCGAAGGTGCAGGCCGTGTGGTGCAGCACCCGGTCGTTCTCGTCGATCGGATGGCTGTTCTGCAGGGACCTCAGCCGTGCGGTCACCGCGCGATGGCTGAGGAGCGATCCCTTCGGCCGGCCGGTGGACCCGGAGGTGTAGATCACCACGGCGGGCCGGTCGGCGAGCGCGTCGGCCGGCTCGTACCGCGTCGGGCCGCCCGCGCCGGCGCACTCCTCCATCGTCAGCACCCGGGTGCCGAGGTCCTCGGGCAGGCCGGCGCGCAGGGCCGTGGAGGTCAGCAGCAGGCGCGGCGCGCAATCCCGCAGCAGGAAGTCGACGCGTTCCACCGGATTGGCGGTGTCGATCGCCACATGGGCGCCGCCGGCGAGGACCACCGCCGCGACGGCGATCACGAAGTCGGCCGACCGTTCGAGCAGGACGGCCACCCGGTCGCCCGGTCGCACTCCGTGCTCGCGCAGCAGGGCCGCGATCCGCACGGCGCGGTCCCTGACCTCGCCGGCGAGGACGACGTCGTCACCGTCCAGGATGGCGATCCGCTCCGGATGAGCGTCCCAGCGGGCCAGCAGGGCGATGTCGAGCCGGTGCTCGGCGTCGAGGGGCGTTTCCATGGTTCGGGGACCTTTCTCGTTCAGTTGCCCGCAGCGGTGATCCGGGCGATGCCTGCGGCCAGTTCGCGCACCGTCGAGTAGTCGAAGAGCAACTCGACGTCGAAGTCCGCGTCCAGTTCCGACTGGATGCGGGCGGCGATGCGCATGGCCCGCAGGGAATCCCCCCCGAGGTCGAAGAAGTCCTCGTCGAGGCCCACTTCGGGGAGGGCCAGCACCTCGCGGAAGATGCGGGCGACCGTTTCCTGCAGCCCGCCGGGCGAGGCCGCGCCCGCCGTGTCGTCCGGGCCGGTCGCGGCGACGGACGGCGCGTCGGACGGAACGGTCAGGGCGAGGAGGTCCGTCTTGCCGGCGGACGTGAGCGGCAGGTCGTTCAGCGTGACCAGGACCTCGGGGATCATGTACGAGGGCAGGCGGCGACGGAGCCGCTCGCGCAGCCGGTCCGGTGCGGCCGGAGCGTCGCGGTCGGCGGGCACGGTCCAGGCGACGAGCCGGTCGTCGCGTACGGCGACGGCGGCTGCGGCGATGTCGGACTCCTCCAGGAGCACCTGTTCGATCTCGCCCGGCTCGATGCGGTATCCGCCCAGCTTGAGCTGGCGGTCCATGCGTCCGAGGACCTCGACCCGGCCGTCCGGGAGGGTGCGCGCGTGATCACCCGTGCGGAACATGCGTGAGGGTCCGTCGGTGTACGGGTCCGGTACGAAGCGCTCGGCGTTCAGTTCGGGTCGGTTCCAGTAGCCTTCGGCGACGCCGTCGCCACCGATGCACAGTTCACCGACGCACCCGATCGGCGTCAGGCCGCCGCGGGAATCGAGGACGCGGAGGGTGGTGTTCGAGATCGGACGTCCGACCGTGACGCGGGTGGTCTCGGCGCGGATCTCCTGGACGCTGGAGTACACCGTGGTCTCCGTCGGCCCGTACATGTTCCACACGGACTCGCCCCGCTTGGCCAGCGGTTCCGCGAGGCCGGGCGGGAACGCCTCGCCGCAGCTGTACAGCCGCGGCGAACCGTCGCCCTGCCAGCCGGAGTCCAGCAGCGCCCGATAGCGCGAGGGGGTGGCCTGGAGTGCGGTGATGCCGTGCCGGGTGACGTAGGCGTCCACTTCCTTGCCGCTGAGTCCGAGCGTCCGTCCTCCGACGTGGACCGTGGCTCCCACCGCGAGCGGCACCAGGAGCTCGGCGAGGGACGTGTCGAACGTGAGCGTGGTCAGTGCGAGGAAACGGTCGTCCGGTCCGAGGCCCGGGTGCCGCAGCGCCAGGCTGTCCACGAGGTTGGCGAGGGCCCGGTGGCCGACGGCCACGCCCTTGGGACGCCCGGTGGAACCGGACGTGTAGATGACGTAGGCCAGGCCGTCCGGTTCGGCGCCCGGCAGCGCGGCGGCCCCCTCGGGGACCCCTTGCGAGTCCTCGCGCGACAGGTCCAGTACGGTGCCGCCCCAGTCTTCCGGCACCGCGATCGTCGCGCCGTCCGTCAGGACGAGGGCGGGGTCGGCGTCCCGCAGTACGTAGGCGGTCCGGTCGGCGGGGTGCGCCGGGTCCAACGGGACGAAAGCGGCGCCGGCGCGCGCGATCGCGAGCAGTGCGGTGACCAGGTCGGCGCCGCGGCCCAGGCAGACGCCGACGCGGTCGCCGGCGCCCGCGCCGAGGGCGGCCAGGCGCCGGGCGAGGGCCGTGGCCCGCGTGTCGAGTTCCCGGTAGGTGTACACGGTGTGGCCGGCTACGACCGCCGGGTGGTCCGGTCGGTCGGCCAGTGCCCCGTCGATCAGGCCGCCGAGCAGCGCCCGCGGGGGCGTGCGGTCGACGTCCGTTCCGTTCCAGCGGTCCAGGAGCAGGCCGCGGGTCTCCTCGGGCACCGAGAGGAGGTCGCGCAGGGGCATCTCCGGTCGGTCGGCGAGCCGTTCCAGGACGGTGGTGACGTGCTGGAGCACCCGCTCGGCCTCGCCGTCACCGAACGCGGCGGCGTCCACGACGAGCTGGAGCCGCAGCTCGGCGGCGACCCGTACCACGAGGGTGGCGGTGTAGTTGGTGCGGGTCTCGTAGCGGACGTCGGCGACGCGGAGCTCTCCCCCGGACAGAACGGACCGGGAGGCGTCCGGATAGTTCTCGAACACGACGACGGTGTCGAAGAGCTGGACGCCGCGTTCGGTTCCGGCCCAGCGCTGGACGTCGGTGAGCGGCGTGTGCTGGTGCTCCAGGACGGGATGGCGGGAGGCCGCGTACCCGGACAGCCACTCCTCGGCGGTCAGGTCGTGGTCGATGCGCGCCCGTACGGGAATCGTGTTGATGAACATGCCGATCATCGATTCGGCTCCGGCGAGCGGCGGCCGTCCCCCGACGGTGACGCCCACGACCACGTCGTCCCGGCCCGAGTAGCGGGCGACGGTGCCCGCCCAGGCGGCCTCCACGACGCTGCCGAGGGTGGTCGACCGGCCCGCCGCCAGGTCACGCAGTCGGGCGGTGGCCTCGGCGGACAGGGTGCCCCGTACCGTGCGGAACTCTCCCGACGGCTTGGCGCCGGGACGCGTTCCCGGCAGGGTGAAGACCGCGGGCTCGCGGTAGTCGGCCAGGTAGCCGCTCCAGAAGGCGCGATCGCGCTCGGGGTCCTGGCCGCGCAGCCACGTGATGTGGTCGCGGAACGGGGGCGGCGCGGTGGGGGCGGTGCCGCCGGGGTGCGCCAGTTCGGCGGTGACCTCGGCCATCAGCAGGGCGGCCGACCAGCCGTCGAGGATCATGTGGTGGTACGTCCACACCATCAGGTGCTCGTCCGCGCGCAGCCGCAGGGCCAGCAGCCGCATCAGCGGCGGGCGGGTCGGGTCGAACGGTTCACCGCGGCGCCGCGCCACCTCCTGCTCGACCGCCTCGGCGCGCGCCGTCTCGTCCAGATCCGTCAGGTCACGGAAGTCGACGCGGACTTCCGCGCCCGGGAGCACCACCTGGTGGGGGGCGCTGATGCGTTGGTGGACGAAGGCCGTGCGCAGCGCGGGGTGGCGGGCGACCACGGTCCGCCAGGCGGCGGTCAGGGCCGGCAGGTCGAGGGCACCGAGGACTTTGAACGTGGTCGTCTCGACATAGAGGCCTTGCTCCGGCGCAGCCGTGGTGTGGTAGAGCATCCCCTCCTGGGCGGGGGAGAGCGGGTAGATGTCCTCGATGTCGTTCACTGCGTGTCCTGTCCGGACCGGAACAGGTTCAGCACCTGTGCCAGGTCCTCGTTGCTGAGGTCGGCGTCCGGGAAGTGCCCCGGCGTCTCGGCGGGCGCCGCGGGCGCGGGAGGGGCCGCTTCGGGCGGGCTGTCCTGGCCCGTGCCGAGCCGGTCCGCGAGCGCGGCCGCGGTGGGGTGGGCGAAGAGGTCGCCGGGTGACACGGCCAGGCCCGCGTTTCGCATCTCGGCGGCGATCTGCACGATGGTCAGGGAGTCGGCGCCGAGTTCGAAGAGGTTGTCGTCGGGCCCCACGCCGGGCAGGCCGAGCATCCTCGCCCACACCTGCGCGATCCGCCCCGCCGGGTCGGCCGGGAGGGCGTCCTGCGCTCCCGACCCGGCGCTCGCGGCCACGAGGGCCGCCGCCGTGCGGGGCGCCGTGGAGACCGCCCGGACGCGGGGGGTGACCAGGACGTGGGGCAGATGGGGGTTGGCGAGGATGACGTCGAGAGCGCTCAGGCCCTCCCCGGTGGTGATGCCGTCACGGGTGCTCCCGTTCTCGACCGGCGCGGGCTCCTCTCCAGGGGTGTTCTCGCCCGGGGTGTTCTCGCCGGGGGTGTTCTCGCCCGGTGCGACGGACACCGTGCGCAGGACGAAGCCCTCGACGGTCACGGCCGGGCGGCCCTGGGCGTCGGTGAGCGTGACGTCGGCGACCAGGGTGTCGTCGGTCTGCGGGTCACCCGAGACCGGCACGATGCGGGCGTAGCCATCAGCACTCAGGTCCCGGTGCAGGATCAATTTCCGGTAGGCGACGGGAAGGTGCCGGCCGGCGGTCTCGGCGATGGCACCGGTGGCGGCGTCGAGCAGTGCCGGGTGCAGCGGATGGACGTTGACGTCGTCGTGGTGGCGCTCGGGGAGTCGCAGCGTCAGCAGGGCGTATCCGACGCCCCGGCGGGTCTGCGTGACGCAGTCCCATCGCGGCCCGGTGGTGAGCAACCCGGCGGATCCCCGACCTGGCGCGATCTCGACGGGAGTGGCACTCGCACGCAGCGCTTCGAGGTCGATGTCCTGCGGCGCGGGACCGTCGTACGGGCGGACGCGCCCCTGTCCGTGCGGGCGGCCGCCGGCCGTGGACGACCGTACCTCCCAGTCGTGGCCGCCCTCCGGGTGCGGCCTCAGCCGTACGACGACCACCGGCGGTGTCGCTTCGGCGAGCCGCACGGGGCTGGTGAAGACCGCGTCCAACTGCACCGGCGCGGGCACGCCGGCCGGGCCGGCGCAGCCGTTGTCCGCTTCCGTCAGCCGGCGGTGCGCGGCGAGCGCCAGGTCGAGCAGCGCCGTGCCGGGGAGCACCGGCTCGCCCGCCAGACGGTGTTCCAGGGACAGCCACGCGGTGTGCGGGCCGCGGCGCAGGCGGAATTCGGCCCACCCGTCGGATGCGTCGCGCCGGGCGTCGAACAGCTCGTGGTCGAGCGGCTCGCCCTCTGCGTCCTTCCATTCGACGGTACTGCTCCGCACGGCCATTCCGGTCTCGGACCAGCGGTCCCAGCCGATGGCGACGGCCGTGTCCGTGGTGTGCGCGAAGCTGTCGAGGAAGGCGTTGGCGCCGGTGTAGTCCGCCTGCCCGGCCACGCCGGCCACGGCCAGCACGGACGAGCACAGCACCATGACCGGCCGGTCCCGCTCGGTCAGCCGGTGGAGCAGCACGGTGCCCAACACCTTCGGTTCCAGGACCCTCGCGATGTCCTCCGCGCGCCGCAGGGTCAGCACACCGCCGCCCGGCAGGCCGGCCGCGTGCACGACGCCGTTGATCCGGCCGTAGCGTTCGCGTACCCGGTCGAGCGCCTCGCCCAGGCTCCGCTCGTCGGTTACGTCGCACTGGACGAGACAGACCTCGGAGCCGTTCGCGGAGAGTGCCGTCAGGGTGCGGGCGAGCTCAGGGGGGCAGGCGGAGGCGGGCTTCTCGTCCTTGGGCCTGATCGTGTGCCAGGTCGGCCCGTCGGGCACCGGCCGGCGGGTGACGAGCACGAGGTGACGGTCCGCTCGGTCGGCGAGACGCGTGGCAACGGCGGTGCCGATGCCACCCAGACCACCGGTGATCAGCCAGGCTCCGGAAGGCGGCTCGGCGAGCGGCCGCGTGCCCTCGTCGAGCGCCGGGCGCGCGGCCTCGGGTACCAGCCGGACACGGCCGCGGACGGCGACCACCGGGTCGGCCGGCCCGGCACCGTGGATGAGCGCCGCCAGTTCGGCGAGAACCGCGTCGGCGGCACGGGCGTGGTCGGAGCCTGAACGGGCCGCGCAGTCCAGGTCGAGGGCGCGCACCGCGCTGCCCGGGAGCTCCAGGGGCAGGACCCGCGCCGGCCCGAGAGCCGCGGCGGCGTGCGGCGTACGGGGACTGCGGCCGTTCACGGCGAGGGCGGCGTCGCTGACCAGGAGCATGCGCAGGGGGCGGCCGGGGAACCGTTCGCCCAGCGCGCGGGCCAGCGCGGCGGGCACGGTGACGGCACGCAGGGCGCAACGCGCCACGACGTCGGCGGTCGCCCGGTCGATGGCGGGGTCGTCCACGGCCCAGCAGGAGACGACGGCGTCCGGGGGCGTTCCCCGGGATTCCAACTCGGCCGCGAGGGCGCGGAAGGCGTCCGGGTCCTCGGGATCCAGCCGGTGGCCGTCGGTCTCGGCGGCGATGGCGTCCGGCAGGCCGGGGGCGGCGGTGCGCACCAGGTGCACCCGGGCGCCGTCGCGGACCAGCTTCGCGGCGACCTCGTCGGCCAGGCCCGAAGCGTCGGCGAGGAGCAGGATCGTACCGAGATCCGTGCGGGGCACGGGGGCGGGCGGCACGGAGGGGGACCACGCCTGCACGTGCAGCCGGTCCTCGGTCCGGCCGGCTCCCTCGGTCGTGTCCGAGGCGGGTGGGCTCGCAGGAGCCGGTGGGGCGGCGGCCGGGGCGGAGGGCTCGAACCAGTGCCGGGTCCGCTCGAACGGGTAGGTCGGCAGCGGGACGCGGCGGAGGCCGGCCCGCCGGCCCAGCGACGTCCAGTCGATGTCGGTACCGCGTTCCCACAGCCGTGCGACCGCGGTGAGGCGGGCGGGGGGCTCGTCCTCGCCGGCGCGGGGCCGCCCGAGGGTCGGGAGGACCAGTCGGTCCGTGCCGAGGGTGCGGCGGGCGAAACCGGACAGTGCCGTGCCGGGTCCCGCCTCGATCAGCGCCGCCGTCTCCGGCAGTGCCCGCAGGGCATCCGCGAAGCGGACCGTCTCGCGCAGCTGTCGGGTCCAGTGCGCGGGTGAGGTCGCCTCTTCGGGGGTGAGCGGTCGGCCGGTCAGACCGGAGACCACGGGGATCCTCGGGGCCTGCGCCGGCGTGGCGGCGACGAGGGCGGCGAACTCTTCGAGCAGTCCGTCGGCGTGCCGGCTGTGGAAGGCATGCCGGACGTCCAGTGGGCGGGCTGCCACACCCCGCTCGGCGAGCAGCTCCCGCAGCCGTTCGACGGCTTCGGGCTCGCCGGCCGCCACACAGCGATCGGGCGCGTTGACGGCGGCGAGCTCCGGCCGGATGTTCGGGGCTGCGCCCGCGTCGCCGTACGCGGCGTCGATGATGTGGCGCAGCTCGGCTTCGGGCAGCGGGACGGCGAGCATGGCTCCGGCCGGCATCCGGCTCATGAGTTCGCCCCGACGGGCGACCAGCCGGGCGGCGTCCGCGAGGGTGAAGACCCCGGCGGCGCAGGCGGCGGTGAGTTCGCCGACGCTGTGCCCGGCCAGCGCCACCGGGCGGACGCCCAGGGCGGTCCACCACTCGGTGAGGGCGTACTCCACGGCGAACAGGGCGGGTTGGGCCACTTCCGTGCGGTCGAAGGCGTTGGCGTGCCCGGGGTCGAGGAGCAGGTCCCGCAGGGGGGCGTCCGTCCACGGGCTCAGGGCTTCCAGGCACCGGTCGAGGGCGGCGCGGAACACCGGCTCGGTGGCGTACGGCTCCGCCGCCATGCCGGGCGTGCCGGCCCCCTGCCCGGGATAGAGCAGGGCGACACCGCCGAGTGCGTCGCCGGCGCGGACCGGCGCGGACCGGGGTGTGGCGAGCGCTGCCGTGCGGCCGGGTGCCGCCGTGACGGCACGGCGCCACGGGTGGGCGGTACGGCCGGTCTGCAAAGTGTGCGCCGCGTCGGCGAGTGCGGGAGCGGCCGGGGCCGTCACCGCCGCCTCCAGTCGGGTGGCCAGCCGGTCCAGCGCCTCGGGCGTGCGAGCGGACGTCGGCAGCACCTGCCAGCCGTCGACCGTGTCGGCGCCCGGCGCGCGACGGGCGCCCGAGGGGGCGTCCCGCAGGATGACGTGGGTGTTGGTGCCGCCGATGCCGAAGGAGCTCACGCCGGCCGTACGGGTGCCGTCCTCGCCGCTCCAGGGTTCGGCCTCGGTCAGCACACGGAATCGGCTTCGGTCGAGTCCGGGCGAGGGGTTTTCGAAATGTGCGGTGGGCAGCAGGGTGCGGTGCTCAAGCGCGAGGATCGTCTTGATCAGTCCGGCCATGCCCGCGCAGGTGTCCAGGTGACCGACGTTCGACTTGACCGCGCCGAGGACCCGGCGGGGATCGGGGGCGTCGGCGAAGACCCGGTCGAGCGCGGCGAGTTCGATGCGGTCGCCGAGGGGCGTGGCGGTGCCGTGGGCCTCGACGCAGGAGATGTCCTCGGGACCGATGCCGGCGACGGACTGGGCGGCCCCGATGACGCGGACCTGCCCCTCCAGGCCCGGCGCGGTGAACCCGACCTTGCGGTCGCCGTCGTTGTTGACGGCGGAGCCGAGCAGGACCGCTCGTACGGTGTCGCCGTCCGCGACGGCGTCGGCGAGTCGTTTGAGGACCACGACGCCGACGCCGCAGCCGAAGACGGTGCCGCCGGCGGCTTCGTCGAAGGGTCGGCAGTGGCCGTCCGGCGACAGGATGCCGCCTTCGGTGTGGAGGTAGCCCAGGCCCTGGGCGACGCCCGCGGAGACGGCTCCGGCGACGGCCACGTCGCACTCTCCGCTCAACAGCGCCTCACTCGCCAGGTGAACGGCGACCAGTGCCGACGAGCAGGCCGTCTGCACGCTCAGACTGGGGCCGGTGAGGCCGAGCCGGTAGGACGTCTGGGTTGCCAGATAGTCCTTTTCGCCCGCGACCAGCCACTGCATGTCCGCGAGATCGGCGAGTTCGGCGGCGTGCGGCAGCAACCGGTGGGTCAGGTACGAGTTGAAGCCGGCCGACGCGTAGACGCCGATGCCGCCCTCCACCCCCCGGGTGGGCTGGCCCGCGTCCTCAAGCGCGGAGACGACGCCCTGCAGGAGCAACCGGTGTTGCGGGTCCATGAGCGCGGCGTCGCGCGGAGTGATGCCGAAGTACTCGGCGTCGAACTCGTCCATGCCGTCGAGCACTCCCCCGGCGGGGACGAACCGCGGGTCGGACAGCCGGTCGGCCGGCACGCCGAGCGCGGCCAGTTCCTCGGGCGTGCGGAAGGTGATGCTGTCCCTGCCCGCTACGAGGTTCGCCCAAAAGGCTTCGGCGTCGGGCGCGCCGGGGAACCGGCACATGAGTCCCGTCACGGCGATGGCGTCGGGCAGATCCGGCGCGTCAGTGAGGCTCCTGGTGCCCTGACTGGTCATTCGGTGTGTCTCCTTAGGGGCGGTGCGTGCCGCGCTTGCGGGGTTCGGGGGGAGGGGTGGGCCCATGGCCCACCCCTCCCCCCGGGGTGTGTCAGCCGGCGGAGGGGCTGTCGGGTTCGCCGGCGCGGCGCGCGGCGCGCCGTCGCTCGTGGTGACGGCGCCGGCCGGTGGCGGTGGCCGAGCCGTCCTGGGGCTCCGTCGGTGCCGCGTCCGTCGTGACGGCCACGGCCGGGGCGGGAGCGGATGCGGGTGTGCCCGGTTCGGCGGTTTCGAGGAGTTCGGCGAGGCGCCGGACCGTCGGGCTGTCGAACATCGCGACGACCGACAGCTCCCTGCCGAATTCCTCCGTGATGCGGCGCTGTACGCGCACCAGGTGGATGGAGGTCGCACCGGCGTCGAAGAAGTTCGTGTCGATGTCGAGCTCCTGGCCGTCCATCACCTCCCGCCACAACGCCACGAGCCGTTGCACGGTGGTGCCGGGAACGGTGCCGGACACCGCCGCCGGTGCGGCCGGTGCCGGTACCGCCGGCGCCGGCGCCGGTGGGGCGACGCGCGCGGCCGGCGGCGCGGACACCTCGGGGGCACCGCCCAGCCCGGCGAGCGCCTTGCGGTCCACCTTGCCGTTGGCCGACAGCGGCAGAGCGTCGATCACCCGCACGTGCCGCGGCACCATGTACGCCGGCAGGCGTCGGGTGAGTTCGTCCCGCAGGACCGACGCCCAACGGCCCTGGCCGTCGGTGGCGGCGGTGGCCGAGCCGGCCGGGAGCCCTCCGAGCAGCGTGTGGAGCACCGTCTGGTCGCTTTCCAGGACCAGGACCTCGTGCAGTGGCCGGGCGTACACGTCACCGATCGGGCACAGGCCGACCCGGCAGTCCGCGGCTCGCCTGCGCAGCAGTTGGGCCATGGCTCCGGCCTCCAGCAGCCCGAACCGGTCCGCGAGTTCACCGTATACGGGCTTCACCGCGGCGTTGCGGGCGACCAGGTGCACGGCGAACGCCGCCTGCGCGGCCAGCGGCCTGTTGGCCTCCCCGTACAGGGCGGGATCCAGGGCCCGCACGGCGCCGTCCGGACCCTCCAGCGCCACCAGGGCAGGGCCGGCGGGGTCCAGGTAGTAGGTGCCGCCCGCGATCCCCTCGACGCCGCCCGGCGCGACGGCCAGGTACGTCTGGACGGGATAGAGGCCGCCGGCCGAACCGTACGCGTACCGGGGCACGCCGTCGTCGTCCTGGCGGGCCAGCACGGTGAGCAGCGCGTACAGATCGGCGGCCGGGACGGGGCCCGTGCCGAATCCGGTGGCCGAGCCGCGCGCGTTCGACGCGGCGCGCAGCGCCGCCGTGTCCGACGGCAGCGCGAACGGCATGACCTGACGTCCCGACAGGTCGTCACGCCGTCCCGGCTGGCGCAACCGCGTCTCCAGCCTGCGCACCCGTTCGGCGTCGAGGCCGGCGGTGGCCGCGGGCGCGTCCGCACGGACGGCTGTGGACGGCGTCGCGTCCGGTACGACGTACACCGCGAGCTGAGCGGACATGCCGGAGCCCTCGACGAGCGCGGCGGCCTCGCGGACGCCCTCGGTGCGCACGAGCGCCGCCTCGATCTCGCCCAGTTCGATGCGCATGCCGCGCACCTTCACCTGGGAGTCCTCGCGCCCGAGGAACTCCAGGTCGCCGTCCGGCATGAGCCGGGCGAGGTCGCCGGTCCGGTAGAGCCGCTCCCCGGTGACCGGGTGCGTGGGGAAGGCCCCGGAGGTGAGGTCGGGTGCGTTGCGGTAGCCCGTGGCGAGGCCGACGCCGCCGATGTACAGGGCGCCGGGTACGCCGGTGGGCCGGAGCCGGAAGGCGTCGTCCAGGACGTACATCGTCTGGTTGCGCATGGGACGGCCGTAGGGGATGCTCGGCCGCTCCGGATCGACCGTGCCGACCGGATGCAGGACGGACCAGATGGATGCCTCGGTGGCGCCGCCCATGCTGATGACCTCCGCCTTCGGGGCGACCGACCTGATGTGGTCGGGCATCGCGACGGGGATCCAGTCTCCGCTGAGCATGACCAGCCGCAGGCTCTCCACGTTCACGGCCGGGTTGCCCGTGGCGTGCACGAGCAGCATCTCCATCAGTGCGGGCACCGAGTTCCACACGGTGACGCCGTGTTCGGCGACGAGCCGCGCCCAGCGGACCGGATCGCGTTCCTCGCCCGGACCCGGGAGGACGAGCGTCGCGCCCGCGGCGAGCGTGCCGAAGATGTCGTACACGGAGAGGTCGAAGCCGAGGGAGGACAGGGCGAACACCCGGTCCTCGGGCCCCACTTCGAATCGGTCGTTGACGTCGGTGACGGTGTTCAGGGCGCCCCGGTGGTCGGTCATCACGCCCTTGGGGTCGCCGGTGGACCCGGACGTGTAGATCACATAGGCCAGGTCGCCCGGCGCGGTGGAGGGCAGCGGGTCGTGTTCGGGACCGGCCGCGGCGCCGGCCGCGACGGCCTCGTCGAAGCGCAGGACGGAGACGCCTTCCGGCGCGCCGTCCCCGCCCGGGGCGGAGGGCGGCACGAGCAGGGCGACGGCTCCCGCGTGTTCGAGGGAGCGGGCGACGCGTGCCGCGGGAAGGCCGCTGTCCAGGGGAAGGTAGGCGGCTCCGGCGCGCAGGACGCCGATGGCTGACGCGACCTGTTCCCACCCGCGGTCGGCCACGATGCCGACGAGGTCACCGGAGCCCACGCCCGCCAGGTGGAGGCTGCGGGCTACGGCGAGCGAGGCCCGGTCGAGCTCACCGTAGGTGACCGTACCGGTGGCGGAGACGACCGCGACGCGGTCGGGCTGTCGGCCGGCACGGGCGAGGAACGGCTCGTGCAACAGACCGTCCGGGAGCGGCCCCGCGGTGTCGTTCAGTGCGGTGTACCGCGCGGCCTGCTCGGGGGGCAGGACTTCCCTGTGCTCGTCGGTCCAGGAGCCCGGCTCCTCCGCGAGGGAGGTCAGCAGCGCCGTGTACGCGGCGAACATGTCGTCGAGCACACCGGCCGGGAACAGCGCCTCGACGGCGTCCCAGGTGAGTCGCAGCCGGCCGTCGGCTTCGGCGATCTGGTGGTCGAGCCAGACCTGAGGAGTCTGGGTGATGGTGTAAGCGACCCGTGCCCCCACTCCGGCCAGCGGGGTGGCTCCGGCGTCCGCGAGGCCCAGTTCGCTGGTGAAGACGACGGGCATGACGGCGTCGGCGACGCCGCGGCGGCGAGCCAGCTCGCCGACGACCCACACACCGCTGACGAGCTGGTGGTCCAGGTCCTCCCAGAGCCGCTTCTGGATCCGCAGGGCCCGCTCCTCGAACGCGCCGGACGCGGCGCCGTCCACCTCCAACATGGTGAGTGCCGTGAAGTCGCCGACGAGCGCGGGCAGGTCGGGGTGGTCGCCCACCCGGTTGAACAGGGTGAGGTTGAGGGTGAAGCGGTCCGTACCGGCCCACGTGCCGAGCACGGTGGCGTACGCGGAGAGGGCGAGCGCCGAAGGGGTGATCCGGGCAGCGGCCGCGCGCTCCTTCAGTCGGCTCCACACGTCCGCCGCCAGGTACGCCTCGCGGCGTCGGAACCGGATTTCCGGGAGTTCCTCGGGGCGCCGGGCCAGCGGCAGCGGGGGCGCGGGCGGCAGGGTGTCGAGCCGGTCGCGCCAGTAGCTCAGGTCGCGTTCGCGCTCGGGTCCGCCGCGGCGCCGCTGCTCGGCCATGACGTAGTCCCGGAAGGACAGTTCGAGCGGCTGCTCCTGGGGATCTCCACGGTAGACGGCGAGCAGTTCGCGCAGCAGGATCCGCACGCTGCCGCCGTCGGCGAGCAGGGTGTCGATGCCGAAGTGGAGCCGGGCGTCGTTGCCCCCGGTGCGGCTCGCCCGGATGTCGAACAGCGGCCAGGTCTCGGAGGGCAGCACCTGGTGGGACATCGCCTCGCGGGTCGCCTCCAGCCAGCTGTCGCGTGCGGCGTCGTCCAGGTCACGCAGGTCGTCCACTTCGATGCGGTAGTCGGGGACGTCCGCCAGGATGCGCTGGGCCCCGTCCTCGCCCACCACGATGCGCAGCACGTCGTGCCGCCGTACGAGCGCCTGCCACGAGCGCTCCAGTCGGGGCAGGTCGACGTCGTCGACGTCGAGCTCGACGTACAGGTGGCAGGCGACGTCGCCGCCCACGCTGCCGCTGCGGCCGATCCAGTAGGCGCGTTGCACGTCGGTGAGCGGGAAGGGATCGTGCCGGTGTTCCGGGTCGGGAGTGAGCACGACCGGGGCGGAGGGTTCGCTCGCTCCGGCCTCCGGCCCGGCGCCGCCGGGTGCTGCCACGGCGTGGGCGAGGGCGGCGACCGTGGGCGCCTCGAAGAGGGCGCGCAGCGGAAGCCGGACGCCGAGCGCGCGCCGGATTCCGGCCACGACCTGGGTGGCCAACAGGGAGTGGCCGCCGAGTTCGAAGAAATCGTCGTGGACGCCGACGCGTTCCACCCGCAGGGCCTCGCGCCAGATCTCGGCGATCACTTCCTCGGCCGCAGTCGTCGGCGCGACGAACTCCGCGGTGGCGGCCCGCTCCGGGCCGGGGGCGGGCAGTGCCCCGCGGTCCACCTTGCCGTTGCTGGTCAGCGGCAGCGCGTCGAGCATGACGAAGTGGGACGGGACGAGGAACCGGGGGAGGCTGCGGGCCAGTTCGGCGCGCAGCTCGGCCGGGGTCGGCGGCGCCTCGGGGGAGGCGGGCACGAGGTAGGCGGCGAGGGCGGCTGCCGCCGTGCCGAGGCCGTGGCCCGTCACGACGCACTGACGGACCGTCGGCAGGGCGGCGAGCGCGGCCTCGACCTCGCCCGCCTCGACCCGGAAGCCGCGGATCTTGAGCTGGTGATCGTTGCGGGACAGGTAGTCGACCCGGCCGTCGCGGCGTACGCGGACGATGTCGCCCGTGCGGTAGAGCCGTTCCGCGGGGGCGTCGTGATCGGTGGAGCCGGGCAGGGCGACGAACCGTTCGGCGGTGAGTTCCGGGCGGTTCAGGTATCCGGCGCTGACGCCGGCCCCGCCGATGTACAGCTCGCCGGGCACGCCCATGGGGACGCGCCGGCCGTGCGGGTCGAGCACGCGGACCGTGTAGCCGGCGAGGGGTCGTCCGATGGTGACGATTCCCTCCGCCGGGTCGACGAGGTCCGCGGTGGCGTACACCGTGGCCTCGGTCGGGCCGTACAGGTTCCCGATGGGGGCGTGCACGTGCTCGGCGAGCCTGCGGACGAGTTCGGCGTCGAGGGCCTCGCCGCCGAGGAGCAGTTGCCTCAGGCCACCGAGGGCGGCGGTGTCCGCCTCCTCCAGGAGCGCGCGGGCGTGCGAGGGGGTGCACTGGATGTGGCTGACGCCGTGCGCGCGGATCAGCTCGGTGAGCGAGGTGAGCGAGGTCTGCGCGGGGGGCGCGGCGATCGGGGTCGTGGTGGCCCGGTTCCTGAGACCTGCCAGTCCGGGCAGGGCGCCCAGCGCCGCGTCCACGTCGACGCCGAAGTCGAGGAGGCAGGCGATCTCGTCCACGCCGGCCTCGGTGAGCCGGCGCACCAGGGGCAGCCGGTCCTCGACCGTGCCGATGAGCGAGCTGTCGGCCAGGTAGCGGGTGCAGGCGTGGTCGAGGAGGGCTTCCTGGTCGTCCTCGGTGAAGTCGTCGGCGGTGATGTCGATGCCGATCGCGCGGGCCATGTTCTCGATCAGGCCGACGGAGGAGCGCAGGTAGTCGCGGAACGGCTGCCAGGCGTGCGTGCGGACGTCCTCGGCGTCGCTGCCGATGAAGGTGTGCAGCATCAGGGTGACGTGCGGATCCCCGGGGTGGCCGGCGCGGTGCCATGCCTCCCGGTAGACGGCTATGCGCTCGGCGAGATCCTCGACGCTCTGGCCGAGCAGGTGGGTGAGCAGCCGTGCTCCGGCCTCGCCCGCCTTGCGGCACGTCTCGGGGTTGCCCGATGACGTGAGCCACACGGGCAGTTCGGCCTGGACGGGGCGGGGCAGTACGCCGACCTCGACGGTCCGGCCGCGGGGGCCCTCGAAGGCCACCTGTTCGCCGCGCCACAGCCTGCGTACCTCGTCGAGCCCGTTCATGGTGCGTGCCTGTCGGTCCTCGTAGGCGTCCTTGGCGAGGACGAAGTCGTCCATGTGCCAGCCGGACGCGAAGGACAGCCCGACCCTGCCGCCGGAGAGGTTGTCGACGACCGACCACTCCTCCGCCACGCGGACCGGGTGGTGGAGCGGCATGACGACACTGCCGGCGCGGATGCCGATGCGCCGGGTGACGGTGGCCACGGCGGCGGCGAGGACGGACGGTGCGGGGAAGGGGCCGCCGAACTCGTGGAAGTGCCGCTCCGGCATCCACACCGCGCTGAAGCCGTGCTCGTCACCGAAGCGGGCGCCGTCCATCAGGAGCCGGTACTGCTCCGGTCCCGTCACGGTGCGGCCGGAGCCGCTGGCGAAGTAGAAGAGGCTGAACTCGGGTGAGGCGGACGTGGCTTCGGGCGCGGCGACCGCGGGCGCGTGGGCGGGGGTGGTGCCCGCGTCCGGGGTGAGGACCACGCGGTGGCCGCGGCTGACCGTCCACAGCAGTTCGAGCACCGAGATGTCGAAGGAGACGCTGGTGACGGCGAGCCAGGTCACCGGCCGGTCGCCGGTCTCCACGACCCGGTCCATGGCGGCCAGGAACGCCGTGAGGTTGCGGTGGAGGACCACCACTCCCTTCGGCTTGCCCGTGGAGCCGGAGGTGTGGATGACGTACGCCGGTGCCTCGGGGTCGGCGGCCGGGGTGGCGCGGTCGGCCGCGCCCGCCACGTCGGCGGGCAGGTCGAGGTCGACCAACGGCACGCCGTCCGGGGGCGTCCCGACGGTCGAGAAGATCTCCCGCGTCGGGGCGTGGATCACCAGGGCGGTGGGCGTCGCGTCCTCGCACACGTACCGCAGTCGCTGCTGCGGGTAGTCGGGGTCGAGGGGCAGGTAGGCCGCGCCCGTCATGAGCACGCCGAGCAGCGCGGCAGGCAGGTCCGCGCACCGGCGCAGGCCGACGCCGACCCGGTCGCCCGGCCGGACGCCCGCGGCCCGCAGTCGTGCGGCGACTTCCGCGGCCCGGTCGTGGAGTGCGCGGAAGGTGAGCGAGGTCCCCGCGCAGACGACCGCCTCGGCATCCGGGCGGTCGCCGGTGGCCTCGGCGAAGGCGGTGAGTACGTCCACGGCGCCCTCGGGCAGTGCTCCACCGTCGGCGGACGCTTCGAGGAGGGCCTGTTCGACGGGGGTGAGGGCGAGGAGTTCGGACAGCCGCAGGTCCGGATCGGTCGTGGCGCGACGAAGCACCCGTTCCAGGGCGTCGGTGAGGGTGCGCGCGGTGTCCTCGTCGAACAGGTCGCGGCTGTACTCGCAGATGCCCTCGGTGACGTCGCCCCGCCGGGCCAGCTCCAGGTGCAGGTCGGTACGGGACAGTCCGTTGTCGAGGTCGACGACGCGCACCTCGACACCGGGCAGGGTGACTTCGCTCTCGGGGACGTTGCGGTAGCCGAACTGCACCTGGAAGAGCGGCGCGTAGCCGCGGGTGCGGTCGGGGCTCAGCTCGCGCACGAGCCGTTCGAAGGGAACCTGGGCGTGCGCCAGCGCGCCGAGGGAGACTTCCCTGACCCGGGAGAGCAACTCGCCGAACGTGGGGTCGCCGGACAGGTCGCCCCGCAGGACCAGGCTGTTGACGAACATGCCGACCAGGGAGGCCAGTTCCGGCCGGTCGCGGCCGGCGGTCGGCACGCCGACGACGATGTCCTCCTGCCCGGAGTGCCGCATCAGGACGGCCTGCCAGGCGGCGAGAGTCACCATGAAGGGGGTGGCCCTGGCCTCCCGGGCGGCGTTCTCCACGGCCTGGCTGAGGCCGGCGTCCAGCGTGAAGCGGACGCGGCCGCCGCGGTGCGTGGGCAGCGCGGGGCGCGGACGATCGGTGACGAGGTCGAGCAGCGGCGGTGCGTCCTTCAGGCGGTCCCGCCAGTACGTCAGTTGACCGGCCAGGTGCTCGTCGGTGAGTTCGCCGCGCTGCCAGGCGGCCCAGTCGGCGTACTGGACGGGCAGCGGCCGGTCGGCGGCCGGCGTGCCGTCGAGGCGGGCGCGGTAGCCGGCGCACAGGTCGTCCACGAGCACGGACCTGGACCAGGCGTCGCCGACCATGTGGTGGTTGACCACGACCAGGAGGGCCCGGTCGGGCGCGGACCTGATCAGCAGGGCCCGGAACAACGGACCGTTCTCGGGGCCGAAGGGGCGCGCGGCCTCTTCCTCGGCCATGGCCCGCTCCGCGGGCAGCAGGCCGTCCTCGCCCGGCTCCGCTGCCCCGTCGACACCGGCGTCCGTGTCCACGACCCGCAGGACGGTCTCGGGAGCGGGCAGCACGCGCAGCACGGGGGTGCCGTCCGCGGGATCGACGACGGTGCGCAGGGCCTGGTGGCGCTCGACGAGCCCGGTGAGCGCCGCGTCGAGCGCGGCGAGGTCGAGCCGGCCGGTGAGGAGCAGGGCCACGTACTCGTTGTAGACGCCGACACCCGGCGTGAGCTGGTCCAGGAACCACAGCCGCTCCTGCCCGAAGGAGAGCCGGGCCGGGCCGGTCACGGGAGGGATCGGTTCCCCGGCGGTGGTGTTGCCGGCCGTGCCGCCGGTGGGTGCCGTGGCCGCGTCGGCCGCCCGGCCGCGGAGGCGGGCTTCGAAGGCGGCCCGTCGTTCGGGGGTGAGCCGGGCGAGACGCGCTTCCCGGTCGGTGGGCTTGGTCACTGGTTCTCCAGTTCGGCGAGGATGTGTTCCTCGATCAGCTCGGCGAGGTCGTTCACGGTGCCGCCCTCGAAGAAGGCACGGGCGGGCACGTCGACTTCGAACTCGGCCCGCAGCCGGGCCACGATCTGCGCGGCGAGGAGCGAGTGTCCGCCGAGTCCGAGGAAGTCGTCGTGGACGCCGACCCGGTCGATGCCGAGCATCTCGCCGTAGATCTCGGCGAGCCTCTCCTCGGTCGGGGTGCGCGGAGCGACGTAGGCGGTGGCGAGGTCGGGGCGGGGCAGTGCGACCGCCTGGGGCCGTGCCCCGGCGGTTTCGTCCGCGAGGCGGAGGGTCCCGTCCGTGACGGAGGCGGAGGATCGGGCCACCACCGCCCGGCCCGCCGGCGCGTCGAGCAGGGCCGAGAAGGCGCGCGCGCCCTGCTCGGGCGTGAGGGCCCCGGCGAGCATGCGTTCCTGCAACGCCTTGAGGTCGGTGGGAACTTCGGCCTGACTGGCCATGCCGACCTCGGCCCACATGTCCCAGTCGACGGCGATCGCGTGGCGTCCGCCGGCCGCCTCGGCCTCGGCCGCGGCCGCGAGGTAGGCGTTGGCCGCCGCGTAGTCCGCCTGACCGTAGGTGGGTACGACGGTGGCGAGCGAGGAGCAGACGAGGAGCGTCCGGGCCTCTTCGGGGCGCAGGGCGGCGAGGAGGTTCCGCGTGCCGGTCACCTTGGGGCCGAACACGGCGCGTGCGTCCTGGTCGTCGCGCAGGGCGACGGAGCCGCCGCCGGGCACACCGGCCGCGTGCACGACGCCGTCGATGGGGCCGAAGGCGGCGCGGACCTCGTCCAGGGCTCCGCTCAGGGAGCCGGCGTCGGTGACGTCGGCCCGCAGTGCGAGGACCTCGGTCCCGGTCACGCGCAGTTCCCGCAGCAGTGCGGCGGCCGGTCCGCCGTCGTCGCCGTCGGGGACGTGCCGGCCCAGCAGGGCCAGCCGGACGCCGGGCACGCGCGCCAGGCGGGTGGCGAGGGTCCGTCCGATGCCACCGAGACCGCCGGTGATGACCCAGGTGCCGGCCTCGGGGAGGCGGTCGGCCGAGTCGGGCACGGGACGCTCGACGGCCTCGACGGTACGGGCCAGCAGGTCGTCGCCGCGCAGGGCGAGGAGCCGGGCGGGCGCCGCCAGCACGGCGTTCAGCACGGCTTCGGCGCGGGACGCGTCCAGCGCGCCGCCGACCTCCAGGTCGACCTGGGAGCAGCGCAGGTTCGCGTATTCCTCGGGGAGGACCTGGACGGGGCCGCTGAGCATGGCGGCCGCGGGGTCGGGGCGCTCTTCGGCGGTGGTGCGGAACGCGCCGCGGGTCAGTACGCCGAGGCGCACCTCGTTGACGACGCTCTCGTCGGCCATGGCGCGGGCGAGTCGCACCAGACCGAAGTAGCAGGCGGTCTCGTCGGGGGCGGCGGCCGCGGTGTCGTGCCCGGTGCCGAGGCCCCAGGCGTAGAGCACGGCGGTGGGCGTGCGGACCAGCGCCCGCAGGTCGGCGAGGAGCTTGGCGTACTGCGCCGGGTCGGCCGGGTCGAGTTCGTAGACGCCGCGCCGGACGCGTCGGTACGCGGTGCCGGGCAGCACGACCGTGACGATCTGGCCGCGTGCCGTCAGCAGGTCGACGACCGGCTGGGCCGCGCCCTCCGGATCCATCAGGACGAGCCAGGTCCGGCGTCGGCCGGAGAGCTGGTCGACGGGCTCGCCGGCGGTGGCCGCCGGACGCCAGACGTGCGTGGCGTGCACGGCGTCGGCCGTGTCCCCCGGTACGTGGCCCGCGGGCCGGTGAGCGGGCGTCGGATCGGCGGACGGGGTCTGCGTGAGGGGTTCGATCCAGTGGTGCCGGTGCTCGAAGGGGTAGCCGGGCAGGCCGGTCACCCGTGCGCCGGGAGCGGCGGGTTCCCACGCGACGTGGGCGCCGTGGGCCCACAGCCCGGCCAGCGACAGTGCCGCGGCGGCGGGCTCGTCCTCGGGGCCTCGACGGCCCCGGGAGGGCAGCGGCGGTGGGGCGAGCCGTGTTTTTCCGCCGTTCGCGGAACGGACCGACCGCACCAGGTCGGTGAGGACGCTTCCGGGGCCGTTCTCCACGAGGACGAGACCTTCGTCCAGCGTGGTCAGGGTGTCGAGACCCCGGTCGAAGCGGACCGGCTCGCGCATCTGCCGGGCCCAGTAGGCGGGGTCGCAGGCCAGTTCCGCGGTGATCCGGTCACCGGTCACCCCGGAGACGAACGGCACGGCGGGCGCCTGGCGCGCGGCGCCCGCGACCTCCTCGGCGAAGCGTGCGGCGGCCTCGTCGCACAAGGCACTGTGGAACGCCCGGTCGACCGGCAGCCGCAGCGGGCGCAGACCGCGTCCTTCGAGGTCGGCGTGGGCTCGGTCGACGACGTCGGCCGGGCCGGACAGCACGGTGGCCGCCGGGCCGTTGACCGCGGCGAGGTCGAGCCCGTACCGGGCGGCCGCCTCGATGGCGTCGGCCTCGCCGAGCGGCACCGCGAGCATGCCCCCGACCGCCGTCTCCTCCATGAGTCGACCGCGCACGGCGGCCAGCCGCAGGGCTTCGGGCAGCGCGAAGACACCGGACAGCGCGGCGGCGGTGAACTCGCCGAGGCTGTGGCCGAGCAGTGCCGTGGGACGTACGCCCCAGTGTTCCCACAGACGGGCGAGGGCGTACCCGATGGCGACGACGGCGGGCTGCAGCAGGGACGTGCGCCGCAGTTCCTCCTGGTCGCCGGAGCGCAGCAGGGTGGTCAGGTCCTGTCCGAGGTGCGGCCTCAGGTGCTCGGCGCATTCGTCCAGCGCGGCCCGGAAGACCGGGTGCGCGTCATACAGGCCCACTGCCATGCCCGGAAGTTGGGTGCCCTGTCCGGGCAGCAGGAACGCCACGGGCGCGTCGACGCGGTCGGTGCGGGCCTCCACGGTGTCGCGGCGTCCGCCGTTGCGCAGCGCGGTGACGGCTTCGGCGGTGTCGCGGGCGAGGACGACCCGTCGGTGGTCCAGGCGGCGGCGTCCGGCGCGCAGGGTGCGGGCCACGTCGGCGAGCGGGACGTCCGGATGCGCGTCGAGGTGTGCGGCGAGCCGCTCGGCGGCGGCCGCCAAGGCGGTGGAGGTGCGGGCCGACAGCGGCAGCGGGACCGGGAGCGCGGTCTTCTCCTGCGTGCCGTGGCCGTCGACGGGGCCGGCGACCGGGTGCGGCGCCTCCTCCAGGACCACGTGGGCGTTGGTGCCGCCGATGCCGAACGCGCTGACGGCCGCTCGGCGGGGTCCGTCGACGGCCGGCCACTCGGTGGGCCGGTCGGGGACGAAGAACGGTGTCGCGTTCAGGTCGGAGGCCGGGGTGTCGCCGTCGGCGTGCAGGGTGGCGGGTATCCGGCCGTGACGCAGGGCCTGGACGGCGCTGATGAAGCCGGTGATGCCGGCCGCGGTGTCCAGGTGGCCCAGGCGGGACTTCACCGAGCCGAGCGCGCACCAGGCAGTGGTGTCCGTACCGGGGTCGGCGGCCCGGTAGGCGGTGGTGAGCGCCTCGATCTCGATCGGGTCGCCGAGCGCCGTGCCCGTGCCGTGGCCCTCCACATATCCGATGGAGCGCGGTGAGACGTCGGCGACCGACAGCGCCTCGCGGATCACGGCCGCCTGGCCGGTGACGCCGGGGGCGGTGTAACCCGCCTTGGCGGCGCCGTCGTTGTTGACGGCCGAGCCGAGGATCACGGCGTGGATCCGGTCGCCGTCGGCGAGGGCGTCGGCCAGCCGCTTGAGGACGACGACACCCGCGCCGTTGCCGAACACCGTGCCGTTGGCGCCGGCGCCGTAGGGGCGGCAGTGGCCGTCGGGCGACTCGATGCCCCCGTCGACGGGCAGGTAGCCGGAGCGGTGCGGCACGGTGACGGTGACACCGCCCGCCAGGGCGAGGTCGCACTCCTGCGTGAGGAGGCTCTGTGCGGCCATGTGCACCGCGACGAGCGAGGTCGAGCAGGCGGTCTGGACGCTGACGGCCGCTCCGCGCAGGTTCAGCTTGTACGCGGCCCGACCGGCCAACTGGTCGGGCTGGTTGCCCTGGAAGAGCAGGGGGACGCCCAGCTTGGCGCGCAGATCGGTGCGGGGCAGCAGATTGTGGATGAGGTACGTGCTCAGCAGCGATCCGGCGTAGACCGCCACGGGCCCCGGGGCCCTGTCCGGGTCGCAGCCGGCGTCCTCCAGCGCCGCCCAAGCGCATTCGAGGAAGATGCGCTGCTGGGGGTCGATGACCGAGGCTTCCAGGGCGTTGTAGCCGAAGAGCTGGGAGTCGAACCCGGCGATGTCCCGCAGGACGCCCTTGGCGGGTACGTAGCCGGGGGCCGCCGCGTCGGCCTGCGGCACGCCGGAGGCGCGCAGTTCCTCGGGGGTGAACCGGGAGATCGCCTCGGCCCCGCTCTCCAGCAGGTCCCACAGTTCGTCGGGCGACTCGGCTCCGGGAAACCGCCCCGCCATGCCGATGACGGCGATCCGCCCGTCGGTGTCGACCCGGTCGTCCCCGTCCGGGTGACGTGGCTGTGCGTTCAAGATGTTCTCCGTTGGTGGCTCGGTGCGGTCCTGCGCGTCGGCGGGCGGGGGCGGCGTTGATCCGTCCGGGGGTCAGACCGCCATCAGGTAGCTCTGGAAGCGCGGCATCAGGTGTTCGAGGGCCCGGACCTCGGTGGCGGTGAGGTCCGGGTGCCAGACGTCCCACAGGAGGACGGCTCGCTGCCGGCTGCCCCGGTTCCACGCCTCGTGGATGAAGCTGTCGTCGAAGAGGATGACCTTGCCCTCCTCCCAACCGCGTTCGTCGTCGCCCACCTTGATGGCACAGCCGGGCGGGACGACAAGCGGCAGGTGGGCGGTGAGCAGCAGGTTCACGCCTCCCGTGTGCGGCGTGATGTGGACGCCGGGGTTGAGGACGGTGAACATGCCGTCGCGCGGGCCGTGGGGGGTCGTGCCGAGCACCTCGCAGGTCTTCGGGCAGCGCTCCCGGGCCTCGTCGCGCCAGGCGCCGTCGCGGTAGATCTGGTAGGTGTCCCAGCCCTGCCAGCCGAGTTCCTTGGTGTAGAGGTCCTCGTAGGGGGCGAACCGGGCCTCTGCCTCGCGCAGCGCGAGGAACTCGGCCTTGATCTCCTCGTAGGCGGCCTCCATCTCCGTCACCCAGGGCTGCGCCGCGGCGTCGTGCCACGGCAGGGCGCTGATCTCGGGGAAGAAGAGCCGGGTGGGCTCCTGGTCGTCGTGGAGGTATTCGGGGGTCCGCTCGCCGACCAGGATGGCCAGGCATTCCTCGACCCGGTCGAGCCCTTCGGAGCCCACCGCGTTCCGCAGCTCCGTCATCACGCTCTGCACGTCCATGTCACTCTCTCCCTGTCGGTACGTTGAACTGTTCGGCCCGGTCGCGAGATCGGGCCCGGACGGCGGCCCGTCGGCGTCCGGCACGCGCGGCGACGTCGTCGGGGCCGGCGGGTCCGTGGTGGCCGGGGGCGTGCGGCGCGTCGGCCGCGGTGTCGGTGCGCAGGCCGGCGACGAATTCGGCGATCGTGGGCCTGGCGAAGACGTCCACGAGCCGCACCTCGCGGCCGAGGCGGCGGCCGAGGTCGACCTGGAGCCGGGCCGCCAGCAGTGAGTTGCCGCCCGCTTCGAAGAAGTTCGTGTGACGGCCGACGGGCCGGTCGGCGCCCAGCACCTGTCGCCACGCCTCGGCGACGAGTTGCTCCGGGCCTTCGCGTGGCGGCGCCGCGCTGTGCGGGGCGTCCGTGCGCGGGGCGGGGAGCCGGGCGCGGTCCCGCTTGTTGGTGCGGGTGCGGGGCAGCGCGTCCAGCAGCACGACGCTCTCGGGCACGACCGAGGCCGGCAACCGTTCGGCGAGGTGGGCGCGGAGGTCGTCTCCGGTGACGGCACCGTCCACGACCGCGTAGGCGAGGAGCCGGGGCGCGGTGGGGGTGCCGTGCAGGGCCGCGGCGGCCTCGCGGACCGACGGGTGCCCTTGGAGGAGTGCCTCGATCTCCTCCAGTTCGACGCGGTTGCCGTGGATCTTGACCAGGCTGCCGGTGCGGCCGGTGAAGGCGAGTTCCCCGTCGGGCAGGAACCGGCCGAGGTCCCCGGTGCGGTACAGCGTTCCGCCGGGCCGCCACGGGTCGGGCACGTAGGCCTTGGCGCTCTCCTCGGGCCGACGGTGGTAGGCCCCGGCGAGGAAGTCGCTGCGCAGGTGGATCTCGCCGACCACGCCGACCGGGCAGGGCCGGCCGCGGTGGTCGAGGACGAGGGCCTCCCGGCCCGCGAGGGGCCGGCCGATGGGTACGGAAGGCGCGAACTCCTCCCCCGGTTCCAGCTCGCGGTGGGTGGCGAGTACGCATTCGGTGGGCCCGTACAGGTTGTGCAGACGGGGCCGGACGGTCCGGCCGGCCCAGGCGGCGGCGAGCGAGGGCGGCAGCACTTCGCCCGCGAGCAGGACGTGTTCCAGGTGGGGCAGTTCGGCCCGGCCGCGGTCCAGCGCCTCGGTGAGCACGGCGAAGAAGCCGGGCACGGTCTGGATCTGGGTGATCCGCTCGGCCCCGAGCCAGGCGGCCATGGCCACCGGGTCCCGGCGGGTCTCGTCCGGCGGTACGCACAGGGTGGCGCCGTGGCAAAGGGCCGCGAACACCTCGGTGTAGGCGGCGTCGTAGGTGAACGGCGCCCACTGGGCGATACGGCTGCGGGGGCCGATGCCGAACCGTTCTCCCTGCCAGTCGGCGAACTGTGCGAGCGACGCGTGCGGCAGCGCGATTCCCTTGGGGGTTCCGGTGGATCCGGAGGTGTACACCAGGCAGAGGGCGTCGTCCCCGGTGACCGGCGCGGAGGGGACCGGCGGATGCGCGCCGGCGTCCGGCTCGTCGGACGGGAGCGGCTCGACGGGAACGCCGGCGAAACGGCCGGCGACCGGGTCCCACAGTCCGGGCAGACGTGTCAGGCACCGCTCGTCGGCCAGTACGCACAGCGGCTCGGCGTCCGTGATCACGGCCCGCAGCCGAAGTTCGGGGCTGTCCGGGTCCAGGACCGCGAAGGCGGCCCCCGTCTTGGCCACCGCCAGGACCGCCGCGGTCTGCGCGATGCCGGTGGGCAGCAGGACCGAGACGAAACGGCCCGGTGCGGCGCCGAGGCGCAGCAGCCGCGCGGCGATCCGGTCGCTCCAGGCGTCGAGCGCCGCGTAGGTGACGCTCTGTCCGCCGTGGCGGACGGCGACCGCGCCGGGCCCCGCCGCCGCCTGCGCGCGGAAGAGTTCATGGACGGGCGTGGCGTACGCCGCGCGTGCGGCGCCGGCGGGACGGGCGGGCCGGGGTGACGGCGTCTCCTCTTCCGCCGGGTCGAGGGGGGCGAGGGCGGCTGCGGCCTCGGGGTCGTCCAGTGCGGCGCGCAGCAGGGTCTCCAGATGGCGCGCGAAGCGGCCCGCCGATGTCCGGGTGAACCGCCCGGAGGCGTACTCCAGCACGCCCTCCATGCGATCGGGGTGATCCTCCAGGGCGAGCGTCAGGTCGTACTTGGCTGTGCGGGTCGGCACGGGCCGCAGGTCGCCGCTGGCCTCGCCGAGCCGGATCCGGGCCGGCAGGGCTTCCTGGAGCACGAGTGTGGCCTGGGCGAGGGCGGGCCGGCCGGGATCGCGTGCGATGCCGAGGGCGTCCACGAGTCGGTCGAGCGGTACCAGCGGCCGGTCGAGGTCGTCGGCGAGCCGCCGTGCGGTCCGGCGGGCGAGTTCCCCGAACGAGGGGCTCCCGGCGAGGTCGACGCGGACCGGCAGGCTGTTCACGAGGGAGCCGATCAGGCCCTCCAGCTCCGGTGCACCCCGGTTGGCGGCGGGCACGCCGACGATGACGTCGTCCGTGCCGGCGTAGCGCCCCAGCAGGGAGGCGTAGACGGTGAGCAGCACCGAGAAGGGGGTGACCCGAAGCCGAGCGGCGGTGGCGCGCAGGCGAGCGGTGAGGTCCGGCGGCAGGACGACGGGCACGGTGTCCCCGGTGCCCGGCGGGCATGGACCGGCATCGGGATCGACCGGCAGGTCGAGGACCCCGCAGTGGCCGTCGAGACGGGTGCGCCAGTAGGCGAGCTGCGCGTCGCGGATCGTGACGGCCGCGGGGGCGGCCGCGGCTGCGGCGTGGCCGAGGAACTCCCGGGCAAGGGGCGGCAGGGGGCTGCCCGTGCCGGTGTGCAGCGCATGGAGCGCCGCGAGCTCACGGACCGCCACGGTGATCGACCAGCCGTCGACCGCGATGTGGTGGGCGGTGAACAGCAGCACGGAGGTGTCGGACGCGCGCAGGAGCGTGACGCGCAGCAGCGGCCCTTCGGCGAGATCGAAGGGGCGCGTGGCCTCGTCGGCGGTGGCGGAGTCCAGCCATGAGCGGGTCGCGTCGCCGCCCTGTGCTTCGGTCTCCTCCGGCACGTCGAGCACGGTGGGGCGGACGCGGTCGGCGGGCAGGCGGACGAGGACGGGGCCCTCGTCGGCGAGGTGGCAGCGGGTCGCCAGTACCGGGTGGCGGGTCACCAGTTCGCGCAGGGCCCGCGCGAGGGCATCGGCGTCGACCGGGCCGTCGAGACGGGCGGCGGCGGCCAGGTTGTACGCGGCGGAGTCCGGCACGAGGCTCTGGGTGAGCCACAGTTGCCGCTGCTGGTCGGTCAGGGGTACCGGGTCCTGCGGCACCGGTACGGGCGCCGGGGGCGCGGTGTCCGCCGCCCCGGGCCGGGGTCCGGTGGACGGGCGGGCGCTCAGGGCCCGGGGGGTGGGGTCGGCGTAGAAGTCCGCGAGGGACGGTGCGTGGCCGAGTGCGTCGCGTACCCGGCCGAGGAGCCGGGTGGCGACGATGGAGTTGCCCCCGGAGAGGAAGAAGTCGTCGGTGACGCCCGGCGTGCCGGGGTCGACGCCCAGCAGGTCGGCCCAGAGGGCGATGACCGTTCGTTCGGCGTCGGTGGCGGGCGCGACCCGGTCGGCGGCGGCCGCCGTGTCGGGGAGGGTGCGGGCCGCTGTGCTCAGGGCGGGGCGGTCCACCTTGCCGCTGGTGTTGAGCGGGAGCTCGTCGAGCAGGGCGATGACGGAGGGCACGACCGCGGCCGGGAGCAGGGTGCGCAGGTGCCGGCGGAGGTCCGCGCCGAGGGCGTCCGCGTCCGCGGCGGTGCCCTCGGGCACGACGAACGCGACCGGCCGGGGCGTCCCGGGGCGTTGACCGTCGATGACGACGGCGGCGGCCCGCACCTGCCGGTGGCGCGTCAGCAGGGCTTCGATCTCGCCGAGTTCGATGCGGTGACCGAGTATCTTGACCTGCTGGTCGGCCCGGCCGAGGACGACGATGCGGCCGTCCGGTAGATAGCGTGCCAGGTCGCCCGTCCGGTAGACCGGGGCGTTGGCACCGCCCAGCGGGTCCGCACCCACCGGGTCGGGGACGAACGCGGCGGCGGTGAGGTCGGCCCGGTTCCAGTAGCCGGCGGTGACACCCGCCCCGCCGATGACCAGTTCACCGGCGGCGCCGACGGGTACCGGTCGGCCGTGGCGGTCGAGGATGTGGCAGTAGGTCCGGGCCACGGGGCGCCCGACGGTGACCGGCTCCCCCGGCAGGACGCGTCCGGCCGTCGACCAAATGGTGGTCTCGGTGGGGCCGTACAGGTTCCACAGCTCGCCACAGCGGTCCAGCAGCCGCTCGGCGAGCGCGGGGTCGAGGGCCTCACCGCCGCTGAGCGCCCGCAGCGTCGGCCGGCCCTGCCAGCCTCCGTCGACGAGGGCACGCCACAGGGAGGGCGTGGCCTGCATGACGGTGGCACCGGACCGGTCCAGCAGGGCGCCGAGCGCCTCGGGGTCGCGGACCGTGGCGTGCGGCGCGATCACGACCCGGGATCCCGCGACGAGCGGGGCGAACAGTTCAAGCACCGAGATGTCGAAGGTGAGGGAGGTGACGGCGACCAGGACGTCGTCCTCGCCCAGGCCCGGCTCGCGGACGATGCTGTGCAGCAGGTTCGCGACGCGGTCGTGCGGTACGGCCACGCCCTTCGGCCGGCCGGTGGAGCCGGAGGTGTACATCAGGTACGCGAGCGCGTCGGCGGCGGGACCGTCCGGGGCCGGGACGTCGTCGCCACTGGACACGGCCAGCAGCTCCGCCGCGGCGGCGCACGGTACGGCGTGGTCCGGCGCCGGGGAGGCGGCCGGTCCGGTGACGAGCAGCCGGGCCCCGCTGTCCTCCAGGACGTACCGCACGCGTTCGTCCGGCATGGTCTCGTCGAGCGGGACGAGGACGGCTCCGGCCCGCCACAGTCCGACGACCAGCGCGAGGAGTCCCGCGGCACGCGGCACCAGCAGTGCCACCCGGTCGCCGGGGCGAACGGCCCAACGGTCGGCGAGGCGCGCGGCGACGCGGTCGGCGGCGGCGTCCAGCTCCGCGCGGGTGACCGCCTCGTCACCGTGGAGGACCGCGGGCACGTCACCGGACCGGGCGGCCATGACGCGCAGGGCCTCGGGGACGGTGGACCAGTCGGGCCGCGTCCGGTCCGAGGCGTTGAACCCCGTCAGGACGCGCCGGGTCTGCTCGTCGCTCATCACGGGCAGCTCGGAGAGGCGTCGGCCGGGCTCGGCGACGGCTGCCTCCAGCAGGCACAGCAGTCCTTCGGCGATGCCCTGGACGGTCTGCGGGGAGAGCAGCGCGGTGCGGTACTCCAGCTCGGCGTCGAGGTCTCCGGACGGCCGGGGCCGCAGGAACAGGGAGAGGTCGTACTTCGCGGTGCCGCTGTGCGCCGGGGCCGGCGTGGTCTCGACGCCCGGCAGGTGCAGGAGGGTCGTCGGTCCGCTGTGGAAGGCGTACATGAGCTGGAAGAGCGGGGACGGGCCGCCGCCCGCCGGGGCCAGGTCCTCGACGACCAGGTCGAAGGGCGTGTCCCGGTGCGCGAGGTCGCTCTTGAGGTGCTGCCGGGTCCGCCGCAGCGCTTCGTCGAAGGCGGGGTCGCCCGAGAGGTCGACGCGGTGGGCCACGACGTTGAGCAGGGGGCCGATCATGGCGCCCAGAGCGGGGCGGTTGCGGGTCGCGACCGGCATGCCGACCACGAGGTCGTCCTGGCCGGTGTAGCGCTGGGCAACAGCGCAGAACGCGGTCAGCACCGCGGCGGGCAGGGTCGCGAGCCGCGTCCGGGCAAGGGAGCCGAGCCCGGCGACGAGGTCGGCGGGGATCACGAAACGGTGGACGGCTCCGGCGAGGGCGTCGGCGGGGCGCCCGGCGCCGGGTCCGTCGGCGGGCAGGCGCAGCACCGGGAGTTCCCCGGCGAGCCGCTCGCGCCAGTGGTCGAGGCCGTGGGCGGCGGCGGGGTCACTGCGCTGCCAGGTGGCGTAGTCCCCGAAGTCGCGGCCGGGAGCCGCTGCTTCCGGTGCCGGGCCACCGGTCTCGGCGACGTAGGCGGCGGCGAGTTCCTGGAGGAAGACGCCGAACGCCCAGGCGTCGACGACGATGTGGTGGGCGACGAAGAGCAGCAGGTGCCGGTCCTCGCCCAACCGGTAGAGGCAGGTGCGCATCAGTGGCGGCCTGGCCAGGTCGAACGGCGCCGCCACGGCGCGGGCGACGAGTTCCGCCAGCCTTTCCTCGCGCTGCTGTTCCGGCAGGTGGGCCAGGTCGGTCCGTTCGACGGTGGGCAGGACGCGGTCCGCGAAGTGCTGCAGCGGTTCGCCGTCGGCGTCCGCGACGACGGCGCAGCGCATCACCTCGTGCCGGGCGGCGAGGACGGCCAGGGCCCGTTCGAGGGCTCGGGCGTCCACGGGGCCGTCGAGGCGGAACGCCGCGGTCTCGTTGTGCAGGGCGCTGCCGGGAAGGACTTGTTCGGCGCGCCAGATCGAGCGCTGGGCGTAGGACAGCGGGGCACGGCCGCGGTCGGGCCGGGGCGGTACGGCGGCGGGGCTCATCGGCTGCTCCGGGAGGTCACGGCGGCGGCGAGACCGGAAACGGTGGGGTCGTCGACGAAGGTCCGCAGGGGGACGTCCACGCCGAACATCGAGCGCAGCCGGTCCAGCAGGCGGGCGATGGCCAGGGAGTCGCCGCCGAGCAGGGTGAAGTCGTCGTGGCGACCGACAGCCGACAGGTGCAGCAGCTCGCACCACACCGCGGCGATACGGGCCTCCGTGTCGTTGCCGGGGCCGTCCTCGGTGGCGGCGGCCCGTACGGTCGACGGCATCGGCAGGGCCCGGCGGTCGGCCTTGCCGTTCAGGGTGCGGGGAATGGCGGTGAGCCGGATGTAGAGGGCGGGGCGGCTGCCGGGGGCGAGACGGGTCTCGGCGTGGGCGCGCAGCTGTTGGTCCGTCAGGGAGTCGTCGGCGACGACGTAGGCGACGAGGGCGGGATCGGCGTCCGCTTCGGCCACGGCGGCGGCGCACACGTCGCGGACGCCGGGGTGGCGCCGCAGCGTGTCCTCGATCTCGCCCAGTTCGACGCGCACGCCGTTGACCTTGACCTGCTGGTCGCGGCGGCCGAGTACCTCCAGGACGCCGTCGGGCCGCAGCCGGCCGAGGTCGCCCGTGCGGTAGGCGTGGGTGCCGGTGAACCCGCCGGCGCGGCCGTCGAGATAGCCGCCGAGCGGGAAGGGGGTGTGGATCTCGATCTCGCCGATGGCGCCGGTGACGGGCGCGCCCGCGGCCAGGACCCGGACGTCCACGCCGGGGAGGGGAAGGCCCGCCGGCACCGTCTCGGCCTCGGCGTCCTCGGCGCCGAGGCGGCGGAAGACCTTGGTCATGGTGGTCTCGGACGGGCCGTAGAGGTTGACCAGTGCCTTGCCGTCGCCGAAGAGGCCACGCCACCAGGCGACGTCGGCGGACCGGACCGGCTCGCCGGCGAGCAGGACGGCCTTGAGCTCGGGCAGGGAGTCGGGGGTGAGGCCGGCGGCCCGCAGGGTGCGGAAGACGGTGGGAACGCAGTGCAGCACCTCGATCCGCTGCTCTTCCAGCCACTCGGCGAGGGAGGCGGCGACGGGTACGGCGCCGGGGCCGGCGGCCCGGACGCTGCCGCCGGAGCGCAGCGGAACGAGCGCGTCGCGCAGGAACGCGTCGAAGCCCGGTGAGGTGAGCAGGGAAACCCGGGCACCTTCGGTGACGCCGAACTCGCCGGTCTCCCAGTCGAGGAAGTGCTCGACGGCCTGGAGGCTGCCCTTGATGCCCTTGGGTCGTCCGGTGGTGCCCGAGGTGAAGTACACGTATCCCGCGTCGGGTACGTCGAGGCCCTGCCAGTCCGTCGCGCGCCACCGGCCGGGCTCGACGGTGCCGGCGTCGATGACCCGCGTGTCGGCGAGGAGAGCGTGGTGGGGACCGAGGGCATCGCCTCCGGCCCGGTCGGTGACGACGGCCGAGGGGCGCAGGTCCTCCAGCAGCGCGGCCCAGCGCGCCTCGGGCTGCCGGATGTCGACGGGGGCGAAGGTCCGGCCGGTGGCGGCGCAGGCCAGGATGGTCGCGATGACCGGGACGGGCTCGGCGCAGGCGATGAGGACCGGTCCCAGGGCGCCGTCCTCGGCGAGCCGGGCCCTCAGTCCGGCGGCGTGGGCGGCGAGTTCGCCGCGGCTCCACTCCCGCTCGGGGGTGGAAACGGCGGGCGCCCGCCCGTCCCGCTCGACATGGTCGGCCCAGCGGTCCAGGATCGTGGTGTGGCTCACAGCTCTCCGTTCTTGATCCGTTGGGCCACGACCGACATCGGGTCTATGGCGGGGAACTCGTCCGACCGGCCCGCGGCGGCTATGGCGCGGGTGACCAGGTGCAGTTCGGTGCAGGCGGCCACGAAGGACCGCACCCCGTAGCGGGGCAGGGCGTCGCGGAGGAAGTCGATCGTGCGGAGGGGGTCCCCGCCGCGCTTGACGCGGTAGACCTCGCGGTGCAGCGCCTCCTGGTCGTCCGGTCGGAGCATGACGAGGTGGGGCACCGCCCGGTCCGCGTACGGGCCGGAGGTGAGGATGCCGGCTTGTGCGGTGCCCTTGGTGCACAGCAGGAGGTGCGGCCGCGCGGTGCGGATGAGTTCCTCGTGGGCGACGTCCACCAGGGACACGCAGCGCGCGAGGAGGTCGGGGGGCAGGTCGCCGAGCACTCTGTGCGCGGTGACGCACGCGACGACGACTCGTTCCGCCCCCGCGAGCACCAGGCCGCGTACCGCGCTCTCGACGGCCCGGTACAGCGGTTCGAGATCGCCCGTGTCGATGGCCTCGGTGCGGTCGACCACGGCGGGGTCGGACCACAGCAGCACCCGGGGCGTCTCCTGTTCGGAGCGTCCGTCGCCCGTGTGGTAGACGGTGCGGAGCAGTTCGGTGGAGGCCAGGGGGCCCATGCCGCCGACGATTCCGACCAGCGGCAGTGACCGAGGCACGCCGTACGGGCGGATCTCGGGGGTGGTCTGACCGCCGGGGGCGGCGGGGTGGGTCATCCGAGACACGGCAGGCCGAACTCCTCGACGAAGAGAGCGAAGGTCGCGATGACCATCAGGTAGTCCGTGTCCAGGTGAGCGTGCACGTGACCGCCCTGTGCGCGCTGGTGACGGACGAGCGCCGCCACGATGTCGGGGTTGAAGTACCCCTGCTTGCGCACCACTGACGGCGAGAGCAGTTCCTCGAACCAGTCGTCGCCGCCGGCGAGCAGGTGGCTGCTGGTCTGACCGCGGAAGCCGAACTTGGGGCGGGCCAGCACCTCGCCGGGCACACGCGACTCGGCGACCCGCCGCAGCACGGCCTTCTCCGCTCCGCCGGCCACCATCAGGGCCGGGTGCAGTGAAGTGGCGTGGTCGACGACGGGGCGGGCCAGGAACGGGAAGCGCAGCTCGACGGAGTTGGCGAGTGCCATCCGGTCGCCGTGGTCGCCGAGCAGGTGGTCGGCGAGACGCAGGTGGAAGTCCAGGTAGGAGCGTTGGTGCAGGGGGTGTCGGCCCCGCAGCCGCTCGGCGTCGACCAGACGTTGGGAGGTGACGGTGAACTCGTCGAAGGAACCGGCGAGATCGTCGGAGTACAGGTCCCGGCGGAAGTCCTGCGCGACGAGGTGATCGGTCTCGTACCCGAAGTCGACGCCCCACATCCGGAGGCGGATCTCCCGTTCCAGTTGGGCGTCGAGGCCGCTGAGCCGTCCCCCACCCAGTCCGGCGGCGTCGTAGCGGTACCCGGGGTAGCCGCCGAAGAGTTCGTCGGCGCCTTCCCCCGTGAGGACGGCGACGGTGCCGTCGGCGCGTACCGCTCGGGACAGCATCATGGAGCAGACGTTGTACGACTCGCGGACGGGCGTTTCGGCGTGGCGCACCATGGCGGTCAATTGCGTCGCGAGATCGCCGTGACGCACCGACACCTCCTGGTGGCGGGTTCCCAACCGGGCGGCGACCAGCCGCTGGTGGGGACTTTCGTCGAAGTCCTGGTCGGGGAAGACGGCGGAGTAGCTCGGCCAGGCGTGACCCGGCCGGGAGCCCGCGGCGAGCGCGGCGATGAGGCTGGAGTCGAGCCCGCCGCTGAGGTAGAGGCCCACGGGGACGTCGGCGACCAGCCGGTCGCGCACCGCGTCGTCCAGGAGCGTCGCCATGTGTCCTGCGGCGCGCGCCAGTTCGGCGTCGAGGTCACCGTCCTTCAACGGCTCCAGGGCGTCGGCGGCCGGGTAGTCCAGGTCCCAGTACCGCTGCGTGGTGACCCCCGAGGAGTCGGCGATCAACCTCTCTCCGGGCCCCAGGGACTTGATGCCCTCGAACATGGTGCGCGGGCTGACGAGCCCGGGGAGGCTGAGGATCTGGTCGAGGCCGCGGAGGTCGACCCGGGGACTCACCGCCGGGTGGCGCAGGAGCGCCTTGATCTCCGAGGCGAAGAGGAGCAGCCCGTCCACGACCGTGTAGAAGAGGGGCACGATCCCCGCGTGGTCACGCGCGAGAAGGAGCCGCCCGGCGCGGGCGTCGTGCAAGGCGAATGCGAACTGGCCGTCGAGGTGGGCGGTGAGATCGGTGCCGAACTCGCGGTAGAGGTGGACGAGTACCTCGGTGTCGCACTCGGAGCGGAACCGGTGCCCCGCAGCGGCCAGCGACTCGCGCAGCCGCCGATGGTTGTAGATCTCCCCGTTGCAGACGGAGACCAGGCTGCGGTCCTCCGAGAAATGCGGCTGGTTACCTCGCTCCAAATCGTTCAGAGCAAGTCTGCGAAAACCCAGCACAATACCATCGCCGACGTGGAACCCTTGGTCATCCGGGCCCCGATGAATTAGCTCGGCGGTCATTTGCGAAATGACATGACTATCGATCGGACGCGCTCCACCGAGGGAGAAAGCGCCCACTATTCCACACACGTTGGAAAATCCCCGTTTCACACCTGCACAACACCAGATGCATGTTCGACGCTATCCCACGAAATAGCGCGAGGTCAATGAAAAATTTTCAGCAAGAGAGCAGGCCAGCGGCTTTGACGGGTCGTCAGAGCTGGCTGTCCGGCGAATCCGAGAATAGGGTCGACCTGCGGACCCCGGTCCGCACGAAAATCCTGGAACAAAGAAGGGCAGAATGCAGTGACACGGAACCGATGGACACCTTGGGAGGCCGCCCCCGGCACGGACGGCGAAGCGGAAACCGTCCGTGTCTACTGCCTCCCGCACGCCGGCGGCTCGGCCGGTTCGTACCTCGCGTGGTCCCGCTCCCATGAGGTGCCGGGGCTGAAGTTCGTACCCGTGGAGCTGCCCGGCCGGGGCACCCGCCTGAGCGAACCCCTGCTCGACTCCATGGACGAGGTCGTCGACGGCTTCCTCACGGTGCTGGCGGAGCGCCCGGAACAGGAGAGGTTCCTGCTCCTGGGGCACAGCATGGGCGCCCAGATCGCCTTCGAGACGACGCGTCGACTGGCGCAGGCCGGCCGGCCGCTGCCCCGTGTCGTCGTGGTGTCCGGCTGCCGTCCGCCGGGTGCCCCCGTCGCACTGCCTCTGCACGACCGGAGCGACGAGGAACTGCTGCGCGGGCTCGTCGAACTGGGCGGCACGCCCGCGGAGATCCTGGAGCACCGGGAACTCCTCGCGATGCTCCTGCCGGTGATGCGGGCCGATCTCGGGCTGCTGGCACGATACATGACGGACATACGGCCGACCGTGCTCCCCTGCCCGATGGTCGCCCTGGGTGGAGCCGACGACCGGCTGGCGGGACCGGAGTGGATCACCGGCTGGCGGGCGATGACCGCCGGCGGGTTCCGCCACCGGGTCCTTCCCGGTGACCACTTCTTCCTGCACGCCCGACCGGCGGAGGTCATGGCCGAGATCGCCGCCGCGGTACAGGAGCACGCGGCGAGCACCGCGGGCTGAGGGGCTCACCGCCCGCCCGGACGTCGTGGTGACGTCCGGGCGGGCCCCGCCGGCACGGCGCCCTACGCGCGCCGGCGGCGGGCCCGGGGCTGCCGGGGTTATCGCTCGTCCCGGCGTGCCAGTTCATCGGCGATGATCCGTCCGATGAAGTCGATGTGTCCGGGCTCGACGAGCTGGAGGTGCCGCGCGTCGACGGGGTGCTCCACGATCGGACCCGTCACGTACGGACCCCACAGTTCGGCGGCCGTCGCCTGCCCCACCGTTTCGGCCCGCCGCGCTTCGGCCGTCGCGGTGAAGCCGAGCAGGGGCCCGTCGTACACACGCGGCACCCAGCGGACCATGAGTTCGCCGTGGTAGCGGCAGGTGTCGATCAGCGCGTCCAGCGCCGCGGGATCGGCGGGCGCCGACGCCCCGAGGACCGGGGCGAGCATCCGCAGCAGCTCCTCCGGCTCGGGAACCCGGCCCCCGTCGACGGCGGCGATCTCCTCCGGCGACGCGCCGACGGCGTCGAGCAGGGCCCGCATGACGTCGGCCTCGCCGACCGCGTCCGCGTGCGCCCGCCGGTCGTGCTCGTTGGGCGGGACGCTGTCCAGCATCGCCAGCAGCTCGACCCGCTCACCGCGTTCCCGGAGCTGGACCGCCATCTCGTGGACCAGCACACCACCGAACGACCAGCCGAGGAGCCGGTACGGCCCCGTCGGCTGCACCTCCAGTACGCGGGAGACGTACTCGGCGGCGAGTCCGCCCATCGTGGCGGGACGCTCTCGCCCGCCCGCCGGGCCGGTGCCCTGGAGCGCGTACACGGGCTGGTCCTGGCCCAGCGAGCGCAGCAGCCCCACGTAGCCGAAGCCGTCGCCGACGACCGGGTGGACGCAGAACAGCGGAGGGCGCGTGCCCGTGGCGCGCAGCGGCAGCACCGGCTCCCAGGGCACCGCGGCGGAGGCGAAACGGGCCTCGGAGCCAGGCTCCCGCGCGATCCGGAGCGCGAGCGCGCTCGGTGACGGGTTGTCGAAGAGGGTGTGGATGGGCAGGTCGACGCCGAGCTCGGCGCGGATGCGTTCGACGAGCCGGACCATCATGAGCGAGTGCCCGCCCAGCAGGAAGAAGTCGTCGTCGGGGCCGGCCGCCGGGAGGTCCAGGACCTCGGCGAACAGCGCGGTCAGGGCCGCCTCCAGGGGAGTGGCCGGCTGCCGCGGCGCCTGCTCGCCTCGGGCGGCCGGGGCGGTGGGTTCGGGCAGCGCGGCACGGTCCAACTTGCCGTTGGGTGTGACCGGCAGGTTGTCGAGGGTGACGTAACCGGTGGGCACCATGTGCTCGGGAAGTCGGCTGCGCAGGTGCTCGCGCAGATCTTCGACGGTGGGGGCGGCCACGCCGGCCACCGGTACGGCGTAGGCGATGATCCGGGGGGAGCCCTGCTTGTCCTGCCGGATCAAGACGATTCCCGCCGCGACGTCCGGGTGCTCCCCCAGCGCGGCTTCGATCTCGCCGAGCTCGATGCGGAAGCCCCGCACCTTGACCTGGCCGTCGACGCGGCCCAGGTACTCGACGGCTCCATCGGGGCGCCAGCGGGCCAGGTCGCCCGTGCGGTACATACGGGATCCGGGCTCGCCGTACGGGTTGGCCACGAACCGCTCGGCGGTGAGCGCCGGCCGCCCGAGGTATCCGCGGGCCAGCTGCGCACCGTCCAGGTACAGCTCGCCGACGACACCGGGGGGTACCGGCTGGAGTTCGCCGTCGAGGATGTGGACGCGCGTGTTCCACACCGGCCGCCCGATGGGGATGGGTCGGCCGTCGTCGTCCTCGGGACGGCAGGTCCAGGCGGTCACCTCGATCGCCGCCTCGGTCGGGCCGTACTGATCGACCAGCCGGACGCCCGGCAGCACCTGGTGGAACCGGCGAGCGGTGGCCGTCGTCAGGGCCTCGCCACCGACGATCACCAGACGAAGCGAGTCGCACCGGCCGGCGTCGGGGTGCTGGAGGAAGGCGTCCAGCATGGAGGGCACGAACTGGGCGACCGTCACGCGCTCCCTGCGGATCAGCTCGCACAGGTAGGCCGGGTCTCGGTGGCCCTCCGGCCGCGCCACGACCAGGGTGGCTCCGGTTCCGAGCGGCCAGAAGATCTCCCACACCGACACGTCGAAGCTCGACGGCGTCTTGTGCAGCACCCGGTCGTCGGGGGTCAGCAGGTACTGCTCCTGGCCCCAGCGCAGACGGTTGGTCACGGCACTGTGCTGAACCACCACACCCTTGGGGCGGCCGGTGGAGCCCGAGGTGTAGATGACGTAGGCGGGGTCGGACGGGTCCGGTCCCACCGGCACTGCGCGGCCGGTGTCGGCCGGGTCGTACGGCGCGAGCAAGCACACGCCGGCGGGCACGCGGAGCTTCGCGGCCTCCTCCGGGGTGGCGATCACGGCGGTGGGGTGGGAGTCCTCCAGCATGAACGCCAGCCGCTCGGCCGGATAGTCGGGGTCCAGTGGCACGTAGGCGGCTCCCGCGCGGTGCACCGCGCACACGGCCACCACCAGGTCGAGCGAGCGGGGCACGGCGACGGCGACGACCGATCCAGGGCCGACACCGCCGGCCGCGAGTCGCCCGGCGAGGGCCCCGACGAGCTCGTCGAGCTCGGCGAACGTCACCGTACGGCCCTGGTCGACGACGGCGGTGGCGTCCGGCGTCCGTGCCATCTGCTCGGCGACGGAAGAGGCGAGGGTGCTGGGCTCCAGGTCCCGGCGGGTGTCGTTCCACTCGGCGAGGAGGTGCCGCTCGCGGTCGGAGAGGAGGTCGATCCGGCCGATGCGCCGGTCCGGGTCGTCCGCGACGGCGGTGAGCAGCCGGGTGAGCCGGTCGGCGACGGCCTCGACGGTGGACTCGTCGAACAGGTCGGTGCGGTACTCGATGGTGCCGGTCAGCGGTCCTTCGGTGTCGTCCGCGGTGCGCTGGGCCGCCAGCGTGACCGTGAGGTCGAACTTCGCGGGTGCGAGCTGGACGGTGAGCTGCTCGGCCGTGACGCCCGGAATGTCCAGGGCGACGTCGACGCCGTGGTCCACGACGAGCGCCACCTGGAACAGCGGGTGACGCCCGGGTTGACGCTCCGGGTTGGCGAGGTCCACGAGCTGCTCGAAGGGCAGGTCCTGGTGGGCATATGCGGCGATGTCCGCGTTCCGCACCCGGTGCACCAGCTCCCGGAAGGTCGGGTCGCCCTCCGTGTCGGTGCGCAGGACGAGCGTGTTGACGAAGAAGCCGATCAGGTGATCGAGACCCTCGTCGGTACGGCCGGCCACCGGCGTGCCCAGGGGGATGTCCGTTCCGGCGCCCAGCCGGGTGAGGAGGGCGGCCAGGGCCGCCTGCACGGTCATGAAGAGGCTGACGCCGCTCTCGCGGGCGAGCCCGGCGAGCGCACGGTGGACGCGGGCGTCGACGCGGACGGGGACCGTACGGCCCTCGTGGCCGGTCTCGGGGGTGCGGCGCCGGTCCACCGGGAGCGGCACCTCGTCGGGGAGCCCGTCGAGGACCTTGCTCCAGTGGTCCCACTGTTCGGCCGCGAGGCTGCCCGGGGTTCGGGCGTCCCCGAGGAGCCGGTTCTGCCACAGGGTGTAGTCGCCGTACTGGACCGGCAGCGGCGCCCAGCCGGGCTCGCGCCCTTCGGCGCGCGCCCGGTACGCCACGCTCAGATCGGCGGCGAGCGGTCCGATGGACCAGCCGTCGCAGGCGATGTGATGAGCGGTCAGAAGGAGGATGTGGCGGCCCGGCCCCAGGAGGTACAGCCGGGCGCGCAGGGGTGGCCGGCTCGCCAGGTCGAACGGGAGCGAGGCCGCGGCGCGCAGTTCCTCCTCCAGGGCCTCGCCCTCGGCGCGGGCCGCGGCCAGGGGGACGATGTCCAGCAGGGACGGCAGCTCCTCGGGAGCGAGGACCCTCTGGTGGGGCACGCCCTCCCGGTCGGGGAAGACGGTGCGCAGCGCCTCGTGCCGGACGACGACGTCGTGCAGGGCCGCGCCCAGCGCGCCGATGTCCAGCGGGCCGTCGAGCCGTAGGGGCAAGGGGATGTGGTAGGCGGCGCTGTCGGTCTCCAGACGCTGGAGGAACCACAGCCGGCGCTGGGCGTACGAGAGGGGGATCTCGGCGGGGCGCTCGATCGGCGCCAACGCGGGCCGTCGACCGGTGGCACCGAGCAGCCGGGCGAGGCCCGCCGGCGTGCGTGCCTCGAAGACCCCTCGTATCGCCAGTTCGGCTCCGGTCACCGTCCGGACGCGGCTGACCAGACGCATGGCGAGCAGGGAGTGGCCACCCAGGTGGAAGAAGTCGTCGTCGGGGCCGACCTCCGACACCCGCAGCACCTCGGCGAAGATCTCGCAGAGGATCGCCTCCTGGGCGTCGGCCGGGCGTCGGCCGGCCGCGCCGGAGACGCGCAGGTCCGGTTCGGGCAGGGCGCGCCGGTCCAGTTTGCCGCTGCTGGTGAGCGGCAGCCGGTCGAGGTGGGCGAAGGCCGCGGGCAGCATGTACTCGGGCAGGTGCGCGGCCAGGTGGTCACGGAGCACGGCCGCGTCGACCGGCGGTTCGGCGACCGGGACGACGTAGGCCGCGAGGAACGGTTCTCCCGAGTCCTCGCCCCGGACGACCACCGCCGCCTGCCCGACACCGGGATGGCGGGTCAACACCGACTCGATCTCGCCGGGTTCGATGCGGAAGCCGCGGATCTTGACCTGCTCGTCGGCTCGGCCGAGGTACTCGACCTGGCCGTCCCGGCGCAGCCGGGCGAGGTCGCCGGTGCGGTACATGCGGGAGCCGGGCGGACCGTACGGGTCGGCGACGAACCGCTCGGCGGTGAGGGCGGGGGCGCCCAGATAGCCGCGGGCGAGCTGGGGGCCGGCGAGGTAGAGCTCGCCGGGCACGCCCGCCGGGACGGGACGCAGTCGCTCGTCGAGGACGTAGGCGCGCGTGTTGTCGAGCGGGCGGCCGATGACGGGCGTCGGGCTGTCGTCGAGGTCGCAGGCGAGCGCGTCGACGGTGCACTCGGTGGGCCCGTAGTAGTTGTGGACCCGGGTGCCGGGGATCGCGGCGAGCCGGTTCCACAGCTCGGGTCCGACGGCCTCGCCGCCCAGCATGAGGGCACGGGGGCGGTGCTGGTCGCCCTCGTCGAGCAGACCGGCGGTCAGCAGCGCCTGCGCGTACGTCGGGGTGAGGTCGAGGAACTCGATGCCCTCGCGCCGCACGTAGCCGACCAGGGCCTCGGGGTCGAGGCGCACGTCGTCCGCGAGGAGGTGCATGCAATGCCCCTCCAGCAGCCAGAAGAAGGGCTCCCAGGCCGTGTCGAAGGTGAGGGAGGCGACCAGTGCGACGTTGACGCGCGGGCTGCCCTGCGGAGCGTGGCGGCGAACCAACCTGACGCGGTGGTGGTGCGCCAGGTTCGCGAGGGCGGCGTGTTCCACTACCACGCCCTTGGGCGTGCCGGTCGAGCCGGAGGTGTGGATGACGTAAGCGGGGTCGGACGGGCTGGTGACGCCGGCCCGGTCGGCGTCCGTGAGGTCGGTCGAGGGGTGCGCCGCGACGCGCTCCCGCTCCTGGCGCTCGTCGAGGACCAGCACCGGCGTGGAGTCGGGCAGTCGGCCGGCGATCCGTCGGGTGGTGAGCACGCACACGGGCCGGGTGGCCGCCGTGATGACGGCGAGGCGCTCGGCGGGGGTGTCGGGGGTGAGCGGGACGAAGGCGGCGCCGGACTTGAGCACCGCGAGGAGGGAGACGACCACGTCGGCATCGCGGTCCATCAGCAGGAGGACGTGGCGTTCGGGCGCGGCACCTCGCCGGACGAGTTCGCGGGCGAGGCTGTTGGCGCGGGCGTTGAGCTCGCCGAAGGTGAGGCGGGTGTCGCCGGCGACCAGGGCGGGCGCGTCCGGGTCGACCGCTGCCCGTTCCTCGAACGCCTGGTGGTAGCTCCGGGCGGGAACGGTGAGCTCGGGTCCGCGCCACATCGTGTGGAGCGCGTCCAGGTCGTCGCCGGTGAGCAGGTCGATGTCACCGATGTGCTGGTCGGGGTCGCGCATGACGCTCTTCAGCAGGAGCGTGAGCCGCCGCATCAGCGCCTCGGCGCCCTCGCGTTCGAACAGGTCACTGCTGTATTCGACGAAGCAGGTCAGGCCGGCCGGGCCGCCGTCGGCGTCCTTGCGCTCCATGACGTTGAACGACAGGTCGAACTTGGCGCCGCCCGGGTCCGCCGCCACGACCTCGTAGGTGACGCCGGGCAGGGAGAGCCTCGCCTCGGGGAGGTTCTGGAAGGCGAGCATGACCTGGAACAGGGGGTGCCAGGCGAGGGACCGCGGCGGGTTGAGCGCCGTGATCAGCCGTTCGATCGGCATGTCCTGGTGCGAGAGGCCCTGCAGGTCGGTCCGGCGCACCCGCTTGAGGAGCTCGCGGAACGTGGGGTCTCCGGAGGTGTCCATGCGCAGGACCAGCGGATTGACGAAGTAGCCGACCACGTCGTCGTAGCGGGAGTCCCCGCGTCCCGCGGTGGGGCTGGCGAGGGGGATGTCGGTCCCGGCCCCGGACCGGGTCAGCACGGTCGCGAGCGCCGCCTGTACCACCATGAAGAGGCTGACGCGGCAGGTACGGGCGAGGGCCAGCAGGTCACGATGGAACTCGGCGGGGAATTCCCAGGGGAAGTAGTCGCCCTGGTGGGACATGGCGGCGGGGCGTGGCCGGTCGGCGGGCAGGTCCAGACAGTCCGGCAGCCCGGCCAGCGCGTCCTGCCAGTAGGCGAACTGGCGGCTGATGCCGCTCTCGGGGTCTTCGAGATCGCCGAGGCTCTCGTGCTGGTCGAGCGCGTACGAGGCGAAGTCCGCGGGAAGCGGTGCCCACTCGGGTTCGCGCCCCTCGACGCGCGCCGCGTAGGCCGTGCTCATGTCACGGCCCAGGAGGGCCATCGACCAACCGTCGCCGGCGATGTGGTGTTGGACCATCAACACCAGGTGGTCGTCGGGGCCGAGAACGAACACCCGCAGGCGCAGAGGCGGTTCGGAGGCGAGGTCGAAGCATTCGCGACAGGCCGTGCCGATGAGCTCGGGGAGGTCGTCCTCGGTCGCGTCGGCCACGGTGAAGGGGACCGTGAAGTCACCGGGGGCCAGGACCCGCTGGTAGGGCGTGCCGTCGCGGTCGGGGAAGACGGTGCGCAGCACCGCGTGTCGCTCCATGACGTCGGCCAGGGTGGAGCGAAGGGCCTCGGTGTCGAGGGGTCCCTTCAGGCGCAGCGCCACCGGCATGTTGTAGGAAGCGTCGCCGTCGTGGAGACGGTCGTTGAACCACAGCGCGAGCTGTGCGTAGGACAGCGGGATCTCCCCCGGCACCCTGCTTTCGCCGAGCACTTCTTCGTTCCTCCCCCGTGTGGTGGCCGCCCCGGTGGGAGGCCCCGTTCACTCTTTGCCTGTAGCTGAAGACGCCGGGGTCGGTCCCGGTCCGTCGGTACGTCGGTCTGTGGACGTGCGGTGCGTGCGGCCGGGCGGGTAGCGCCCTGCCGCCGCTCACCTCATCCAGCGGTCCAGTGGTAGGTCACGTCCGGCTCGTTCTCCTCGTTGCGGCTGCCGTCGTTGAACTCCCCGGCGGTGAAGCCGTGGCGCTCGTAGAAGGCGCGGGCCGCCTCGTTGCGCTGGAAGACGTGGAGCGACAGCTCGTGCGGGGAGGCCTCCTTGACCGTGGCGAGGAGGGCCGAGCCGATGCCCTGTCGTCGCGCCTCCGGCCTCAGGTAGAGGTGGTCGAGCACGGTCCCGTCGAGCACCGCGAAGCCGACGACCTCGGACGGCTCCCCGGCCTCGGCCACCCACACCGTGCCGCCGGGCAGTACGACGGCCTCGATCCAGTACCGCGTCTGCTCGTCGCTGTACAGCCGGGGCAGGTACGGCATGGCCGCCGCCCGCGAGGCGAGGAAGACGTCGGTGATGGCGGCGGCGTCCGCCGCCTGCGCCCTGCGCAGCCGCGGATCCCGCAGGGCGGTGGTGTTCTCGGTGCTCTTCGGCTCGGACGACATGTGGGTCGCTCTCTTCTGTCGATTGCGTGCGGGGTCAGAGCTCGTACAGCCGGCTCGCGAAGGAGACGCCGGCCGCGTGGGGGTCCCAGGTGAGGTCGTCGGGGCGCGGTCGGTCCACGGCCGAAGCCGGCAGGCCCGCCTCCTGGGTCATCGCCAACAGACGGACGGGGTGACCCGTGTCGCGGACGGTGAGGGTCACTTCGGTGCCCTCCGCCGGCGGGGCGACGAGCAGGAGCCCCCATTTCCACACGGAACCCGCGTTCGGGCGGTTGGCACCTCCGCCGAGGGTGTCGGTGCCCGCGGGCGCACCGCTCACCTGGGCGCCCACGACCTGGGTCGTCGTGGTGTCTACGTACAGGGCCAGCAGCGTGGGCCGTCCCGCCTCGGGCCGCACGGACAGCCGCAGGGTGCGGTTGCCGCCGTCGCGTGAGTCGGACACCGAGGTCACGACCGGGCAGGAGACGGGGGCGACGGGTGCCGGGCCCGCGAGCAGTCCCCCGGGCGGTGCGGCCAGTGCGGGGGACCACCGCTCCAGGGAGTCCGTGCGCCGGTCACCCGTGTAGTGGGTGACCCACGGGTGCGGGTCGGCGTCCTCGGACACCCAGACGGCCTTCTCGCGGTCGGCGTCCAGAGCGTACATCAGGCTTACGGGGCGCGGGTGTTCGGCGTCGGGGGCGTCGATGGCGGCGTTGACACCCACCAGGGCACCGCCGACCACGGCCAGGGCGGCGCCGCCCGCCACGGCACGACGGACGTGGACGGGGGCGACCCGGCCGGTGAGGGGCAGTGCCACCACCGCGGCGGTCAGCGCGGCCAGGGCGAGCGGACCGGCGGCCGACGCGAGTCCCACCGTCGGGAACAGGAGGGCGACCAGCGGGGCCGTGACCGCGACGGCCGGCAGCGCCGAGGCCGCGAGCGCGGCGGTTCGCCACGGGGAACGCTCGGCCGTGCGGGCCGCGAGCGCGACACCGGCCGCCCCGCCCAGGGCCGTCCAGGTGAACACGTACGCGGCGCCCGGCAGCAGCACGGCCATGACCACGGCGAGCAGCGCCGCCCACGCCGCCGTTCCGGCGGCCGCTTCCACCGCTCCGGCCCGCTTGCCGACCCATACGATCCACAGCCAGACGACGGCGGCGGTGAGCAGCAGCAGGCCCGCGACGGCGGGACCCGTGCGGTACGGATCGCCCAGGTGGAAGAGGGCGTAGGTGGGCCGGACGATGAGCAGGGCCTGCCAGGCCGCCCAGCCGAGCGCGGCGGCGGTCAGGAGCGTCAGGGGGAAGGTCGAGGCAGCGCGTGCGACCGCGCGCAGGCTCAGGGCTCGACGGCGGCGGGCGTACCAGACGGCCGCCGCCGACGCGAGGGTCGCGATCAACGCCAGGGGCAGGACCGCGCCCTCCGGATAGTGGACCAGCACCGGGCCGAGGTTGAACCACGTGGCCTCGGAGGCCTTCTCGACCCGTGCCAGGTCGGTGGACGACAGGGCACGGGTGGCCGAGATGGCGGTGTTGCCCAGGTCCTGGAGACTGCCGAGGTCGACGTGGTCCAGATCGTCCTCGGGACCGTGGTAGCGGGCACTGCCACCGATGACCGCGAAGTTCAGCCCGGTCGCACCGGACTGTCGGAACTGGGTGAAGTCGGTGGTATTCGGCAGCAGCCGGTAGATCTCGTCGGAGAGGGACGTGGCGACGGGCGGTGCGTCGCCCAGGGCCGCCACCAGGGCCGAGCTGTGGGGGCCGGTCTCGAACATGACGGCCCGTCCGCTCGTGCCGCGCGCTTCCAGATTGATGACGACATCGGGACCGCCACGGGTCCGCGCGAGCTCCCGGGCCGCCGCACGGGCGCCGAGCTGAGCCGTCTCCTCCATGTCGGTGAAGAGCAGGACCACGTCGTTGCGCGGAGGAGCTCCTTCGCGGAGGGCGCGGGCGATCTCCAGCAGGGAGCCCACGCCCAGGCCGTCGTCGGAGGCGCCGGGGCCGGTGGCCACCGAGTCGGTGTGCGCGACGAGGAGCACCCGGCCGGTCGAGGAGCGGCCGGGGATCGTGGCGGTGACGTTGTGCACACGACCCGCCAGGTGCGAACCGCCCTCTCCCGGCAGCACTTCGGTCGACTCGTGCAGCTGCGGCGAAAGCCCGAGGCGGCTCAGCTCCCCGGTCACGTAGGACCGGACGGCCTCGGCCTGGGAGGTACCGGACGGATGCGGGGAACGCGCGATGGAGCCGATGTGCTCGACGGCACGCGCCGCGGAAAAGCCCGAAAGCGCGCTCTTCTCCGGCTTCGGCTCCGGAGGAACCCGTACCAACAATGCGCAGCCGAGCGCGACGAAACACAGCAGAACACCGGAAAGCGCGGACAGCCGCGACCTCATGCTCATCCCCCCGTTTGGACGAACAGCCCTCGTGGGGGGCTTGATCTTCGGCAACTTAACAGCGGTTCACAGCAGAAAACAAGGACTTCACAATTCACTGAGCGTGCGCTTGTATGGGTTGATGCAGCCGGGATGACGCATCCGCGCTCCGAGCCGCACAGCACTTTCAAGTTGGGGGGAATCGGGGGTGACCATCCCTGTCGTCCGTTTTCGGAATGTCGTGAAGACCTACGGGTCGACGAATGCCGTGAACGGGTTGGATCTGGACGTTCCCCAAGGGAAGTTCATCGGGCTACTGGGCCCGAACGGCGCGGGCAAATCGACCACCATGCGCCTCATCACCGGGCAGAGCCGGTCGACCAGCGGAACGGTGGAGGTCCTCGGGTACGAGATGCCGAAGGACTCCCGAAGGGTCCGCTCGCTACTCGGCGTAGTGCCCCAGGAGAGCGACCTCGACATCGAATTGACGGTTCGTCAAAACCTTGAGGTGTTCGCGCGCTTCAGCACCATGCCCGCCGGCCGCTACGCGGAGGCGGTGGACCGGGCGCTCTCCGCCGTGCGCCTCGCCGACCGGGGCGACAGCCGGGTGGAGGCGCTGTCGGGCGGGATGCGGCGCAGGCTTCTGCTCGCCCGGGGCATTCTCACCACTCCGCGCCTGCTGCTGCTCGACGAGCCCACGGTCGGCCTCGACCCGCAGATCCGCCAGGACCTGTGGGACGTCATGGAGATGCTGCGGGCCTCCGGCACGACGGTTCTGATGTCGACGCACTACATCGAAGAGGCCGAGCGCCTCGCCGACGAGGTCGTCGTGGTGTTCGGCGGCCGTCGGATCGCCCAGGGCACCCCACAGGAGTTGCTGCGGGCCCACGCCGGGGAGCAGGCCGCCGAGTACCGCGGCGACGCGTCCCGCCGCACCGCCGTCGAGGAGTACGTCGCCCGCGCGGGCCTGACGAGCCGCCGCACCGGACTGTCCGTGTCGGTCCTGCGGGCCGAGACCATGCCGGGCGAGCTGCGAGAGGCGCTGGGCCCCCCGGACGTGCTGCGCCCCACCACACTTGAGGACGTGTTCGTCGCGCTGACCGGCGAGCTCTTCGTCTGATCCCGCGGCACCCCGCCGTACCCACATCAGAAGGGACCCCCTCCATGACGAGGGCCGCACCGGCACGCCCGGCGGAGACACCGACGAACGCCTTCGAGGACGAGGGAGGGGCCGCGACGCCCACGCTGCTGCCCACGATGCGGGCGGTGTGGCTGCGCGAACTGCTGCTCTTCCGGCGTTACTGGCCCGCCATCACCTTCGGCTCGCTCATCGAACCCCTGGTGTACATGGCCGGCTTCGGCCTGGGCTTCAGCGCCCTGGTGGACTCGGCCGAAGGCCGGCCCTATCCCCAGTTCGTGGGCGTGGGCATGGTCGTGACGTCCCTTCTGTTCGCCTCCGCTTTCGCCGGCATGTTCGAGACCTACAACCGGCGCTGCTACCAGCACTTGTACGATGCGGTGCTCAGCCGGCCGGTGGACGTCTGGGAACTCGTCACCGCCGAGGCGTCCTGGATCGCCGTCAAATCGTCCGTCTACAGCTCGGTGCCCCTGCTGGTCACCCTCGCCATCGGTCTCCCCGCGAGCCCCACCCTGCTGCTGGTGCCGATCATCACGCTGGTGTCGGCGTCGGCCTTCGCCCTGTGCGGAATGTGGGTGTCCACGCTGGTGCCGGCGATCGACTGGCTGCGGCTGGTCGTCTCGGGTGTGCTGACGCCGCTCGTCATGGCCGCCGGTGTCTTCTTCCCCCTGGACGGCCTGCCCGGCTGGATCCAGACCGTCGCCGGTGTCAACCCCATCTACCACTGCATGCAGCTGGTACGGCACGCGGCCTTCGGCGTGCTGGACGCGGGCGACTGGCTGCACGCCCTGGTGCTCGTCGCCTTCACCGCGCTCGCCTGGTTCCTGGCGGTGCGGGGCATGAGCCGCCGACTGCTCGACTGACCCCGACAGCCCGCCGCCCGCTGACCGCCGACCGCCGACCGTCCGATCGACCGACCGACCGAGGAGCCACGATGACCACCAACCCTTTCGAGAGCCCGGACCGTTCCTACCTCGTGCTGCGCAATGAGCGGGCCGAGCACTCCATTTGGCCGATGGGCATCGACGTGCCCGCCGGCTGGGACGTGGTGCACGACGAGGACTCCCGGGACGCCTGCCTCGCCTACATCGAGACGCAAGCCGCCTGAGGCGCCACACCCGTGCGAGCCGGCGGCGGCGCGGCCACGCCGACCGCGCCGCATCTCCGCGTCCGCGTGCGGGATGCGTGTATCGCGGACGTATCGAAAACCGCATACGCCACCGCAACGGCCCTCCGGGTCCCATGGGGGCATGAACGACACCTCATCCCCGCCGGCACCGGCCCGCCGCGTGCGCGGGATCGTGCTCCTCGGCTTGGTGGTCGTCGGCGTGGCCGGCGCCCTGTTCGTCCTGCGCCGGCCGCTCATGATGTCCGCTCCGAGGTGTATGGCCGGGCGGTGGCACGGCTGCTTCGACACGTTCAACGGTGTGGTGCTCATGACGTTGGTCGCGCTGCCCGTGGCCGGGCTGGTGGTGTGGGCTCTGGCGCGCCGTCGGCGGGCCGCCGGGGTCGCATCGGCGTGGCCGATGTCGCTGGCCGAGGTGGGCATGGTCCACGGGACGGTGCCGTTCCTGTGGCTGACCATGATGCCGGGCGGCGCGCCCGGCGTCGCCCCCGCCCGGGTGAGCCTCGTACCGCTGCGGGACCTGGTCACGATGGGGCCGCTGGGGATCGGCGGCAACCTGCTGGTCTTCGCGGCGCTGGGGTTCTTCGCCCCGATGCGGTGGGCGGCCCTGGCGTCCCTGCCGCGGGTTCTGGCACTCGGCGCGGGCTGCTCGATCCTGATCGAGACCGCGCAGTACGCGCTTCGGCTGGACCGGGTGTCCTCGGTGGACGACGTACTGGTCAACGCCACCGGCGCCGTGCTGGCCGGGCTGGCGTCGCGCCGCTGGTGGCGCACGAAGGCGCAGGCCCCGTCGGACCGGCCCCGCCCCACACCGGTGCCCGCGTCGGCGTCGGCGTCGGCTGCGTAGGCTTCCGGCATGCGCGTACTGATCGTGGAGGACGAGCCCTACCTGGCGGAAGCCGTCCGTGACGGTCTGCGGCTGGAGGCGATCGCCGCCGACATCGCGGGCGACGGCGACTCCGCCCTGGAACTGCTCGGCGTCCACTCCTACGACCTCGCGATCCTCGACCGCGACATCCCGGGCCCCTCCGGCGACGAGGTCGCCCGCCGGATCGTCGCCTCCGGCAGCGGCATCCCCATCCTGATGCTCACCGCCGCCGACCGGATCGACGACAAGGCCTCGGGGTTCGGGCTCGGCGCCGACGACTACCTCACCAAACCGTTCGAGCTGCGGGAACTCGTCCTGCGGCTGAGGGCGCTCGACCGCAGACGCGCGTACGCCCGGCCGCCCGTCCGCGAGATCGCGGGCCTACGGCTCGACCCCTTCCGCCGGGAGGTCTTCCGCGACGGGCGCTACGTCGCGCTCACCCGCAAACAGTTCGCCGTCCTGGAGGTCCTCGTCGCCGTCGAGGGCGGGGTCGTCAGCGCCGAAGAGCTGCTGGAACGGGCCTGGGACGAGAACGCCGACCCGCTCACCAACGCCGTACGCATCACCGTGTCCGCACTGCGCAAACGGCTCGGCGAACCGTGGATCATCGCCACGGTGCCGGGCGTCGGCTACCGCATCGAGACCGGCCCCACCGCGCGTGCGTAGACGCCCGGGGCTCAGCGCGCGACTGAAACTCACCCTCAGCTACGCCGGATTCCTCGCCCTCGCCGGCGCCCTCCTGCTGGCCGTCGTGTGGGTGTTCCTGCTGCGCTACGTGCCCGACAACTCGCAGGGCCTGCTCGGGATCTCGCCCAATCGCTACCTCCTCGTACGCACCTTCCTGCCCGCCGCGGCCGTGGCGATGGCCTTCCTGCTCGCGTTCGGCCTCGTCGGGGGATGGGTCCTCGCCGGCCGGATGCTGGCGCCCCTCACACACATCACGGACGCGGCGCGGATGGCCGGGAGCGGGTCGCTGTCCCACCGGATCCGCATGGAGGGCCGCCAGGACGAATTCCGTGAACTCTCCGACGCCTTCGACTCGATGCTCGAACAACTGGAGTCGCACGTCGCCGAGCAGCAGAGGTTCGCCGCGAACGCCTCCCACGAACTGCGCACGCCGCTCGCGATCTCGCGCACGCTCCTCGACGTCGCCCGCAAGGACCCCACGCGCGACCGGGACGAACTCATCGAGCGCCTGTACGTCGTCAATACGCGGGCGATCGACCTCACCGAGGCCCTCCTGCTGCTCAGCCGCGGCGAGCGCGGGACCTTCCGACGCGAGGGCGTCGACCTCTCCCTCCTCGCCGAAGAAGCCGCCGAAACGCTGCTCCCCCTCGCCGAACAGCGCCGGATCACGCTCGACGTCACCGGCGGACCGGCCCCGACCAGCGGCTCCCCGGAGCTCCTGCTGCGGATGGTGACGAACCTCGTCCAGAACGCCGTCGTCCACAACCTCCCCGCCGACGGCACCGTGACGGTCCGCACCGGATCGGACGGCGACACGAGCGTGCTGCGGGTCGAGAACACGGGCCGCCCGCTCCCGCCGGAACGGGTACCCACCCTCACCGAACCCTTCCAGCGCGGAACGGAACGCGTCCGCACCGACGAGCACGCCGGCGCCGGCCTCGGCCTGGCCATCGTGCACAGCATCGTCCGCGCCCACGACGGAACCCTCGACCTCGCCCCCCGCCCCACCGGCGGCCTCCTCGTCACGGTCCGACTCCCTGTCGGGCGGTAGCGGTCAGGTCAGGTCAGGTCAGAGACGCAGAGCCCGGGGGGTGCGGAGGGCGCCGCCCTTGAGGACGTTGCCCCAGCGCCGGAGTTCGGTGCGCATGGGTTCGGAAATTCCTCTGGCTGCCCCATCATGCAGGCGAACCGGTTGCGCTCCCGCGACGTGCCTCGTCGTACCGCGCGCGGGCGTCGTCGACGGCGGCGACCCGGCGTTCGGACCAGCGGGCCAGTGCCCAGACCTGGCGGGCGGCCTCCGCGCCGAGGGGGGTGAGGCTGTAGTCGACGCGGGGCGGGATCACGGGCTGGGCGTCGCGGTGGACGAAGCCGTCGCGCTCCAGGGTCTGGAGCGTCTGCGCGAGCATCTTCTCGCTGACGCCCCCGATGTGCCGGCGCAGCTCGCTGAAGCGGTACGTGCGCTCGAGCAGGGCGGCCAGGACGAGGACACCCCAACGGCTCGTCACGTGCTCCAGGACGAGACGCGAGGGACACATCCGCTGGTTCACGTCGGGCACCTGGTTACTTACTCCCATGCCAGTACCTTACTTCAAAGTGGGTACTTTCTTCTGGTTAGCGCTCACCGTAGCGTGAGAGCCGGTGAGCGCACCGCCCACCGGCCCCCACGCAAAAGGAAGAGCACCATGAGCATCGTCGTCACCGGAGCCACCGGCCACCTCGGTCGTCTCGTCATCGACGCCGTCCTCTCCACCCACCCCGCCGATTCCGTCGCCGCCGTCATCCGCGACAAGGAAAAGGCCGCCGACCTCGCCGAGCGCGGTGTCGAGCTGCGGATCGCCGACTACAACCACCCCGAGACCCTCGCCGGCGCCTTCGAGCGCGGTGACCGGGTGCTCCTCATCTCCGGCAGCGAGGTCGGGCAGCGCGTCGCCCAACACACCGCCGTCATCGACGCCGCCAAGGCCGCGGGCGTCGCCCAGCTCGCGTACACCGGCGTCCTGGGCGGCGACGAGGCCGACTTCGACCTGGCCGCCGAGCACAAGGTCACCGAGCGACTGATCCTCGACTCCGGGCTGCCGTACACCTTCCTCCGCAACGGCTGGTACACCGAGAACTACACCGCCAACCTCGCCCCGGTCCTCGCCCACGGCACCGTCGTCGCCAGCGCCGGCGACGGCCGCATCGCCTCCGCCACCCGCGCCGACTACGCCGCCGCCGCGGCCGCCGTCCTGACCGGCCCCGCCGAGGAGCACCTCAACAAGACGTACGAGCTGAGCGGCGACACCGCCTGGTCCCTCGCCGAGTACGCGGCCGAGGTCGCCGCCCAGACTCGTCGGGAGATCACGTACAGCAACGTCCCCGCCGAGGAGCACCTCGCGATCCTCACGGGCGCCGGCGTCCCCGGCCCCTTCGCCGAGATCCTCGTCGACGTCGACCGCGCCGTCGAGCGCGGCGCGCTCGCCCGCCGCACCGGCGACCTCTCCCGCCTGATCGGCCGCCCGACCACCCCCCTCACCACGACCATCGCGGAGGCGATCGCCGTTTCCTGAGCCGGTAGCGCTTCGCCGTCGGCGGGGCGGGGCTTCGACGAACTTGTTGTGGTTGATCGGGTGGCTGTTCAACCCAGTCCGGGTGCCGATACAGCCACGGTCAGCCGGGCAAGCGTAGAGGTAGGAGCCCGTGGCGGACACGGTGGTACCGAGCGCCTGAGTGATCCTGGCGTGCGCCTCGTTGGGCTGCCCCTCGATCGGCAGCGTCGACTCGTGGTCGACGACGAGTCTGACCTTGACGCCCTTGGCGTGCGCCGCTACCAGGGCTTCGGCCACCCGCACGTCGGTGATGAGGTAGACGGCCCCACTGATCTCCGAGCCCACCTCCGCACGCTGGATCAGGTCGATGAGCTCGTTCCTGATGGCGTCGCGCCGGGAAGCCTCCGTCGACATCGGGTCGTTGAAGACCGTCTTCGCCTGGGCGGGCACCGAGTACTGCGGGTCGCGCAGCAGGCCGTCGCGGCTGTTCGGGGGACCTGCGCAGCACCCTGGCACTTCTCCCACCCGGCGCGGGCATCCATCGACGAAACGAAGGAGGGAAACGATGCCGCTCTATCTGTCGAGGTTCAGCTACACACCGGAAACGTGGACGAGGCTGATCGGACACCCCGAGGACCGCGCGAAGGCCGCTCAGTCCTACATCGAGTCCGTCGGTGGAAGGCTCCACGGCTTCTGGTACGCCTTCGGCACGCACGACGGCTACAACCTGTGGGAAGCCCCGGACAACGTCTCCATGGCCGCGGTTGCGCTGAGGATCAGTGGAGGCGGCGCGCTCAGCTCGTTCGAGACGACCGTTCTCCTGACCGTCGACGAAACGCTGGACGCACTGCGCAGAGCCGAACAAGTCCGGTATCGGGCTCCCGGCACGTAAGCGCACGGCCCCTCCTTCCCGGCGTCCTCGATGCGCCAGGGCCAGGGCCGTGGGCGCGAGCGCTGTCAGCCGGACGGTGCAGTAGGACGGTCCCGTCGGGGAATGTCAGCCGACGGGCCGGGGCATGCGAGGCCGCAGCGGGCACCCATGACGTGCTCCACCCCACCCCGGCCGGACACACCGCACCGGCCCCGAGGACCGCGGCTCGGCCACCGGAGAGTGGCGCGGACAGGTCTGACTCACTTTCCTGGCACTCGCCCCAGGGCGGGCAGTCGGGTGCCGCCGTCCGGCGGCCGCCGGCGTGCCTGGGGACGGGACGCGGCTAGGCGCGGCGGCCTCCGCCGGCGAGGACGGCGGCCTTCGAAACCGCGCGCGGTCCGTCCGCGCGACTCCTTTCCTCAGAGGCGGACCAACCCCAGGCGCACGGGACCCCCAAGCGGCGGATGGGGGATATGAACCCATGGTGACTTTCGCCACGAAATCGGCGCCAGGGCCGGCCGGCCCGGGTTCCGCTCGGGGTCGATGAGGCGTCGGTTCGGCGCCGGGGTCCTCGCACGCCACGTGGTCCGACCGGACCGTACGACGCCACGCCCCGAACGTGCGGACACCCGCCTGAGCAGGGCCGCGTCCCGCCACGCCGCCAGGACACTCTCCCGCCGAGGCGTCCCCGGCCGCCGCCTTCGGTCTGTCGCGCAACGAGTAGAGGTTGGGCATTTCCGAGCAAATCGGTCAAATTTGCCAATCCTGACCAAGCCCCCGATGTATTGCGAACCGCCTGATTGTCATCTTTCTGCCGCACATCCGACTTGACGGTGGGTCACCCATCTGAGCAAGTGCATAATCATGCCGGGTCGCCAGCGGAAGCTGTAATTCCGCAAAGACGGTGAACCACATTCCCCGTAGACGCCTCGACCTCGCCTGCTCGGCGGAATTCGCCACTGGATCGACCCCCAAGGCACGTAGATGTCCCTCCACCGCAGCATCCGTCTCGCGGCCCTGCTCACCGTGCTTTGCGCTGCCACCGGCGGGGTGATGGCCGTGGCCGACGGCCACGGGACAACGCAGCCTTCCGGCGGGTCCGAGACGGTCGCCCGCGCGAGCGTGACCGAGGGCTCCGTGCTCCATGTCGTCGCACACCCGGACGACGACCTCTTCTTCATGAACCCGGACCTGAGCCGCTCCATTCAGGCGGGTACCAAGGTGACGACCGCCTACCTCACCTCCGGTGAGTCCGACGGCCGGAACGAGGCTCGCGGCCGGCACGTGAAGGACCCCGTGCGGCCCGCCGATCGCGCCGCGTACGCGGAAGCCCGGCAGAACGGCATCCGAGGCGCCTATGCGCAGATGGCCACCGGTGACCGCACGAGTCCTTGGCAGCGGAAATCGGTACCCACGGCCGGCGGCGGGTACATGGAGGTGGACGTCCTCGTCGCCAAGCCCCGGATCAACCTGGTATGGCTGCAGCTACGCGAGGCGCGCAGCATCGACGCCGAGACGCCGGACAGCCTGCGGGGTCTGTGGAACGGCAAGATAGCCGCCCTGGAGGCTCAACTGACCTCCGGGACGCCGGTCAAGCAGCCGTTCACCTATACCAAGGACCAGGTGGTACGCACCGTCGCGGGTGTGCTCGAGCAGTACAAGCCGACCACGATACGGCTGCAAGACCCGACGCCGGGTACGTGGGAGGACAGTGGCGGATTGATCGACCACCAGGACCACATGTACGGGGCCCGCTTCATACAAGCAGCCACCGAGCGCTACGCGAAGTCGACGGACCGGCCGCATTTCTCGGTCCAGAATTACAGCGGCTACCTCAACACCTCCCTTCCCTCGACGCTCGACCCGCAGACGGCCGAGGAGAAGGTCCGCTACCTCAAGACCTACGCCTGGCTGGACCACCACGAGTGGTGCGGTAGCCCAGCGGGCTGCGGCGACCGCAAGACAGCCGCCCGGCCCGCCGGTTACGGCTGGGGTCAGAGCATCCGCTACAGCCGCGGTGACAGCACTTCGTGGATGGCCGAAGGCACCTCGGGCCGGCTGTGGGCCTTCGCCGTCCTGGACGGGCGGATGGCGTACTGGTCCCGCAGCGGCCCGGGGGGAGAGTGGCGGGGGCCCGACCTTCTCCCCGGCACCGGCATGGACCCGGGCGCGACGGCGGTCCGGCTGTCCGACGGCA